>UROO01000187.1 GCA_900549555.1 uncultured Collinsella sp. | reverse complement strand
ATAGGAGTCCGTCTCGTGGGCTCGGAGATGTGTATAAGAGACAGACCTACAACACCGAGAACGAGAAGGGCTATATGGCCCAAAACCCGGGCATCGTCCCCATTCATTTTGCCGAGGGCGAGGGCTTTAAGCAGGAGGTCGCGGCAAACGTCGGCTGCCGCAAGGGTTCGGACAAGCTCCTTAAGCTCATCGACAAGACGCTCAAGGACATTAGCCAAGAGGAGCGCGACCAAATGTGGGACGCGTGCCTCGACCGTCAGCCGGCATAGGGAGGCAGCATGAAAACCATCAATCGTCTGGCCTCCTTTATCAAGGCCGACCACCGTTATGTGTACCTGGGCACGAGCGTTATCGCGGCGCTCGGCCTGGCGTTTAGCCAACGCAACCCTACGCCGCTGAGCTTCTTGGCCCCCACCGGTATCTTCCAGGATTGCCTTTGGGCGATTCTTTGGGCCTGGATTGTCGTGTCGGCGGCGGCGCTCGTCACCAAGCTCATGTGCTGGAGCGACTATCGCGAAACGTCGCCGTTCGCATCCGAGCGTTTCCGCCGCGGCGCGCGCCTGGGCAGCTACGTCGTGGTCGCCATCGCGGTGATCTTTTTCGTGGACCGCTGCGTCATGTCGTTTATCGACCTGGTGCAGGTGAGCATCGTCTCGGATTCCAACCCCAGCGACTTTTTGTCGAGCCTGGTCTACATGACCTACAAGAGCGGGGACTTCTTTATCCGCGGTATCGAGATCACCATCGCGCTTGCCACCTTCGGCACCGTCATCGCATTCTTCCTGGCGCTGCTCTTTGTGTTCCTGCGTATTCAGACCTTCGATCGCGTGGACAACGACCTGGTGCGCTTCTTTAAGAGTATCGGCCGCGGCTTTGCGACCATCTACTCCACCATCGTGCGCGGCACGCCCATGATGGTCCAGGGCCTGCTCATCTATTACGCGGGCTTCACCGTTTTGCGCGGCATGGGCTTCGAGACCGCCCAGGCCAACCAGATCTGGAGTACCTTCACCGCCGGCCTCGTCACCATCTCGCTCAACTCCACCGCCTACATGATGGAGGTCCTGCGCGGCGGCATCGAGTCCATCGATCCCGGCCAGGCCGAGGCGGCGCGCTCGCTGGGCCTGTCGCAGTGGCAGGCTATGCGCAAAGTCGTGTTTCCCCAGGGCATTAAAAACGCGATTCCGGCGCTCACCAACGAGCTCATCATCAATATCAAGGATTCGTCGGTGCTCTCGGTCATCGGCGTGTTCGACCTCATGTACGCCACTACCACGGTCGCCGGTGTGTACTACCGCCAGATGGAGGTCTACTGCGTGGCGCTCGTGGTCTACCTGATCCTGACGCTCGTGGCGAGCCGCCTGCTCGAGGCCTTTGGCAAAAAGCTCGGCGCCGAGGCTCCGGCCACGTTGCCCAGCTCCAACTAGGCTTAAGACGAGGAGAATCATCATGGCAGATACCGCCACTACCGGCGTTGCGGCCGCCGCACAAACCAAAGAGCCGCTTATCCGCGTCGAGGGCCTGCGCAAGAGCTTCGGCTCGCTCGAGGTACTCAAAGGCATCGACCTGTCCGTCAAATCAGGCGAGGTCGTCACCATTATCGGCGCCTCGGGCTCGGGCAAGTCGACCTTCCTGCGCTGCCTCAACCTGCTCGAGACCCCGGACGCGGGCCACATCTGGTTTCACGGCCAGGACCTTACGGCCGAGCGCTGCAACATTAACAAGCTGCGTGAGGACATCGGCATGGTGTTCCAGGGCTTTAACCTGTTCAACAACATGGACGTGCTCGACAACTGCACGCTCGCGCCCGTCACGCTCAAGAAGATGAGCAAGGCCGAGGCCGAGAAGGTCGCGATGGAGCATCTGACGAGCGTGGGGCTCGAAAAGTTCGCGCACGCCGCCGTGGGTCGCCTGTCTGGTGGTCAAAAACAGCGCGTGGCCATCGCTCGTGCCCTGTGCATGAACTGTCTCTTATACACATCTGACGCTGCCGACGAACTCTAGGGTGTA
>UROO01000186.1 GCA_900549555.1 uncultured Collinsella sp. | reverse complement strand
TCTACACCCTAGAGTTCGTCGGCAGCGTCAGATGTGTATAAGAGACAGGTGTTCAGGCGCAGCGTCTCGCCTGCGCCATCGAGCTCGGGCACGGCCTTGACCTTAAACGTCGGCGAATCGCTGTGCGACGCCGTGAGCTGAAAATGATAGTCACCGGCGACGCCGTCCTCGCCCCACGTCGCGGCCAGGTCCTCGCCCACCTTAAAGGCAACAACGCTCGAGGTGTTGCGCTGCGTGTAATAACGCCCGCCCGGTTCGATGTCCCACGCCGCATTCTCGGGCAGGTAGGTAAAGCCCGCCTCGTCGAGCTCGGCCATAATGGTCGCCGCCGTATGGAACATACTGGGGCATGCCTCGATAAAGTCGATAAGGTCGTTGGCGGCCTCGATATCATCGGCCGTCATATGCGCGCGCTCGGGCGTTTCCTGATCCGTCATACTCTCCCCTTTCGCTGGGTTGATGGTCCCCTCCAGCATACCCCGCCACGCCAGCGCCGCACTCTTCATTCCGTGCTTAATTCCGCGCCACTCACCAAGTTGAGCCATCATGCCCGCGCTCCTTTTGCGACAATTGCGCTAACAGGACGAGAGGAGCCGTCATGAAGCCACGTAACATTGCCATCACCTGCGGTGTCGCGGGAGTCGCCGTCGGCCTTGCCGCTGCCACCGGTATCGTTTATCACAAGCAAATCAAGTCCGCCGCGTCGCTCAAACGCTTGACCGGCTACGCGGATGGCTATGACCTGTACGCAATCGACATCGCCTACGACTACGATCTCGATCGCATCATCGCCGCTGGCGTGCGCGACGACCAGGCCTACATCGATGCCGTGGTGGCGCAGGTGCTGCCCGGTGTGCCGGCACATGTCCAGGCGCCCCAGTTTGCCTGCAGCGCTTTTGTCGCCGTAGATGCCGAAGGCCGCGTGCGCACCGGTCGCAATTACGACTTTAAGGACGACACCTCGGCGCTGCTGGTGCGCAATCACCCACGCGGCGGCTATGCTTCCATCGGGCTTGCCGCCCTTAACAACCTGGGCGATAACACTCCGCTTGACTCCGTCGCCGGACGCGCCGCGGCACTCATGGGCCCGTTTGCCCAGCTCGACGGTGTTAACGAATGCGGCGTGTCCATTGCCGTACTCACCCTGGATTCCAAGCCCTGTGACCAGGACACGCAACGCCCCGTCATCAATACCTCGCTCGCCATCCGTCTGGTGCTCGACCGTGCCGCCACCACGCAAGAAGCTGTCGACCTGCTTTCCGCCTACGACATGCACGCCATGGCAGGACGCGATTACCACTTCTTTATCAACGACGCCGCCGGTGACGCGCACGTAGTAGAGTGGGATCCGCGCGATCCGGACCGTGCTTTCAAAGCGACTCCCGTACGCCAGGTTACGAATTTCTACGCCTGCTATGGCGACGAAGTGCTGCCCAACCAAAAGAATGGCGAGCTGGGCCATGGCAAAGAGCGCGCCGTCGCAATCGCCGATGTCCTTGACGCCCATGTCGGTGCCCAGGACGAAACGATTGTCTGGGAAGCCCTGCGCGCCGCAGCGCAAGAACCCAATCCGGAAGACATCACCAGCAATACGCAATGGTCGGTCGTCTTTGACAACACCGAGCCCGCCGCCGCTATTACGCTGCGCCGCCACTGGGGCGACGTCGACGCCTTCGCACTGTAAGGAGCCAGGCCCGTCGGCCTTACGCTCGCCTGACGTTGTTTACATTTCCATACGCTTGAGCTAACACGTTTTACCCCGTATCAACAGTGTGCGGGGGTAAACTTATGCGCATGTTATAACTTGCCCGGAAGGATTCATCATGCTTAGGATCGGTCTTCTTACCAGTGGCGGCGACTGCCAGGCGCTCAACGCCACTATGCGCGGCATCGTCAAAACGCTTATGACCAACAGCGAAGAGCCTATCGAGATCTATGGTTTTGAGGACGGCTACCAGGGCCTTATCTACAGCAGATTCCGTGTCATGACTCCCGCCGATTTTAGCGGCATCCTCACCCTGTCTCTTATACACATCTGACGCTGCCGACGAACTCTAGGGTGTAG
>UROO01000185.1 GCA_900549555.1 uncultured Collinsella sp. | reverse complement strand
GCCAGACCGGAGGGGCCCCGGGGGCGGGAATCTGGGCGCACACATTTCCTACACATCTTGTGATTCTCGGCTGTATATAACGTAATAAAGAGGGGACCTCGTTTTCGAGATCCCCTCCTCCGTCTTATAGAAATAGGCTTTCAAACCCTTAGGCCAACAGCTTGCGACCAGATTCCTCGATGGAATCAAGCACCGCATCCGCCTCAGCTGCATCCGCGCCCTTAGCGAAGATGTACAGCTTGATCTTAGGCTCGGTACCAGACGGACGGACAATGCCCTTGTTGCCGCCCTCGAGATCGAACTCGATGACGTTTGCCTTGGGCAGGCCGTTCACGCAGGTGTTGTAGTCCACAACAGCCTCGATCTTGGCCCCTGCGAGCTCCGCGGGCGGGTTCTCGCGCAGACCGGCCATGATGCCAGCCATCTTTGCCGCACCCTCAGCACCCGGATAGCTCAGCGAAATCGTCTTATTGTGATAGTAGCCATACTTCTCGTACAGCTCGTGCATCGCGTCGGCGAGGTTCTTACCCTGCAGCTTGTAATACTGAGCCATCTGGCAAATCAGCAGCGAAGTGCTCACAGCGTCCTTGTCGCGCACGTGGTCGCCGGCCAGATAGCCGTAGCTCTCCTCGAAACCGAAAATAAAGCGATCGACCTCGCCAGCATCGGAAAGCGAGGTAATGATGTCACCGATGTACTTGAAGCCCGTCAGGCAGCGACGGAGCTCAAACCCATACTCCTCGGCCAGGGCATCGACCATGGCGGAAGAAACAATGGTAGTAACGGCGACCTTCTTGGTGAGATCCTCGCCGCGGGCAGCACGGGTCTTGCAGATATAGTCGAGCAGCAGAACGCCCATCTCATTGCCGGTCAGCAGCAGATAGTCGTCGCCGTTCTTGACCGCAACGCCAACGCGGTCGGCATCGGGGTCGGTTGCAAGCAGCAGATCCGGATGAACCTGCTCGCAGAGGTCGATGCCCTTCTGCATAGCCTGACGGATCTCGGGGTTAGGATACGGGCAGGTCGGGAAATCGCCGTTGGGCTCCTTCTGCTCGGGAACGACCGTAACATCGGTGATGCCGGCACGTTCGAGCACCGTCGTAACGGGGATAAGGCCCGTACCGTTGAGCGGCGTGTAGACGAGTTTGAGCGGGGCGCCTGCAATTTCCTCGGCAGAAAGGTTCGTCACGCCGCGAGCGAGGACGGCGTCGTAATAACGCTCGAGGCAGGAGTCGTCAATCCACTTGACCAGTCCCTGCTCAACAGCCTCATCGAAGTCCATAGACTTCACGCCGGTAAACGCATCGGTCTCGGCGATAGCCTTAGAAATTGCATCGGCGGCCTCACTGGTGATCTGGCAGCCGTCGGGGCCATAGGCCTTATAGCCGTTATAAGGCGCCGGATTATGGCTAGCGGTCATGCAAATACCACCGGAGCACTTAAGGTCGCGGACGGCCCAGGAAAGCGTCGGCACGGGAGAAATCTTAGGATACACGAGAGCAGTCACGCCGTTTGCTGCAAGAATGGCAGCCGTCGTCTTAACGAACAGCTCACCTTTATTGCGGCTATCGCGAGCGATGGCGACCGTCGGAAGCTCGAAGGTCGCATTGAGGTAGTCAGCGAATCCCTGGGTCGCACGACCGACCGTATAGATATTCATACGGTTAGTGCCCGCACCGATAGTGCCGCGAAGGCCAGCAGTACCGAAGGCGAGATCCTGGAAGAAAGCGTCGGTGATGGCGTCCTCATCACCCTGCTCCTTCATCGTGTTAAGCTCAGCGAGGAGCTCCTCGTCCTTGACATTGGCAATCCAAGTATCAAGCAGCTCATGAACATCTGCCATGTGAGTCCTTCCGTCACAATCAATAAAACGACCCGTGTAAAACAGGACAAGCGCAGCAGTGCGCTAAAGCAAATATTAGTCCATTGAGAACAGAGAACCGACAAAAGAACGGTGAACGTCTATATTCAGCGGTGGATGATTAAATTGATTTAATTGCAAAAGGAATGTTGCCTATAAACGCAAAAAAGGGGGAGGCCGCGAGGCCTCCCCCTTCTACCTGTCTCTTATACACATCTCCGAGCC
>UROO01000184.1 GCA_900549555.1 uncultured Collinsella sp. | reverse complement strand
TCTACACCCTAGAGTTCGTCGGCAGCGTCAGATGTGTATAAGAGACAGTCTTTAAGAAGCTCGATCACGATCGTCGCCAGAAAGGCTGTGAGTACGCGGTGCTCTGCACGCTACTCGAGCCCGAGAGCGAGCTCTATAACGCAGGGATAGTCGACGTGAGCTATCGCTACGAGAAGATGTACGTGATTCGCCCACAGTTTTTCATTCCCATGATTACACTTCTTCGCAACGCCGCCATGGGTTCGCTGCGCTATAAGCAGGAGCTGGCGGAGTACAAACAGCAGAATATCGACGTCACGAACTTCGAAGCCAAGATGGAAAAGTTCAAGAACGACTTCGGCCGCAACTACGAGATCGCGAGCCGCAAGTTCCAAACGGCAATCGATGAGATCGACAAGACGATTAGCCATCTGCAGAAAACCAAGGAGGCGTTGCTGTCCTCCGAGAACAATCTGCGCCTAGCCAACAAGAAGGCCGACGATCTTACCATTCGCAAGCTCACGTGGGGCAACAAGACCATGAAGGCCGCCTTTGACGAGGCACGCGGGGCTGCGCCAGAGACAAACGATGAGCCAGCCGAGGCGGATTCGTATGAGGTCGAGGATGCCGAGTAAGGCATAGCAGATAGTGCAAAAGCGGGGCCGCTGGCGATATTGCCAACGGCCCCGCTTGTTTCGCTCCAGTATGTTCGGCTAGTCCTCGAGCAGGTCCTCGATAAAGCCGACGCGGTAGTTTTTGAAGATGACCTCGCCGCCGTCTTGCGTAGCGTCCAGATCGACATCGCCCATGATGCCAAAGTCGTGGTCGCCATCCTCGTCGGCAAAGATCTGGTGCACGTGCCATACGTGCGCGGTCTTCTCGTCGGACTCATCGATGGAAAACATCGCGGCACTGCGGGCATCTCCGTCGGTGAGGATTTCCTCGTGCTGCTCGTGGTAAGCGTCGAGTGCTTTTTGCCAGCGGATCTCGCTCATGCCCCAGTCGTCGTCGAGCTCGCCCAGGTCGCGAACGCGCTCGCGGGCGGCAAGGGTCACGCGGCGAAAGAGCGCGTTGCGCACCAATAGCGTGCAGCCGCGGCGGTCCGCCACGACCTCGTCGATGCCCTGCGGCGGCGTGGTGTCGAGGGCTGCCGGGTTGCCAGCGTTCTCCCACTCGTCCACCAGGCTCGAGTCCACCGAGCGCACCACAAAGCCCAGCCACGAGATAATGTCGCGCAGGCGCTCGTCGCGCTTCTCGATGGGTACGGTGCGGTCGAGAGAACGGTAGGCCTCTGCCAGGTAGCGCAGTAAAATGCCCTCTGAGCGGGCGATGCCGAGCTTTTGAATGTAGCCCTTAAAATCGCTCGCGCTTTCCAGCATATCGCGCAGAACGCTCTTGGGAGAGAGCTGGTAGTCGTTTGCCCAGGGTACTTCCTGGCGGTACTTGTCAAAAGCGGCGTCGAGCAAATCCTCGAGCGGCTTTTCGTACGTAACGTCCTGAATCCGCTCCAAGCGCTCCTCATACTCGATGCCGTCGGCCTTCATCTCGGCCATAGCGCGATCGCGTGCTGCGCGCTCCTGTGCGCGCAGCACCTGCTTGGGATCCTCGAGCGTTGCCTCGACCATCGAGATCAGGTCCATGGTATAGGTCTCGCTCTCGGGATCGAGCAGCTCCAATGCGGCAAGCAAGAACGGCGAGAGCGGCTGATCGAGCGCGAAGTCCTCGGGCAGATCGACCGTCAGCGCATAGTCGATGTCTGGTGCGGCGTCAGTCGGGGCGTCGGGTGCGGGCGGCACCTCGGTGCGAACGACGACGCCGGAATCGATGAGCGTGGCGAAGATCTCGTCGGCGCGAACCTCGAGCTTAGCCTTTTCCTCGGGAGTCTGCAGGCTCGTCTCGATGAGGTCGTGTACGCGGGCGCGGGCATCGCCGCCCTGCTCGACCACGCTAATCACCATGGAGTGTGTGATGCGCAGGCGCGGCTTGAGCGTCTCAGGCTGCGTCTCGATTAGGCGCTCGAAGGTCTGCTTGTTCCAGGTGACAAAGCCCTCGGGGGCCTTTTTCTTTTTAATCTTACGGAGTTTTTTGGGGTCGTCGCCCGCTTTGGCCATAAG
>UROO01000183.1 GCA_900549555.1 uncultured Collinsella sp. | reverse complement strand
TAAGAGACAGCGCGTCAAGGTCGTTATGAGCGAGCATGCCACCGAGTTTGTGGGCCCGCTCACCTTCCGTGCGCTCACCAACGAGCCGGTCGCTGTAGGTCTGTTCGACGCCCCCTCCGACCCCATCCACCACATTTCGCTGGCGCAGGAGCCCGATCTGGTGGTCGTGGCGCCCGCGACGGCCAATATCATCGCCAAGATGGCAAACGGTATCGCCGATGACCTCATCTCCACCACGCTGCTTGCCACGCCGCGACCCATCGTGATCGCGCCGGCCATGAACAATGGCATGTGGAAGGCGCCGGCGACGCAGGCCAACATGGTCACGTTGCGCGACCGTGGCGTCCATGTGGTGGGACCCGGCAGTGGCTACCTTGCCTGCGGCGACGTGGACACGGGACGCATGAGCGAGCCCGAGGACATCGTCGAGACCGTCTGCGAGGTGCTCAATCCCGTGCCGCAAGACCTGGCGGGCAAGCGCATCGTCATTACCGCCGGCCCCACGCATGAGCCGATCGACCCCGTACGCTTTATCGGCAACCGGTCATCGGGCAAGATGGGCATCGCCCTGGCGGGGGAGGCCGCTCGCCGCGGCGCTGCGGTCACGCTTGTGCTGGGCCCGACATCGCTCGATGTTCCCCGCGGCGTGGAGTGCGTGCGCGTGCAGACCGCCGCTGAAATGCTGCAGGCGGCTCTGGGCGCCTTCCAGACGGCCGACGCTGCCATTTGTGCTGCGGCCGTCGCCGACTACCCCCCCGCAGCCCCTGCCGACCATAAGCTCAAAAAGGCCAACGAGCGCTTGGATCGCATCGAACTGGTCGAGACGGTCGATATCTTGGCTGAGCTTTCGCGCCAAAAGGGAGAGCGGTGCGTGATCGGATTTGCGGCCGAGACCGATAACGTCGTGGAATACGCGCAGCGAAAGCTCGCCCGCAAGGGTTGCGATGTCATTATCGCCAACGATGTCTCGCGCGCCGATTCGGGCTTTGGAACCGATACCAACAAGGCCTGGATCGTGAGCACAGCGCGTACGCAAGAACTTCCCGTTCTAACAAAACCCCAGCTCGCAAATACAATTTTGGACTTGCTTCAAAATTTGTAAAAAAGTTCTTGCACAAGGGTAAAGTTTCGGGTTAATATACTCCCTGTTGCGAGCGAGAGCAGAGCAACAACAAAAGCTTCGGGACGTGGCGCAGCTTGGTAGCGCACTTGACTGGGGGTCAAGGGGTCGCTGGTTCGAATCCAGTCGTCCCGACCAGAAGTTTGTAGGTCAGGCACCTAGTGCCTGGCCTTTTTTGTTTAATAAGCAATTGCTTTAAGCAACGAAGAATCAACGACCAACCGTCCTCCACATGTCTGGACTCTCTATGCTCGCGCTGGATAGACATCGCCAGAACGGGTATAGTATCGATAGTTTTGTCGTTTACCAGCGGGGGAGTCCTGTGGGCATCAAAAAGAAGATCAAAAAGGAGCTTATCGGCACTTCCGATTACCCGTCGAATAAGATCTTCACGATCTCCAATTTCATTACCTTCACGCGCCTGATCCTCACGCTGGTCTTCCTGTACCTGTTTGTGACGGACAACAACCGTGTCGTCGCTATCGTCATCTATGCCATCGCGGCCTCCACCGACTGGATGGACGGCCAGATTGCCCGCATGACCAAAACGGTCTCGTGGCTCGGCAAGGTTATGGATCCCATCTGCGACCGTGCGCTGCTATTTACCGGCGTACTGGGCCTGGTGGTCCGCGGTGAGCTTCCCATCTGGGTTTGCGTGCTCATCATTGGTCGCGATATCTACCTTGGTATCGGCACGCTCATCGTGCGCCACTATCATCGCCGCCCCATCGACGTCGTCTTTCCCGGCAAGATTGCGACGGCGCTGCTCATGACCGGCTTCTCACTCATGCTGTCAGGCTTTCCCAGTGTGGATGGCTGGCATCTGCTGCCCGCCACGTTCACGGCCTTCCCGGGCCTCAACGGCAGCCCGGTACCGCTTGGCATCTTCTTTGTGTACGGCGGCGTCATCTTCTCCATGCTCACCGCCGTCATCTATTCCATTAAGGGTGGAGCGGCCATTAAACAAGCCGTGGCGCATCCCGAGGACGAAGACATCGACTTTCTTAGGTTGATTTCCGATCTCAGCCGAACACATTGAGCAAATAGGC
>UROO01000182.1 GCA_900549555.1 uncultured Collinsella sp. | reverse complement strand
GAGCGGGGGCTCCTGTCGTTTCCGTGCCCTCGGATTGGGTCATAGTGTCTGTCGTTTCCAAGACGTCGACGTTGCCGGGGTTGTCAAGGGGTTGGTGCAAGGGGGGGGCAGGTTACTTTGCACCAGGTTGGTGCAGATTAACCTGTCCCCCTTGCACCAGGATGTGGTTTGCTTGCCGGCATCGGTAGGTCTTCGGCGCTTTCCAAGCCCAGTGGGAAAAAATGCCAAATATGAGTACTGTTGCTATTGTAGTGCCATATTACTTTCGCAAAACAATGGACATAACAGCAAATATGTTCATTAACGTCGACGCATATTAGCCCGCTATAGAGCTGTTTGACTAATTGAGAGGCGCATGCAAGCTGCGGGGGCGGCATTTGGGGCGGTTTTGGCTGTTACCAAAAAGGTAACAGTACTCATATTTGCCATTTTTTGCCCACAGGGCCTCGAAGGGGCTGTCAATCAGGTCCCAGGGGAGGCGGTTCGAGGGCCGTAGAACAAAAACGGGGGGCGCAGATTGTCCTGCGTCCCCCGTTTTCTGGGCATTGCGGTTGTTTGCCGCCGGTTGTTACGCCGCTTCGTCGAACTGCGAGTTGTACAGGTCGGCGTAGAAGCCGCCCTGGGCGAGCAGCTCGTCGTGTGTACCCTTCTCGACGATGTCGCCGTCGCGAATCACCAAGATCACGTCGGCATTGCGGATCGTGGACAGGCGGTGTGCGATGACAAAGCTGGTGCGGCCCTGCATCAGTGCATCCATGGCGCGCTGAATGAGTTCCTCGGTACGGGTATCGACGTTGGAAGTCGCCTCGTCCAAAATCAGCGCCGGACGGTCGGCCAAAATGGCGCGGGCGATGGTCACGAGCTGGCGCTGGCCCTGCGACAGGTTGGTGCCTTCCTCGTTAATCATAAAGTCGTAGCCGCCGGCGAGCGTATGGATAAAGTGATCGCAGCGTGCGGCGCGTGCAGCGGCTTCGACCTCGGCATCGCTCGCATCGGGGCGTCCATAGCGGATGTTCTCGCGGATGGTGCCGTTAAACAGCCAGGTGTCCTGCAGCACCATGGCAAACTCGCCGCGCAGCGCCGCGCGGTCCCAGTCGCGCACGTCGACGCCCTCGACGCGCAGCGAACCGCCGTCCACGTCGTAAAAGCGCTGCAGCAGCTTAATGAGCGTGGTCTTGCCGGCGCCGGTGGGGCCGACGATGGCGATGGTCTGGCCGGGCTGCGCCTCGCAGCTAAAGTCGTGGATGATGGTCTTGTCGGGCGTGTAGCCAAACTTGACATGGTCGAACTCCACGTGGCCGGGACGCCTCTCGGGAATCTGCGCGTCGGCCTTTTGCTCTTCCTCGGGCGCGGCCAGGAACTCAAAGACGCGCTCGGTGGCGGCGGCCATCGACTGCATCGTGTTGCTCACGTTGCCCAGCTGCTGCACGGGTTGGGTAAAGTTGCGAACGTACTGGATAAAGCTCTGGATGTCGCCGGGCGTGGCATTGCCGGTCAGCGCGAGCTGCGCGCCCACCACGACGACGCCCACGTAGCCCATGTTGCCCACCAGGCTCATAAGCGGCATCATCAGGCCCGACAGGAACTGCGAGCGCCAGCCGCTAATAAAGAGACGGTCGTTTTGACGGTCGAACTCCTCGATCGAGGCCTCGGCGCGGTCGAACACCTGGATGACGTTCTGGCCGGCAAAGTCCTCCTCGATAATGCCGTTGACGGTGCCAAGGACTTGCTGTTGCTCGCGGAAGTACGGCTGCGAGAAGTGAATCATCACGGTCAGGATAATCGCGGCGGCCGGCAGCGTGAGCACGGTGACGCCGGTAAGCGGTAGGCTGATCGAAAGCATCATGACGAGCACGCCGATAATCTGCGTCACCGACGTGATGAGCTGTGTCACGCTCTGGTTGAGCGACTGACCCAGCGTATCGACGTCGTTGGTGATGCGGCTGAGCACGTCGCCCTTGCTGTGTCCGTTAAAGTAGCTCATTGGCACGACGGCGATCTTGGCGGCGATCTCCTTGCGCATGCGATAACAAATCTTTTGCGTGACGCCGGTCATGAGCCAGCCCTGGATCAGGCTGCAAACAGAGCTTGCCAGATACAGGCAGAGCAAAAAGCCGAGCGTCTTGGCGATCCAGTCAAAGTCAACGTCGCCGGTGCCGTTGACCTTGGCGACCAGGCCTTCGAACAGCTTGGTCGTAACCTGGCCGAGCACCTTGGGTCCCACAATGTTAAAGATGACCGAGCACACGGCAAAGGCGACGGCCTGTCTCTTATACACATCTGACGCTG
>UROO01000181.1 GCA_900549555.1 uncultured Collinsella sp. | reverse complement strand
GGCCCGACTCCTCATCGAGCCCTGCCAGGCCGCCAACCTCGCAATAACGCCCCAGCGACACCGTGGGCGTGTGGCCGCTCACCACGACCGGGCCCTTGCCCTCGGCAGAAAGCAGTCCCGTCGGAGCATCCCAGTAGCCGTGACGAATCCACAGCAAGTCATCGGACGACTGCACGGCGAGCATTTGCTGCAGCAGCTCGCTATCGGCATCGACCGCTCCCCTGCCGTCGCCGCAATCGACACCATGCTCAAGCAAAAACGCACGCGCCGCCTCGGTCTGAATGCCGGCGTGCACCAGCAGATACGGTCGCTCGGCAGTCTCGACCACCGCATAGAGCGGCAGGGCGGCAGCCCAGCGCACCAGCTCCTCGTATGCCTCAAATTCCATTTCGTTGAGCTGCTGACGCGTGGTCCAACCGCCATTGATATCCCAGGTCTCGGCATCGAGCGGGTCCTGGCCAATGATCGCGTCGAGCATAATCTGCTCGTGGTTGCCCTTAAGCACGCGAGCGTTAGGCAGCGACCGCACCAAGTTGACGACACCGACCGGATCGGGACCGCGGTCGATCATGTCGCCCAGCACATACAGCGTGTCGTCGGACGTCAGCGAGATCTTGGAAAGGGCCTCGTCCAGCGCGCGCACGTGCCCGTGAGCATCAGATGTCACATAGATCGCCATGGAACGCCTTTCCCTGCATTACGGCCGAAGCCCGATGCCACGACTAAAACTTCAAGTTGAACTTAAACGTTACCCATTGTACTCCGTTGCAATAAAGCTGGAAAGTGCCACCGCTGCCAACGGTCACAAGCGGCCGCCCGCACGCCCCGAAAACACCGCGCCACCAGCACCAACGCCCCAACCAGCACCGCCCGCGCCCCCGCCTCGTGTCGATAATGCGAACGCCCGCGGCTCGGCCCCATAAACCCACCATCTTTGGGTACAAATAGCCGCAGACAACTGACCGTGCCACGCCAACCACCCAGGAGCGGACACTACCCATGAACCAGATACTTCTCTTTATCGGCCTCGTCATCATTTTGTGTCTGACCATCAAACCCGTCGGCAAAAAGCTCCCCTTCCCCACCCTGCTCATCTTTATCGCGCTCGGCATGCTGCTGGGCGTTAACGGGCCGGCGCACATCGACTTTAGCGACTACGCGCTTACCGAAACCGTCTGCAGTACGGCGCTGCTGTTCATCATGTTCTACGGCGGCTTTAACACCAACATCGACCGCGCCAAGCCTGTCGCCGCGCCCGCGGTACTGCTGAGCACGCTCGGCGTTATCGCCACCGCCGGCATCACCGGCGTGTTCGCACGCTTCGCGCTGGGCTTCGACTGGATCGGCGGCCTGCTGCTGGGGTCGGTCGTGGCATCGACCGATGCGGCGAGCGTCTTTAGCGTGCTGCGCGAGCACAACCTTTCGCTGAGGGGCGGCACCGACTCGCTGCTCGAGGTCGAATCCGGCTCCAACGACCCCGTCGCCTACATGCTCACCGCGGTGCTCGCGACCATCGCGGCGGGCGGCAACATCGACATTCCCGTGCTGCTGGCCAAGCAGATCATCCTGGGTGTGGGGCTGGGCCTTGCCATCGGCTGGTCATCCAGCCGTCTGATTGAGCGCGCACACGCAACGGCCGAGGGCGCGCAGACTATCTTTTTGTTCGCCGTGGCGATCGTCGCCTACGCACTGCCGAGCTATCTGGGCGGCAACGGCTTTTTGGCCGTATACCTGGCAGGCATTGTGCTGGGGGCGAGCGACATCACCGGCAAGGTCGAGATGGCGCACTTTTTTGACACCCTTACCGAGATGGCCGAGATGACCATCTTCTTCTTGCTGGGCCTGCTCGTCACGCCCGCACGCCTGCCGCAAATGCTGTTGCCGGGCCTGGCGCTCATGGCGTTTATGCTCTTTGTGAGCCGCCCCGTCGCCGTGAGCATGCTGTTGGCGCCCTTTAAGACCAGTCCTCGCCAGGTTGCGCTCGTAAGCTGGGCGGGCCTGCGCGGCGCGGCTTCGGTCGTGTTTAGCCTCTTTGCCGTGGTGGCCGGTGTTCCCGGCGGACATGACCTGTTTGACCTAGTCTTTGTGATTGCCGTGTCGAGCATTGTGGTGCAGGGATCGCTGCTGCCGTCGGTGGCGAAAAAGCTCGACATGATCGATGCGACCGGCGATGTGCGCCGCACGTTTAACGATTACCGCGACGAGGACGGCATGTCGTTCGTCAAGCTCAAGGTGGGCGCGGGCCATCCGTTTGCCGGTCGCTCGCTCGCGGATATTGGCAGTGCGACGGACATGCTGGTGGTCCTGGTGCCTGTCTCTTATACACATCTCCGAGCCCACG
>UROO01000180.1 GCA_900549555.1 uncultured Collinsella sp. | reverse complement strand
CTACACCCTAGAGTTCGTCGGCAGCGTCAGATGTGTATAAGAGACAGACCATGGAGCAGATTTTGGCCGCCTGTGAGCGGCACGGTCTGATGGAGCCCCGCCCGGTGCAGAAGGTGCAGCGGCTGTGGGCACCGGAGCCCATGACCCTTGCCGCCACGGAAAAAACGCTGACCATGCCGGTTTCCAAGCCCTGCTTCGGCGTAGGCTTTAAGGAAGAGCCGTTGCCTGCGGACGATCTGCGCACCGAGGCGCTGTACGACCTTGTACTCAGTTGCATCGTGGGCGGGATGTCGCCCTTGTACCGCCGCCTGTACGACGAGGGTCTTGTGAACCCCGGCTTTGGCGGCCAGAGCTTTATCCCCGGTACTATCGCCAAACTTCACGAGCTCAAGGCCATGTGTGAGCGCCACGGCGTGTCGCCCATGATCGAGGTCGACGGCGGCATTTCTTCTAAGAACATCGCCGAGGTCGTCAAGGCCGGCGCCAACGTGCTCGTAGCCGGCTCCGCCGTATTTAAGTCCGAAGATCCCGCCGCCGAGGTTGCGCTGCTGCAGAAGCTGGGCAATGAGGCCGCACAGGAGGCATAAATCCTTATGACCGCAGGTCAAAACCGCATACCCGTGAATCTTGACTATGCCGCCTCGACGCCCATGCGCGCCGAGGCGCTCCTTGCGCAGCGCGAGTACGACGACAGCGAGCTTGCCGGCGTCAACCCCAACTCGCTGCATTCGCTCGGCCGCAAGGCCGCTGCGCGCCTGGAGGTGGCGCGTCGCGAGATCGCCCGCAGCTTTGGCGCGCGCGTCCGCCCGTCCGAGATTATCTTGACCAATGGCGGCACCGAGGCAAACCAGCTGGCGCTCCTCGGACTTGCCGAGGGCGCCCGTCAGCACGACCGCAAGCGCAACCGCGTGATCGTATCTGCCATCGAGCACGATTCGATTCTGGACAACCTGCCGCTGCTGCGTGCAGCCGGCTTTACCGTCGATCTGGTGCAGCCCTGCCGTGCGGGCTACATCGAGCCTGCCGTGCTGAGCGACTTGCTTGGCGACGACGTCGCGCTCGTGAGCATCATGGCCGCCAATAACGAGACCGGCGTGGTGCAGCCCATCCGCGAGCTGGCCGCCGCGGCGCATACCGTGGGCGCCCTGTTCCACGCCGATGCCATCCAGGGCTACTTGCATATTCCGCTCGATGTCACCGAGCTGGGCGTCGATGCTATGACCGTTGCCGCGCATAAGATCGGCGGCCCTGTGGCATCCGGCGCGCTCTACCTTAAGAACCGCACGCCGCTGCGCCCCCGCATCTTTGGCGGCGGACAGGAAGCCGGACGTCGCGCCGGCACGCAGGACCTGCGCACACAGCTGGCCTTTGCCGCCGCCGCCCGCACGCTGGCACCCCATGTTGCCGAGGAGCGCGAGAAGCTGCAAGCCCTTTCCGACAAGCTCTACGCCACGCTTACGGCCCACCCGCGCATTCACGCCACCATGGGTGACTACGCGCAGGCCGACCGTCTGCCCGGCATGGTATCGATCTATATTGACGGCATGGACTCCGAGGAGCTCATCATCAAGCTCGACGCCGCCGGCTTTGAGGTATCGGCAGGCTCGGCATGCTCGAGCGGCAGCATGGACCCCAGCCACGTTTTGAGCGCGATGGGCATCGGTCGCGAGCAGGCTCTGGGCGCACTGCGTATTTCCTTCGATGACCGCGTCAATCCGAGCGATCTGGACGACTTTGCCCAGACGCTGCTCTCGATCGTAGGTGCCGCATGATCGTCTCCGAGCTCGAGCGTGCACTGCTGGCACGCTATCCCAAGACGGACGCCGAACCCTGGGACCACGTAGGCTTATCCGTTGGCGACCCCGACGACGAGATCCGCGGCGTTGCCTGCGCGCTTGACGCCACCAGGGCCAACGTGCACCGCGCCTTGGCAGCCGGAGCCAACGTGTTGCTCACGCATCATCCCGTCTACATCAAGGCGCCCGAGGCATTTTGCCCGCCCAGCGCGACACGTCCCCAGTGCAGTGCGGCGCTCTACGAGGCGGCCCGTTGTGGGATGAGCATTATCTCGCTCCACACCAACCTGGACCGCTCGTATGAGGCGCGCATTCGCCTGAGTGAGTTGCTGGGCGCTGAGCCCATGAGCTCACTGGAGCATGTGGACGACCCCGAGGCCTGCGGCCTGGGAGCCCTTACGACGCTCAACGACCCCTGCAGCCTGCGCGACCTTGCCACTCGTGCCGCCACGGCGTTTGGCAGCGACCCCCGCGTGTGGGGCGAGGCCGAGCACCCGTGCCGCACCGTCGCCATCCTGGGCGGCTCCCTCGGTGCTGTCTCTTATACACATCTGACGCTGCCGACGAACTCTAGGGTGTAGAT
>UROO01000179.1 GCA_900549555.1 uncultured Collinsella sp. | reverse complement strand
CTACACCCTAGAGTTCGTCGGCAGCGTCAGATGTGTATAAGAGACAGATCCAGAGTTCCGAGTGCCGTCCGGTCGCCGACGACTGATGCCGATACGGGGCACAGGACGGGGCGCAGGGGCGTCAAGGGAAGGCTAAACACCTCGTCGATGCCGGTGGGGTTGCCGCCCGTAGCGATAACCACGGCCCTTGCCTGCAGGGCATCGCTCGTGCGAGGAGTATCGGCTAACGCCTTTCGAAGCGAACGGAGCTCCGTCTTTCGGTCGCCGTGCTTTTTGGGTTTGAGTACATGAGCGGGACGGTCGATCTGAAGCGTCCAGCCTTCGGAAGCCTTATGAGCCGCAATGACGTTAGTTCCGCAGAGTAGGGTGATGCCCAAACGCTCGCATGCATTGAGGAGTGCATCGCGAACCGACTCGGCGCGAAGGGAGCGCGGGTATAGGCGGCCTTCCTCACGGATCGTCATGATGCCCAGCGAGGAGAAAAAACTCTCGAGATCTTGCTCGGGTTGGGGGCCCATGATGGATTCGACAAAGGCGGGGTGGTTATATCGCCGAATGTCGATGGATTCGTTTGAGAGGTTGCAGCGGCCGTTTCCGGTTGCGAGCAGCTTGAGACCGCAGGCGACGTCGCGCTCGACGACGCAGACGCTTTTGTCGACACGCGCCGCCGTAATGGCGGCGGCGAGGCCCGAGGCCCCGCCGCCGATCACCAAGACGTCATAGAAGGCGCTTGCGTTCACTTAGGCCTCGTCTGTCTTGTGCGGGGCGATGGCCTCAACGGCGGAGACGGCTTGGGGCAGCATGCCGGCGGGCAGCGCGGTTTCGACTTCTCCCTTGTCGCAGGCTTCGGCGAGCGCGGGATCGATGGGCAGCTGACCAAGGATGTCGAGATGATAGGTCTCGGCGACCTCGGGAAGATTGCTCTTGCCAAAGACCTCGATCTTCTTGCCGCAATCGGGGCACTCGATATAGCTCATGTTTTCGACGATTCCCAGAATGGGGACGTTCATCTTCTCGGCCATGTTGACCGCCTTGGCGACGATCATCGAGACCAGATCCTGCGGGCTCGTGACGATGACGATGCCATCGACGGGCAGTGACTGGAAGACGGTGAGTGCGACATCCCCCGTTCCCGGAGGCATATCGACCAGCAGATAGTCGATGGGGCCCCAAGAGGTTTCGCTCCAGAATTGCCTGATGGCGCCGGCGATGACCGGACCACGCCAGAGGACGGGATCGGTCTCGTTTTGAAGCAGCAGGTTGGAGCTCATGACCTTGACGCCGTGCTCGGAGATCTCGGGCAGCATGAGGTTGCCGAGGGCATGGACATGGCGTCCGCTCATGCCGAACATTTTGGGGATGGAGGGGCCGGTGATGTCGGCGTCGAGAATGCCAACCTTGTTGCCGCGGCGGGCGAGCTCGGTTGCGATGGCGCCCGTCACAAACGACTTGCCGACGCCTCCCTTGCCGGAAAGCACAGCGATAACGCGCTTGACCTCCGACAGCGTATTCTCTTCAAATTGCGACGGCGTTGATTGTCCGCCGGCTGCTTGTGCGTGCTCGCAACCCATGTATGACTCCTTTGTATATGTTGGGGCCGGGGCCCCGCGATGTGACACGAGCGTCATTGTACCCTCGTTTGCGAGCGGGAGTCATTTGCGATGCATTTGGGCCGAGCGTGCTTGCAATAC
Organism: uncultured Collinsella sp.; assembly: GCA_900549555.1. Taxonomy (GTDB): domain Bacteria; phylum Actinomycetota; class Coriobacteriia; order Coriobacteriales; family Coriobacteriaceae; genus Collinsella. The sequence continues at coordinate 759 of UROO01000179.1, read as the reverse complement.
GATGGGTCCAAGCGAATGGGCGGGCTTACTGAACTTTGCTGGCGAACTCGAGGTATTGCATGCGCTGCAGCTTGTCGATCGTCGAGGCGTATGGGCTGTCTTCAGATTCCAAGTCGTAGCGCAGCCCGTCGGCACCAAGATAGCCGGCGACATTGATGGTGGGCACATCTGACCTTGTTGCAAGCAGGGCCTTTTGATAGTCAGTGAGCGGGGCGCCGATCTTATTAAGGGTAATAGCTGCAATCTCGTTTGCCCCGACGGTGTCGTAGACGTTGAGCTCGGTATTGCCGGCGATTTCATAGTTAGCCCAGACGAAATAGGTCGACTGATAGATACGGAAAGCGTGGCTTGCCGTATCTTCCTGAGGGTACAGCTCGTCGTTGAGAGTCGCTGCGGCGCTCGGCTGATGGTCGCCAAAAAAGACAAGAACAACCGGTCTGCCGATATTGCGGAGCTCGTTGATAAAGTATTCGAGGTCCCGGTCGGATGCATTGATGCAGGTGAGATAGGTATTGAGCGCGCTATTGGCGCCCTCGCCGGCTCCCTCGACCCAATAGTTTGTCAGCTCTTCGGCGGGAACGGTGCCATAGTCGTAGCCGCCGTGATTTTGCATCGTGACGTCAAAGATGAACTGCGGGGCTTCGTCGGTTCTGAGCAGGTCGAGTATCTTGTCGTAGGTGGCGTAGTCGCATACGCCGGCATGGTAATAGGGCTGTCTCTTATACACATCTGACGCTGCCGACGAACTCTAGGGTGTAG
>UROO01000178.1 GCA_900549555.1 uncultured Collinsella sp. | reverse complement strand
TCTACACCCTAGAGTTCGTCGGCAGCGTCAGATGTGTATAAGAGACAGCTTTAGTTGGACCTATCAGCCCGAATCCGACGAGCCCATCGTCGACGGCGAGGCAGCTGCCCACGAGATTATCGGCAGCAACGAGCCGCTGCTGTGGCCTTCGCGCCTGATTGCCTCGCTCGGTGGCAAGAACGTTAGCGCGACCAAAAACGACACCATCGACCTGAAGCAGGACGTCGACCTGTCCATGCTCTCGGACGCCTTTGACCAAAAGCAGTTCGAGGAGGATCTGGGTGCCGCCGTCGACGCGTTCAACGAGGGCCGCACGGGTACCTTTGAGGCATCGAGCTCCTACGACGAGAAGGCGGGCAAGTTCACGATCGAGAAGGCCCGCTCCAACGAAAAGCTCAACCGCGAGCATGTCATTAAGTATGCGGAGATCGAGCTCGCGTCGCTGTCCGAGACCGTCGATCTTACGAAGCTCGGAAACGATGCCTACGAGCCGCTCAACGGCACGCTCACCAACGACCAGATCCAGGCCGCATGCGATGCCGCCAACAACTTCCTGGGCGTTAACGTGACCCTTAAGCTCAACGGCAACGATGCCGGCAAGGTCGACGGCAGCTCGGTGCTGCAGTGGATCAGTTTTGCCGACCCCGAGAACCCCACACTCGACACCTCCCAGATCAGCAACTGGGCAGCAGACCTCGCCAATGGCTTTAACACCGTGGGCTCCACTCGTTGGTGGACGCGCGCCGATGGCAAGCAATGTGCCGTCGAAGGCGGTGACTTTGGTTGGTCTATCGATAGCAGCACGCTTGCCAAGCAGGTCGAGGATGCTATTAACAACAAGCAGACCGGCGAGATTGAGATCAATTACTCCCAGAAGGCCGACACCTTTACCGCCAAGGGCGAGCCCGATTGGAAGGCGTATATCGACGTCGACCTGTCCGAGCAGCACGCACGCTACTATGACGAGGGCGGCAATATCGTGTGGGAGGCCAACTTTATTTCCGGCAAACCGGGCGAAGATGCCACCCCCGAGGGCGTGTGGCAGATCAACAGCAACGACGGCGCCACCAAGCTTATCGGCGCCAAGGACCCCAAGACCGGTAAGCCCAAATACGAGAGCCCGGTGAGCTACTGGATGCCGTTTGAGGGCAACATGGTTGGCTTCCACGACGCTACCTGGCAAAACGATTCGAGTTTCGATAGTGCCGAATCGTACAAATGGTGCGGTAGCCACGGCTGCATCAATCTGCGCCTGGCCGATGCCAAGGCGCTCCACGACTGCATCAAAGTCGGTCTGTGCGTGGTCGTGCATTCGTAGCACGTCACGCGCAACGCAACAAAGCTCAGCGACACCTACCTTTCGATGCTGAAAGAAACGCGCCTATGCGCCCGCCCCAACCGGTGGGCGCATATACTTATCGCGGTATGTTCTATAAAGGAGACGCTATGTCGAATGTCCCCACCATCACCCCTGGTCCCGACGATACCGGGCGCGTGCCGGAAGGCGCAACTGAAACTCTACCGCTCATCACAAGCGCCCCCACCGCACAGCAAAACGACGACGAGCAAGGTAACGCCGGGATATCCGACGATGAGGCCTACGCAAAGCTCAAGGCCAAGCGCGCGGAGCGGCGCCGCAAAAAGCTCGTCCGCCGCGGCATCGCTGCCGGCATCGTGGGCGGCATTATCCTAATAGCCATTATTGTGAGCGTTGTCCTCAATTCGCAGCCGCAATCTGCAGGTGGACCTGTTACCGACATGGTCATGGAAGGCACCTTTACCACGACTGTCGAGGCGAAAGGACAGCTCAAGCCAATTTCTGCCTCAGTGGTCTCCCCTTCTGTCGACGGCACGGTAGCATCGATCAACGTGCAAGCCGGTCAGAGCGTCAACGAGGGCGACGTGCTCATGACCATCAAAAACGACGAGCTCGATAACGCCGTTGCCGAGACGCAGCGCGCGGTCGCGGCTGCCCAGGAAGACCTGAAAAACGCGCAGGCGGCGCTCGCCGCCGCACAGGCAGCACCGACGCTGGATGGCGACGGAGCGACCGCCCCGACGAATGTAAACTCCGACGCCAGCGCCGTCTCGAGCGCCCAGCGCAATCTCGCCTCTGCCCAGGCAACCCTGGACCAGGCAAATGCAAAGGCGGCAGAGCGCACCGTAAAGGCCCCCAGCTCGGGTAGCATCGTCGAGCTCAACGCCAAAGTGGGCGCCACGGTGACCGGAGGCATAGTCATGGGCGAAGGCGACACAAGCGGCGGCAAGCAGTGCATGCAGATCGCCGACCTTTCCAAGATGAAGGTGACGGTTCAGGTGGGCGAAAAGGACATCGCCAAGATCGCCGTGGGCCAGAGCGCCAACGTTACCTATCCCGCGTTTCCCGATATCGTGAGCCAGGGCACCGTCACGGCTGTCTCTTATACACATCTCCGAGCCCACGAGACGGACTCCTATCTCGT
>UROO01000177.1 GCA_900549555.1 uncultured Collinsella sp. | reverse complement strand
CCGCACATGTGCGGATGAATGTGGGAGGTGTTCGGATAAAGTTGATAATCAAGGCCTGCGTGCGCAATTGATGGAAGCCCGTGCTTATTGCTACAATTTGACCAAATATGCTTTAAACGCACGAGGAAGGAACCACATGTTTGGTTTTAAGAAAGAGCTCTACACGCCCGAGTATCAGCTTGCCGGCGATGAGTGCGCGGTGATCGAGACGTCGAAGGGCACCATCAAGGTTAAGTTTGACGGCGAGGGCGCCCCCATCCACGTGGCGAACTTCTGCGAGCTTTCCACGATGGGTTTTTACGACGGCCTTAAGTTCCATCGCTATGTGCCCGGTTTTGTGATCCAGGGCGGCGACCCCAATACCCGCGATATGTCCGGCGCCGATGTCGCCGCCGGCCTTGAGGGCCCCGACGGCATGCCCGGTACCGGTGGCCCCGGCTACTGCATCAAGGGCGAGTTCGCTACCAACCCGCGTAACAGCCACGTCGACGGCGCGCTTGCCATGGCACGTTCCATGGATCCCGATTCCGCAGGTTCGCAGTTCTACTTCTGCCTGGGTGCCCAGCACAACCTCGACTCCGGCTATACCGTCTTTGGCACCACGGTCGAGGGCCTCGACGTCATCTCGCAGCTGCGTGCCGGTGACGAGATCGTCCACGTCGAGATCGTTCACGAGTAAAGGGGACTTCCTTGAATAGCCAGCTGATCCAACAGGGCCGCGCCGCTTATCGCGCGGGTGATTATTCCGCTGCCGCCCAGATGCTCGGTGCGGCAAAGACCCCCAGCGAGATTATGGGCGAGGCCGATCATCTGCGCGGCAACGCCTTGATGCACCTGGGCATGTATGCCGAGGCCGCCGAGGCCTACGCCGCCGCCCTCAACGACGGTACCTATGGCAAGCGCGGCGCGCTGCTTACCAACCGCGGCAAGGCGCTTGCTGCCGTGGGTGACTATGTGACCGCAGCCCAGGCATTCTCCGCTGCAACGCAGGATGCATCCTATGCCACGCCGTTTAAGGCCTATCTGGGTCTGGGCAACGCCCTGTTCCAGTCGGGCGATTATGCCAACGCCGGCACTGCCTTCCGTCAGGCCGCCATCGATGGTGCCAACCCGGCTCCCGCCGCCGCCCTTGGCGATCTTGGCCGCTGCTTCATTAAGCTCGGCCGTCCGGCAGACGCCGTAGAGACCTACCGCACGGCCATCGACTTTGCCGGTCCACGCGATGACACGCGTGCGCTTAACGCTGGTATGGGCGAGGCGCTCTCTGCCGCCGGTCGTCCCTCTGACGCGCTCGATGCCTTTAACGCCGCCACCGCCGACGGTATCTACCAGCTCACGCCCGAGCAGGCCGACGAGCTTGCCCGCGTGCACGATTCCCTCGCTGCGCTTTCGGCCCAGACGGCCATGGCCACGGCGCCGGCTCCCGCGATGGATGCTCCCGCCGTCGACCCGCTCGACCCCACGGGTGCTACCGGTCAATTTATGCCCGACCCCTCGGACACCGGCTTCTTCACCCTGTCCGAGTCCGAGATGGTTCAGCAGGACCGCAAGGAGGCCAAGGTCCGTCGTCGCCATCGCCACACGGGCCTCAAGGTATTCTTGGTGCTGCTTCTGCTGATCGTCATTGCCGCAGGCGGTCTTGGCTTTGCCTACACGCGCGGCCTGGGCTTTCCCTCGCAGGAGTCTGTTGTCACCGACCTGTTCCAGGCTGCCGGTGACGGCGATACCGCCAAGGCCGAGTCCTGCCTGGCCTCCAGCCTGTCCGAGGACGCCAAGTCGATGATCATTTCCTCGATTCCGCAGGGCGCCACCGTCTCCATTGAGGGCATGGACCAGTCTATGACCGAGACCACCGCCAAGGTCAAGGCGTCGCTGTCCAAGGGCGGCGAGCAGGAGTACACCGTCAAGTTCGTGCGCTCCGACAACCATATCGGTTGGGCCGTCTCCTCGCTTGACATCGATCTCTCGGCTGCTGACAACCAGTAGTGACCTTATGAGATTTGGCGCTGCCCGGTGCTTCACCGCAAGTGAGGTGCCGGGCTTGCGCTAGTATGATGGGCTAGTAGTTTTCCAGCAATCATCCAACACATCAGGAGTTGCGTTGTTTTCTTTGATGGATATGTTCTTCGGTAGCTATGCGGGCGATCTTGCCATCGACCTCGGCACCGCCAACACGCTTGTCTCCGTGCGCGGCAAGGGCATCGTCATTCGCGAGCCTTCCGTTGTCGCCATCGACAAGAACGATGAGCGCATCCTGGCTGTCGGTATCGAGGCAAAGCGCATGCTCGGCCGTACGCCCGGTAACATTGTGGCTGTGCGTCCCCTTAAGGACGGCGTTATCGCCGACTTCGACGTTACCGAGGCCATGCTTCGCTATTTTATCGACAAGGCGTCCGAGAAGCGCTATCCGTGGACTCCGCGTCCTGTCTCTTATACACATCTCCGAGCCCACGAGACGGACTCCTATCTCGT
>UROO01000176.1 GCA_900549555.1 uncultured Collinsella sp. | reverse complement strand
CGAGGAGCAGATCAAATACGCCATTCGCGGTAACGTCTGCCGTTGCACCGGCTACAAAAAGATTATCGAGGGCATCTCGCTGGCCGCTGCGGTGCTCCGCGGCGAAAAGCAGATCGACGAAGACCTGGAGCGCGGCGACGACTACGGCGTGGGCAAGCGCGCCTTCCGTATCGACGTGCGCAAGAAGGTGCTCGGCGAGGGCAAGTATCCCGACGACATCGACGAGCTCGATCAGCCGGGTCTGACCTACGCCAGCGCCGTGCGCTCCAAGTATCCGCGCGCCCGCGTGCTCTCCATCGATACCTCCAAGGCCGAGGCCCTGCCCGGTGTGGTGGGCATTCTGCGCGCCGAGGACGTGCCGGTCAACCAGGTCGGCCACCTTATCCAGGACTGGGACGTCATGATCGCCCAGGGCGATATCACCCGCTGCGTGGGCGATGCCATTGTACTGGTGGTTGCCGAGGACGAGGCGACGCTCGAGAAGGCCAAGAAGCTCGTAAAGATTGATTACGAGCCGCTGGAGCCCGTGCGCAACATTGTCGAGGCCAGGGCTGCCGACGCTCCGCGCCTGCACGACAGCTTCTTTGCCTTCGGCAACACGGTGGAGCTCAAGGATAACGTGTGCCAGAGCCGTCACGTGACGCGCGGCGACGCCGCCAAGGCGCTGGCGGAGAGCGCGTTTACCGTGACGCAGCGCTTTACCACGCCCTTTACCGAGCATGCCTTCTTGGAGCCCGAGTGCGCTGTCGCCTTCCCGTACAAGAACGGCGTCAAGGTGCAGTCGACCGACCAGGGTGCCTACGACACACGTAAAGAGTGCGCCCACATGTTTGGCTGGGATAGCGAACCCGAGCGCGTGGTCGTCGAGACCATGCTCGTGGGTGGCGGCTTTGGCGGTAAGGAGGACGTGTCCATCCAGCACCTGGCCGCGCTCGCCGCATATAAGTTCCAGCGTCCTGTGAAGTGCAAGCTCACGCGTGCCGAGTCGCTCGCTTTCCATCCCAAGCGCCATGCCATGGACGGTACCTTTACGCTGGGCTGCGACGCCGAGGGCAACTTTACCGGTCTGGACTGCGAGATCAACTTTGACACCGGCGCCTACGCGTCGCTGTGCGGCCCGGTGCTCGAGCGCGCCTGCACGCATGCCGTCGGCCCCTACAAGTACCAGAACACCGACATTCGCGGTTTTGGCTACTACACCAACAACCCGCCCGCCGGCGCGTACCGCGGCTTTGGCGTTTGCCAGTCCGAGTTTGCGCTCGAGAGCCTGATCGACCTGCTGGCAGAGAAGGTCGGCCTGGATCCGTGGGAGATTCGTTACCGTAATGCCATCGAGCCGGGTGAGGTTTTGCCCAACGGCCAGATCGCCGATTGCTCCACGGCGCTGAAGGAGACGCTGCTCGAGGTCAAGGATGCCTACTATGCGCATCCCGGACACGCCGGTATCGCCTGCGCCATGAAGAACGCCGGCGTGGGCGTGGGCCTGCCCGATGCCGGCCGCTGCAAGATCCGCATCGAGAACGGCGTGGCCGTGGTCTATGCCGCCACGTCCGACATCGGCCAGGGCTGCAACACCGTCTTTTTGCAGGACGTTGCCGAGGCATGCGGCCTGCCGCTGAGCTGCATCGCCAACGGCGAGTGCTCCACCGAGAACGCTCCCGACTCCGGCACCACGTCTGGTTCGCGTCAGACGGTCGTGACCGGCGAGGCCGTGCGCGGCGCCGCCTTCCTGCTGCGCGATGCCATGCTTGACATCGAGGCCGGCAAGCCCGCGCCCGATGCTCCCGTGAGTGCGCATGGCGACGGCGTCAAGATCGAGTACGACGACGGTCACGCCTATCAGCTGCGTACACAGGAACTCGTCGCCGGCCAGGGTATGCATCCTCAGGATCCCGCGGCCGCCATCAAGGCACTCGAGGGATGCGAGTTTGGCTACGTGTACCTGGAGCCGACCGACAAGCTGGGTGCGGATGTTCCCAACCCCAAGAGCCACATCTGCTACGGCTTTGCCACGCATGTGGTCATTTTGGATGATGACGGCCGCGTGAGCGAGGTCTATGCCGCGCACGATTCCGGCAAGGTGGTCAACCCCATCTCCATCCAGGGTCAGATCGAAGGCGGCGTGCTCATGGGTATGGGCTATGCGCTTACTGAGGACTGGCCGCTCAAGGACTGCGTGCCCCAGGCAAGGTACGGTACGCTCGGGTTGTTCCGTGCACCCGAGATCCCGGATATCCATGCCATCTACGTGGAGAAGGACGAGCTGCTGCCCGTGGCATACGGCGGCAAGGGCATCGGCGAGATCGCAACGATTCCCACGGCGCCCGCCGTACAGAACGCCTATCGCGCATTTGACGGCAAGCTGCGTCCCGATCTGCCCATGGTGGATACGCCCTACAGCCGCGTTCGCAACCGCGGGTAGGGTGGGGCGCGGACGACCATTGCTGATGGGCTGTTCGCGCTCAACATCAACTGTATATGCCTGTCTCTTATACACATCTCCGAGCCCACGAGACGGACTCCTATCTCG
>UROO01000175.1 GCA_900549555.1 uncultured Collinsella sp. | reverse complement strand
GATCTACACCCTAGAGTTCGTCGGCAGCGTCAGATGTGTATAAGAGACAGGGCGTCGACACCACGATTCTGGGCTTTTTTGCCGGTTTCTCGGGCGAGTTCATCGTCAAGGGCGCCGAGGCCCTGGGCGTGCCCGTCATGCCCGTGTGGACTGACGGCATCACGCGCGTTAACGTCTTCCTCAACGCCGGCCCCGATACCGAGTACAACATGGTAAACGCAGGCGCCGCCATCAATGCTGCCAACGAGCAGGAGATGTTTGAGCTCATCGATTCGCTCGACGACATGACCTGCCTGGTCATTAGCGGCTCGCTGCCCCCCAACACCTCCGAGGGTTTCCTGGCCGAGGTACTTCGCCGTGTTAAGGCAAAGGGTGCCGAGTTCGTGCTCGATATCTCGAGCCATCAGCTGGCCGACCTCATTGCCATGGAGCCGCTTCTGATCAAGCCCAATGACGACGAGCTGCTTGACATCTTTGGCATTAAGGTGAGCGGTGGCGACGACGAGTCCGTCAAGGGTGCGATGGCCGAGCTCCACGCCAAGGGCGCTAAGAACGTGCTGTTGACCCTGGGTGGCGCTGGCGCGTACTTCTCCAACGGAGAGCACATCTGGTTTGCCAATCGCACCTTTGAGGTCAAGTTGCTGTCGACGGTCTGCGCCGGCGACTCCTCACTTGCCGCCTTCCTGTCCGTGTGGCACGACGCTCCCGAGCGTGTTGAGGATGCCCTGCGCCTCTCGATGGCCACCGGCGCCAACGTGGTGGAGTGCCCCGGTCTGGGCGATTTTGCCAAGGTGGACGAATATAAGAAGCACATTGAGGTTCGCCAGGTCTGCTAGCCGCATCGATATGTCGTTGTCGAACACCCGCTTTGGATCTCCGAGGCGGGTGTTTTTTTGCGTTCTGGCCGCATGTGGCGCTTACTGTCCCGTTCGTTCGAATCGACGATACGATTGCATGTGCGCGCATGCTCGTTTCTTGCTAGACTTCTTGAGAACCATCGATTAACGTTTGCAGGCGCAGGAGGCCATAGCTATGTGCAATGTTTCGCTCAACGGTACGCAGCCGACCGATGCCTCCATCCGTGTCCTGCGTGCGCTCGAGGCAGCCGGTCTTGAGGCTTGGTATGTTGGCGGTTGGGTGCGTGATGCCCTGATGGGGCGCCCCAGCCACGATGTTGATATGTGCTGCAGCGGCTTGTGGCAGGAGTCCAAGGCGGCGCTCGAGTCGGCTGACATTGCCGTGGTTGAGTCTGGCATTAAATTTGGCGGCATCACGGCCATTTGCGATGGCGAGCGCATTGAGGTCACGACGTACCGCCTGGACGGTTTTTACACCGATGGCCGCCATCCCCAGAGTGTGGAGCGTGCGGCTTCGCTTGAGGACGATCTGGCGCGCCGTGACTTTACCGTTAATGCCATGGCTTGGCATCCCGATCGTGGTCTTGTCGACCGCTACGATGGCCAAGGCGACCTTGAGCGTAAACTTATCCGTGCCGTCGGAGATCCTAAGCGTCGCTTTAACGAGGACGCGCTTCGCATGCTGCGCGCGGTGCGTTTTGCCTGCCGTCTGGATTTTATGATCGAGCCTAAGACCAAACAGGCGCTTGCCGAGTGCTCGCCGCTGCTCGATGCCGTGGCACGCGAGCGCGTGGGCATTGAGCTCGAAGGCATTCTTTCGACCGGTCATGGGGGAGACGCGATGCTGCGCTACCCCGAGCTTATTTGCGCCGCCGTGCCCGAGCTTGCGCCGGCTCGTGGGTTTGACCAGTGCAGCGTCTACCATGCCTTTAATGTCTACGAGCATATCGCTCGCGTGTTGACGGTAGCGGGGGAGTTGGCACTGTGTGATGGCGTGGATCCTTCGCCGAGCTTAATGTGGGCAGCGTTTTTGCATGACGTCTCCAAGCCCGATTGCTTTACGGTTGACCATGCGGGCAGCGGCCATTTCTACGGTCATCCCGGGCTTGGCGCCAAGAAGGCGCGCGCCATTATGGATCGCCTGGCGCTTTCGCACGATTTGATTCGCGACGCGTGCCTGCTTATCAAGTACCATGACAAGCCGCTGCGTCCCGAGCGATCCTGCCTGCTCAATATGATGCGCGCGCTTTCGGGCGAGGGTGTCGATACGCCGCGCCTGATTGACGAGCTCATGGACCTTAAGCGTGCCGACACACTCGGCAAGGCACCTTCGTGTTTCTATTACGTCGAGACGATCGAGGAGATGCGTTCGCTCGCCCACGACCTGCTTGAGGCGGGGGAGCCCTATACGCTCAAGATGCTTGCCATCAACGGCGGCGACTTGATCCGCGCTGGCGTCAAGCCCGGGCCGGAGTTGGGGCAGCTGCTCAACGCCGCCCTCGACGCTGTGATCGAGGACAATGTTCCCAACGAGCGCGAAGCCCTCCTGGCCCATCTGCACCTTGGATAATCATCCTTCGGTTCCGTCCCAAATGAGCTACCTATTTGACCTGCGTGTTCCATAACCTCCCGACAAAAATTTGGACAATTTGGAATTTCTTCTTGCGCTCGCGTTTTTTGTCCCGTAATATATCTCCTCGCAGCACGGCAGTGCAGATGTCATG
>UROO01000174.1 GCA_900549555.1 uncultured Collinsella sp. | reverse complement strand
TCTACACCCTAGAGTTCGTCGGCAGCGTCAGATGTGTATAAGAGACAGCTCAAACACCGCCAACGCCGTAGGCACTTTTATCGCCCAGGGCGCCTCGGCCATGCGCGAGATGAACGCCGCGAAAAAGGCACTCGCCGATGCACGCGATCACTTGGCAGAGTTGGAGCAGCGCATCGCCGATCAAGGCGAGGAGCTCGAGACACGCCAGGACATCGCAGGGCGCTACGACCAAATCGTCGCCGAGCAGCGTCAGGCCATCGACACGGCACAAAAGGCCGCCGCGGCGGCAGAAATCGACCGTGATGCCCACGCTGCCAAGGCAACAGAGCTCAAGGCGCAGCTCGAGCAAATAAAAGAAGAGGACGATGCCACCGAGCGGCGTCTCAAAGCCGCACTCGATGCGGTGGAGGCGCGCGAAGCCAGCTCGCGCGAAACCGGTAACCGCCTCGTTCGACGCCTCGAGGATTCCAAGCGCATCCGCGATAAGGTGCAGGCCGAGCGCGACGCCGGCGTTGCCGCAGCGCAGCAAACCGTCGACGCCACGCGCGCTCAACTCGAAACGCTGCGCCGCGAGTATGCCGAGCTGCAGCGCAATCCTTCGGCGAATCCCGCCAATTACACGGTGCGCACCAGCGAGCTTTCGATGCAGATCTCCGACACGGCCGATGCCCTGCGCAAAGCCGAGGAAGATGTCCCGCACATCACCGCCGATCTTGAGCACTCGCTCGCAGCCGCCGAGCACGCCGTCGAGCAGGCGCAAGCCCCCATCGCCGACGCCAAGCGAGCCCATCAGGCCGTGACAGCCGAGGCCGATGCCGCACGCGACGAGCTGCAGACCGCAAAAGCCGCCGCGGCAACGCGCCAGCGCGAACTGCGCGAAAAGATCGCCGCCGAGGACAAGGCGCGTCGAGAGCAGGAGCAGGCCATCGCCGATGCCCAGGCGGACGTCGCGCACGCACAGTCGATCATCGAGCAGGCGACCGAGGTACATGACCATCCCGAGATTACCGAATCGCTCGCAGGCTCTCTGATCCGCGATAAGGCCGAGTACGCCGAAACCGAGCGCGAAGTGGCCCAACTCGAAGCCGTCGAGGACGACGTGCGCGAGCGTACCCGCGACTCACGCATCAAATTCACCGGCGCCATCGTCTGCGTTGTCGCCGTGATTCTGGTGATCATCCTGATCTGGCTGTTCATGAGCAAGTAAGCCAGTTACCAAAAACGTCCCAACGCAGTTGCGGTGAGATGGTTCCTGTTTAGCCCTCAAAAGGCCAATTCAAGAACTATCTCACCGCAACTTTTTGATTGGTGCAAAGGGGTCAGGCTACTTTGCACCAACTTGGCGCATATAAACCAGTCCCCATTGCACCAACAACGTTTGCCCAGATAAAACCTGCCAAAATAAACCTGTCCTTTTTTGGCAGGTTGAACCACGGCAACGCCGATGTTTTGGCGCGGACAGCGAAAACGCCCCTAAGCGAGCAAGGTGACGTGAAAGAGGAGGGCATTGACCTTCTGGTCATGCCCGACGATTGAACGTCAGATTGCCGCTTAGGGGCGTTTGCAGCGTCGAGCAGTTACGCGGTTCGTAGAACCGCGTAACTAACAAATGAGCATGGCGTCGCCGAAGCTGAAGAAGCGGTAACGTTCTTCGATAGCGGCGGCGTAGGCATCCATAATCTGGTCGCGGGTGGCAAGTGCGCTCACGAGCATCATGAGCGTGGAGCGCGGCACATGGAAGTTGGTGATCAGGGCATCGACCACGTGATAGGTCGAGCCGGGCATGAGGTAGAGCTGCGTTGTCGCGTTCTCGCGCACCACGATGTCACCGCGGCCGAGCGTGTCGGCCCCGTCCTCGCGACCCTCAAAATAGCGCGCCGTCACGGCCGGATCGGACACCGGCGCGTCCGCGTCAAACGCGCTCTCGAGCGAACGCACTGCGGTGGTGCCAACGGCGATCACGCGATGCCCCTCGGCCTTCGCCTTATGCACGGCGTCGACGACCTCCTGCGACACGTGGTAGCGCTCGGTGTGCATGACGTGCTGCGTGGGGTCGTCCTCCTCCACCAGACGGAAGGTATCGATGCCAACCTCGAGCTCGACGGCGGCAAACTTCGCTCCCTTGGCCTCAATAGCGGCCATGAGCTCGGGGGTAAAGTGCAGGCCCGCCGTGGGAGCGGCAGCCGAGTGCTCCTCCTTCATGGCGTAGACGGTCTGGTACTTCTCGGGATCGCCCTCGTAATCGGTAATGTAGGGCGGCAGCGGCACGTGGCCGGCAGCATGGATGGCCTCGTCGAGCGTGCGCAGCTCGCCGGCGGCATTGCAACCGGCCGGCTCAAAACGCACCAGACGGCCGCCGCGGCTATCGGTGACAAAGTCGACGACCTCGGCCGTCAGCACCACGGGAGCCCCCTCGGGCGCATGGGCGCCACCGGCGCGATACTCAATCTGAGCACCGGGCTTCAGACGCTTGCCCGGCTTGACCAGGCACTCCCAAACGTGACCCAGCGGGTCAACATCCTCGCGGCGCTTGAGCAGCAGCGTCTCGACCACACCGCCCGAGCCCGCCTTGCGACCGATCAGGCGGGCCGGCATCACG
>UROO01000173.1 GCA_900549555.1 uncultured Collinsella sp. | reverse complement strand
GAGATAGGAGTCCGTCTCGTGGGCTCGGAGATGTGTATAAGAGACAGCCGCAGCAAAAATCTGCGGATAATAGTTGGAGTTGCCGAACAGGCTGCCAAAGACTCCGTCGGCAATCGACTTTGAGGGATCTTCAATCAGTGCCTCGGCATCGACTGTCTTTTTAAAGCCCAGGCCATCGCACTCGGGACATGCACCATAGGGCGCGTTGAACGAGAAATCGCGCGGCTGCAGGTCATCGATGGAATGCCCGTGCTCCGGGCACGCCAGTGCCAGCGAATACTCCAGCAGCTCGCCCTCGGTTCCCTCGGGAGCGTCGCGGTCGGGTAGCATGTACACGTTCACGTTACCGTGCGCCAGTGCCGTCGCCTGCTCAACAGACTCGGCAATACGGCCCAGAGAGTTTTCCCGAATCACGATGCGGTCGACTACGACCTCGATATCGTGCTTGAACTTTTTGTCCAGATCGATGGGGTCGTCGAGCGAGCGTACTTCGCCGTCGACACGCACGCGGCTAAAGCCCTCAGCCCGAAGATCCTCGAACAATTTTGCGTACTCGCCTTTGCGCCCGCGCACCACCGGTGCCAGCACAAACGCACGACGACCCTCTCCCGCTGCCAGGACCTTATCGGCGACCTGGTCGGTGGTCTGGCGTTCGATAACGCGACCGCACTCGGGACAGTGCGGCGTGCCCACGCGTGCAAAAAGCAAGCGAAGGTAGTCATAAATCTCAGTTACAGTACCCACCGTCGAGCGCGGATTCTTGGACGTCGTCTTCTGATCGATCGAGACGGCCGGCGAAAGGCCGTCGATCGAGTCCAGATCGGGCTTGTCCATCTGGCCTAAAAACTGGCGCGCATAACTCGACAGGCTCTCCACGTAGCGGCGCTGACCCTCGGCATAGATCGTGTCAAACGCCAGCGAGCTCTTGCCCGAGCCCGAAAGACCGGTAATGACCACGAGCTCGTCGCGCGGAATGGAAACATCGACATTGCGCAGGTTGTGTTCGCGCGCACCACGGATAACGATAGAAGAATCAGACATGGAAGCTCCTTGCCTCCTATAACCTCAAATCACACTGTCGATGAGTTTAACGCACTCAACGCGCACAGATGTTCGTAATACAAGATTCGCAGACCTTTTGCTTTGCGTGTCGGGTGCTTTGTTTCTCGAAATGCCGTGGAAAGGTTAGAGTAATCTAAAACTGAACTTAATTTGCTGTAACAGAGGAACGTCCATGACCGAAGATATCCCCCTTGAAATCACTTCGAGTGGCATGGCCAATCTGCCCATATTCATCGCCGTCCTTATCGTGGCCGCCGTCGTCGTGCGCGTGTATTTTTCAATCAAACACAACGAAAAACCGCCCATTGCCCGCGTCTTTTGGTGCGCGATGCTCCTCATCCCGCTCGGCATGGTAGCTGCATGGATTACGAATCAATTGCTCGTAAATGAGGGCTGTTCCCTATGGGTCCTTTCTTATTCGGCGCTCGGTGCTGCCGCCGTCATACTTCTTGTCGAGCCCTTGGTTTCGGGACTTATCGACCAAACCGATCTTGCGACGGGAACGGTTGCCTGTATTTGCCGCGACATCCTTGTCGTCGCCGCTGTTTCAGCGCTCTCGTTCGTTTCACTCGAAATTGCCTGCAACGAGACGTTCTATCGCATTCCCGCCAACTCATTCGGGTTTTCCGTTGGGCTGCTCGCGACGGTTCTGCTCTCCCTTTATTTGCTGGGACAGCGTCATGGAGGCGTCATGGCCCTCGTGCCCGTCGTCTGTTGTACCCTTGGCATTGCCGAGCACTTCGTCATAACGTTTAAAGGCGAGGCCATCCTGCCGAGCGACATTTTGGCATTGGGCACCGCAATGGAAGTAAGTGAGGGATATGAGTTCACCTTCACTGCAGAAATCGTAACCTCACTCGCCCTGCTGGAGATTTCCCTGGGGCTTCTTTCGCTTATCCGACCGCGAAAGCTCCGTACGCCCGCCCATGTCTTCCCCGCAATCGCCGCTAACCTCTGCGCTTTTCTGCTAGTGACCGTTGTGGGGCTCTTGGGCTTTTCCAACATCGACTTGGAGCAGTCGCTGGATTTTGGATTTGACCGTTGGCAGCCCATCACCACGTATGCGTCTCAGGGTTTTATCACTTCGTTCACCGAAATGGTCAACGAGTTGCCCATTGAAAAGCCCGAAGACTATACGCCCGATGAGGCGCAGAGCATCGAGCAGGAGCTCGCCGCCGCCTACGACAGTACGTATGGCTCGAGCGAGCAGCGCGCGGCGGCCGTTGCCCAGTTCAATGAAATCAAGCCGACGATTGTTGCCGTCATGAACGAGAGTTTTAGCGACCTTTCGTGCTTTGAGCAGCTCCAGGCGGCCGGGTACACCGGTCCCGCATTCTACAACTCGCTTCCCGACACACTTGTTCGCGGCACCATGCTCGCTTCGGTCACCGGTGGCGGAACGGCGAACTCCGAATTCGAATTTTTGACCGGAGCGACAACGGCCTTTGTCGGATTAGGCAAAATCCCCTATCAGCTGTATCAGATGAATGGCGTCAACAGCCTGGCAAAGGACCTTAAAGAGCTTGGGTATACCACTACCCTGTCTCTTATACACATCTGACGCTGCCGAAGAACTCTAGG
>UROO01000172.1 GCA_900549555.1 uncultured Collinsella sp. | reverse complement strand
CGCTGCCGCCTCTGAGTGCGGTCATGGCGCGTATGGCCAGCGCTTCCATATTATGCCGCCGGCGGGCTGGCTCAACGACCCCAACGGTCTTTGCCAGGCGGGCGGCGTGTTCCATGCCTATTTTCAGTATGCGCCGTTTGATGTCGAGGGCGGCGTTAAGGTCTGGGGCCATGCGACGAGCCGCGACCTTATGACGTGGGACTACGTTGGCGCCCCACTGCTGCCCGACGAGCCGTTCGATTGCCACGGTGTGTATTCGGGCTCCGCGCTTGCCGAGGACGGTCGCATTCGCGTACTGTACACAGGCAACGTTAAGCTTTCCGATGCAGACGGCACGTACGACTACGTCAATACCGGTCGCCGCGCCGATACCGTCTATGTGGAGAGCGCCGACGGTCAGGCGTTCGGCGCCAAGCGTGTGGTGCTGGCGTCCGAGGATTATCCCGATGATTTGACCTGCCACGTGCGCGATCCCAAGGTGTGGCGTGACGCGGACGGGCGTTATCACATGGTGCTGGGCGCCCGTCGTCGCGTGGATGGACCGCATATCGAGAGCCGTTTTTGTGCGATGCACGGCGAGGGCGCCGGGCGCGACGTGGGTGAGATTCTAGTGTATGGCTCGGCCGACATGCTGAGCTGGGAGCTTGAGAACCGCGTGTCTACGCCTGAGCGTTTTGGCTTTATGTGGGAGTGTCCCGGCTATATTGAGCTCGATGCGAATGGCGATACCGCTGCATTTTTGTCGTTCTCGCCCCAGGGCCTTGAGGGCGGTCGTTGGGACCGCGGGAACGTATACGCTGCTGGCTACATGCCTGTAACGGGCAATATTACCGGTGGTGACGGTGCCTATGAGCTGGGCGAGTTCCGCCTGTGGGACGCCGGTTTTGACTTCTATGCTCCGCAGGAGTTCACGGCCGAGGACGGTCGCCATATTCTGATTGGCTGGATGGGCATGCCCGACGAGCCGACCTATGGCAACGCGCCGACCGTGGTGTGCGGCTGGCAGCACTGCATGACGGTGCCGCGCGAGCTTACGGCCGGTGCCGGCGGCGTGGTACTGCAGCAGCCGGCGCGCGAGATCGAGCGCCATTATGCCTCGGTGCGTGTGGGGGAGGGCTCGCTGGAGGTTTCCGGCGATACCTGCTTTGACGTTGTTGTCGACGGTGTCGACGGCGCGTTTGCCGCAACCGTTGATGGCGAGTTGAGGCTGGCGTTTATGCCCGCCGAGGGCGAACTGCCTTCGCGCTTTGAGATGCGATTTACCGATGAAGGTCGCGCTTCTGCCGGCTGCGGTCGTACCGTGCGCTGGGAGCCCGTCGACGAGGTCCGTAACGTGCGCATTGTTGGCGATGTCTCGTCGGTCGAGGTGTTTGTGAATGATGGCGCGCTCGTGTTTTCGACGCGCATCTATCCGGAGGCCTATGGCGTGTCCGTTGACGCTCCGGGTGCGAGCGTGACCTGCCACGTACTCAATATCTAGGCGATTGGTCGTCTATCGGCGCTATACTGCAGCCGTTGCCCACGATGCGGGGAACACCCGCATCGTGGGTTTTTGTTTATGTAGGGAGGTTGCCGCGTGGACGTGCAACAGCTAGAAGAGGCCTGGGCTTTGAGGGTCGGAGCGCGTGAGGCGCGGTTTCTTGCGGCCTCGCATGTGCCAGCAGCGTTGCCGCAATTGGGGATTGTGCGCCCCGGTGACCGCCTGGTGACCTTTGCGGATGACTTTGCCGATGCGTTTTCGCGCGGCTTTGATGCCTGCGACGTGGCTATGGTGGGGGAGCCCTCGGTTGTAGCGTTTGCTGCTGCGTCCGAGGGCTTTGATGCTTCGTTTGATGCCGAGGGGCCGCATCTGTGGTGGTTCGTCAACTCTATTGGCGGCTTTGGCCTGCGTGTGCCCGATCTGCGTGCGCTGGGTCGAGCGGCTCGCGAGGCCCATGCGCTGCTGGTTGTGGACAACACCGTGGCATGCGTCTTTGGCTGCGATCCGCTGCGGCTGGGTGCCGTCCTGTCGCTCGAGGCGCTCGACCGCGTGTGCGCCGGTGATGCTTCACGCAAGTTGGTTGCCGTATTGGTTGCGCGCTCGCAGCTTAAGCGCCATCGTGTGGATGCTGCTGCCGAGTGCGCGCACTCGTTGTTTGCAGGCTGCGGTGCTTTGGCGCTCGACCTTTCTACCGAGGAGGCCGATGTGCTGGAGCGTGGGCTTTCCTCGCTCGACGCCCGCATGCAGGCGCATTTCGACCGCGCCCGTGCGCTGGCCGAGTATCTGGCGGCTAACGAGATGGTGCGCGACGTGCGCTATCCCGGGCTGAGCTCGCATCCCGACCATGCGGTTGCAACGGGAATCCTCGAGCATGGCTTTGGCCCGGCAGTTGAGTTTGACCTTATCGAGCGTAGTGCAGGCGAGCTGTTCGACGCTTTGCCGGGGGAGTTCCGCACATCGCCCGCCGGCGGCGCAACAACACGACTTTCGGCCCCACGCGGCAAGCAGGTGAGCACCGTCCGCCTCTTCGCCGGCACCGACGACCCCCTGGTTGTAGCGTCAACCCTAGATAACGCCCTCCGCAACTAGCTAAATCATCCTCAAATCCATAAGTCGCGGTGAAATAGGGATTGATTTACGGCTTTAATCGCATATACAGTCCCTATTTC
>UROO01000171.1 GCA_900549555.1 uncultured Collinsella sp. | reverse complement strand
ACGCAAAGAAGGCCACTTAATGTGGCCTTCGTCTTGCGCAGGACTGTAGAGCAGGAAACCTTATATCCGGCCCCTCCGGTCGGGGACCGCACCCGTACGACTACAGCGTCATGTTTGGATCGGCGTCGACATCGAACGGCGAGATTTCATCTCGGTCGAATTTACGGCGAGCGACCTCCGCGATCATGGCGGCGTTATCGGTGCAGGCAGACAAGGGCGGCACCGTTACGCGGATTCCCTGACGCCCGAGTTTCTTGATCATCATCTCGCGCAGATGCGGGTTGGCCGAGACGCCGCCGCCGATGCAATACTCCTTGCACCCGGTAGCATGCAGGGCGTTTTTGGCCTTCTTGTACTGCACGTCAAAGACTGCCGCCTCAAACGAAGCCGCCAAATCGGGCAGATGAATCGTGCGCCCGGCCTTGGTCTCCTGCTCGATGTAGAGCGTCACCGCCGTCTTGAGGCCCGAAAGCGAGAAGCGGTAGTCGCCCCTGCTGTTCAGCGCGCGGGGGAAATCAATCGCCTTAGGGTTGCCCGTCTCGGCAAGCTTGGAGATGATGGGGCCTCCGGGATAGCCAAGGCCCAGCGCCTTTGCCACCTTGTCGAAGGCTTCGCCCACGGCGTCGTCAAGCGTCTCGCCGAGCACCTCGTAGTCGCCCCATGCCCTTACGTGCACGAGCATGGTGTGCCCGCCCGAAACAAGCGTAAAGATAAACGGCGGCTTGAGGTCGGGCTGCGCCAACAGGTTGGCAAACAGGTGACCCTCCAGATGATTGACGCACACCAGCGGTTTGCCGGCAGCATACGCAAAGCCCTTGGCAAAGGCGACACCCACCACCAAGGCACCCACCAGGCCCGGACCTTGCGTCACGCCCACGGCGGCAAGCTCACTTGGTGCAATGGCTCCGCCCGTAAGGCCCAGCGACGCTGCGGCGTCCTCGAGTGCCGCGTCCACGACGCTCACGATGACCTCAACGTGCTTGCGCGAGGCAATCTCGGGTACCACGCCGCCAAAGCGGGCATGAAAATCAATCTGCGTCGACACCTGGTTGGCCAGCATCTTGCCGTCCGCATCGATAATTGCCACGGCTGTCTCGTCGCAGGAGCTCTCGATGGCAAGCACCAGGCGGCGGCGCTCGATTTCGGCACGCTCCTCAGCGGTGCGTTCGGGCGCGGGCAGCGGCCATACACGCTGTTCGGCAGCCGTCGGCTCGGGCGAGGCATTGTCGAGAGGAAGCACCAGGGGCAGCGGCGCCGTCATGACGATGGCATCCTTGCCGGCACCGTAATAGCCACGGCGACGACCCGCCTCGGTAAAGCCCAGAGCGGCATAGAGTGCAATTGCAGCCTCGTTGCCGTCCTCAACCTCAAGCGAAGCCGTGGTGCAACCGAGCATCTGGGCGTCGTAGCTCACATGCGACAGCAGCTTGCGGGCAATACCCTCGCGGCGATGCTTCGGGTCGACGGCAACATCCAGAATCTGCACGTCACCGTCTACGACCATGCCACCGGCAAGCCCTAGCAGCTGACCGTCGTCGTGCGCCACCCACCAGCTACGCGGCGCGGCAACGTCCTCGCCCAGCTCGGATAGGAACATGCTCGGCGTCCACGCCTCGTGTCCGGCGCCTTCAAAGCAGGCGGTCTCCAGCGCGCTCGCGCCCTCGGCATCCGCCGCGCCCATGGGGCGGAATTGCAGATGACGTCCGGCAAGCTCGTCGGCAACACCTGTCACCTCACTCTGCGCGCTCTCGGCAAGGCCCAGACGCTTGCGCTCGTTTTCCTCGGCGTCCGAAAGGCGCGTATAGATCGGCAAGACGCGAGCCGGATCGCCATCGCCTGCGGCGTGCGCCATCAGCAGGCCCTCGCCCGAGGGCCACCACAGGTCTCGCTCCACGCAGCGGGCGGTCTCGTCCTCACCCAGCAGCTTGCCATAGCGCACGAGACCGTCACCGGTCAGCTGAACCTGATCCCAGTCCGCTGCTCGGCGCCACTCATCGAGCGCCACGGCGGCCTTGACCACGTGTTCGCGCTCAAATTGACGCTCGGGTCCCTCATCGACCAGCATATACAGCGCCGGATATACCTCGCCGCGCATAGCATCGGCCAAGATACCAAGCTTGCCGCGCACGCCAGCCTTCCACGCCGTCCAAGCGCAAGCATCAAGCGTCGACACGCCCAGTAGCGGAACATTGGCACCACGCGCGAGGCCCTTGGCAGTGGAGATGCCGATGCGCACGCCCGTAAACGACCCCGGGCCGCGGCCGACCACGTAGCAACCAACATCGCTGCGATCCAGACCGGCTTGAGCCAGCACGCCATCAACGGTATTCACGAGCTCAACGTTGGCGTGACGGCGACACATGTGATCGCCACTCACGAGCTTCGTCTCGCCCGTCTGCCCATCAATCCAGCTTGCCGCGCAGGCAAGCATGTCGGTCGAGGTATCGAGCGCCACCACCAGCGCGTTGTCGTTATGCAAGCTCATCTTGTACAGCCTTATCAATCAAATGGGAAAGCTCCATTGCGCGGTCACCGTGCGCCTCGAGCGTTATCGTTCGCACATCGCTGTCGCCCTCATCACGCTTGAGCGTCACCGAAAGATACTCATCCGTCAGCTCGTCCTGGAATTGTTCGCCCCATTCCAGCAGGCAAACACCCTCATAGCCCAGCACATCGAAAATGCCCGTATCCTCGAGCTCGTAGGCATGCTCCAGGCGGTATAGATCAAAGTGAAACAGCGGAATACGACCTTGATCGTGAACGGCCATGAGCGCAAACGTAGGGCTCGTAAC
>UROO01000170.1 GCA_900549555.1 uncultured Collinsella sp. | reverse complement strand
GATCTACACCCTAGAGTTCGTCGGCAGCGTCAGATGTGTATAAGAGACAGTGTCGTATTCGTTGCTGCTGATGATGGCTTCCAGGCGCTCGCGCGGAACGCCGTGCTCGCACAGGTCGCGGCAGGCGGCCTGGAACACGCGGCGCAGCTCGCGCGCCACACCGGGCTGTGCGTTTTGCAGCATGATGAGCTCGTAGGGCTGCAGGCTCTCGGCCGCGGTGTAGCTCGCCACGTTGCCGCCCAGGCCCGCTGCCAGAATGGCCTTCTTAACCGGCGCTTCGTTGGAGCCCAGCAGCGCCTCGAACAGGATGTCCGCGGCGATTGTGCGCTTACGGTCGAGCGCGCTGCCCAGCACAAGGCCCAGGCCTACCAGGGCGCTCTCGGGCGTGGTGGCCATCTCGATGCGCTTATACTCGCAGGTCACGGGCGCCTGTGCGACCAGCGGATTGGGTGCCAGCGTGGACGGGTCCTCGCCGGCGGCAACGGCAGCGTCCATGCGGCGGCTCGCGGCACTCGGCTGCGACAGATAGCGCTCGTCCAAAAAGGCCAGCGCGCGGTCCACGTCCAGGTCGCCGTAGAGCGTGATGTAGGAGTTGGAAGGATTGTAGTGGCGCGCGTGCGTGTCAAGGAACTGCTCGTAGGTGAGCGCGGGAATTGCGCGCGGGTCGCCGCCGCTCTCGTGCGCATAGGCGGTGCCGGGATAGAGCGCGGCGTTGACGGCGTCGTCCAGCACGCTCATGGGGTCAGACAGTGCGCCCTTCATCTCGTTGAACACCACGCCGTTATAGCGCAGCGTGCCCTCACGCAGGCTCGTGGAGCTGCCGCCGCCCTCGCCCTCGGCGCCCTCCGGCAGGTCTAGCTCGTAGTGCCAACCCTCCTGCTCAAAAATGGTGGGCTTGGTATAGATGGCCGGGTTGAACACCGCGTCCAGGTACACGTCCATCAGGTTGTACAGGTCCTGCTCGTTGGTGGTGGCAACGGGGTAGATAGTCTTGTCGGGGTAGGTCATGGCGTTGAGGAACGTCTGCATGGAGCTCTTGATCAGGTCCACGAACGGCTCCTTGACGGGGAACTTGGCCGATCCGCACAGCACCGAGTGCTCAAGAATATGGAACACGCCGGTGGAATCGGCCGGCGGCGTCTTAAAGCCAATGGCAAAGGCCTTGTTCTCATCGTCGCATGCCAGGTATAGCAGGCGAGCGCCCGATGCGGTGTGGCGCAGCACGTAGGCGTCCGAATCGAGCTCGGGCACGGTTTCGCAGCGCTCGACGGCAAAACCGTGGCAGGTGGTACCGGGCACCAGCAGCGCGGCGGCAGCGGCGCGCGGGTCGGTTGAGGTAGTGGGCATATGCAGTCTCCTTTGACGCCCCAGCGGGGGCGAATCGAGTCGAATCCTCGAGAGTATACCCATATGGGGCCGCGGCTCTGCGGCGAACTGGCGGTTATGCCGATGGGAAGTCGACGCGTCCTGGCCGCCTGTCGAACGAGAGTGGAAAATCGGACGGACGAGCGTGGATATTTGGACGCAAATTGAATGAGAGTGGATTTTCGGACGGAATCAGCCTCAAAACGCCCAAAAACCGTCCGAAATTCCACTCTCGATTCCCGCTCGTCCATCACTCATGCATTTCTCATCTCTCACTCATCTCTAATATGAGAGATGACAGAAAGATGAGAGATAAATATGAGAGATAACTGAGCAGCAAAGAGACAAACAATCATGGTATTGTCTCAATACCGATTGTTCTACCAGCAAAAACATGTTTAAATGAAACAGATGGCAGACATCTTATCTTTCATCTCTCACTCATCTCTTATATGAGAGATAGCAGTAAGATGAGAGATAATTACGAGAGATAACTGAGAGATGAAGGAAATCTATTCGCGGCATTCTCCGCCGGGCCGAGCGAAAGGACGTGCAGATGAACGAAAACGAGCTGACCGGTCTGCTCGAGTCTTTAAGGCGCATGGGCTCGGACGATCTTAACGTCGAGGTCAAGGAGAGCGCCACGACGCTTTCCCGCGACGTATGGGAAACGGTTAGCGCATTCGCGAACACCGCCGGCGGCATCATCGTACTCGGAGTGAGCGAGCGCGCGGGCTTTGTCCCGGTTGAGAACTTTGAGACCGAGAAGGTGCTCAACCAATTCGTAGCGGGCATGGGTGATGCCGGCGGTCGCGGAAAACTGGCCAATCCGCCCAAATACACCATTGAACGCGTGGAGCTCCAGGGCACTGTGGTTCTGGTCATCACGATTGAGGAGCTCGACCCGTCGAGCAAGCCCTGCTATGTAATAGAGCGTGGCGCCCAGGGCGGCAGCTACAAGCGCATCGATGACAAAGACGTGCCACTTTCATCGACCGAGGTTTTGGCGCTGTCGTCATACGAGCGGACGAGTCCTAGCGACCGCGATGCGGTGCCCGGCGCGGTCGCAGGCGATCTTGACGAGGCCCTGGTCGACCGCACGATAGAGCGTGCTTTCTCGCTGACACCCCGGGCAATGCGCGGCGCGCCGGACAAGAAAACGAAGCTGGAGCGCCTGAATCTCCTCGACTCCCAGGGCAATGTTACTAAGGCCGGGCTCCTGGCTGCGGGTGCCTATCCTCAGCAGTTCTATCCTAAGCTCTTTATCGATGTGGCGGTCTATGCCGGAACGCAGAAGGGCGCGGCGGGGTCGTTGAGGTTCATGGACCGTACGATCTGCGAGGGAACGTTGGGCGAAATGATCTCGGATGCCGTCGCGGCAGTCGCCAAGAATTTGCGGCGAACCTCGATGATCCAAGGCTGTCTCTTATACACATCTC
>UROO01000169.1 GCA_900549555.1 uncultured Collinsella sp. | reverse complement strand
GAGTTCGTCGGCAGCGTCAGATGTGTATAAGAGACAGACGGAAGCAGCTCCCTAAAAGCAGAGTCGCCTTCGCCCACGTCTACCAGGCACCAGCGCTTATGACGGTCGATCTTCTTTACACGGGCCTCTTGACCCACCAAGGGCCCTTGCTCTATATGCAGCACGCCGTCTTCTATGCGGGCCACGCTGTTGCGCACCACACCGTCGTCGTCGAGCACGCTGCGGTACCAGTCCTGCGCATCGTCCGGCATGGGTGCATAGGCCCGCTCCCTGCTACCGGCAATACGGCAGCCAAAGCTCAACTGGGCCAGGGCCCTGTCGAGTGCAGCGGCATCGCGCGTGGCGACGAAGAAGTATTCCTTGTACATGGGTTTGGTTTGGAGCGACCAAGCGCCGTCCCGCTTAAACCAGAACTCCTTTTGCATCACAAAAGCGTCCTGCATTAGCTCGTGCGGGATAATGCGGCGGACCTTTTCGCAGGTCTCGCGCTCTTTACCGTTGGGGGTGTGGACCAGATACCAGCGGACGCGGCCATGCTGGCTGTTGGTAGTAGCGCCACTAAAGGCACCGGGCAGCTGCTCTTGGCGCCGCATTGTCTGTTCCATCTCTCGCCCCCTTTTCTTGCTCCGCGACGCGCGCGGATGCAGAGGCGTTAAGAACAGGCTTCTCGCTCGCAGCTAGGCGCAGTCGCAAAAGTACAGGTTTTTGTATCTTTCGACGAAGCTCATTATACGAGCAAACTGCTCGCGTTTTCCCAGATTGCACAAATTGCGCCGCGAATGGGCGCATCTCCATACGTCTCTACAAAAACCTGTACCTTTTTGCACAACAAAAAAGCCGCTCTAACCAGCGGCTTTTCTTCTTTAGACAACAAAAAAGCGACCGCCCTATAGGACGATCGCCTTTGTTAATTCTTGTATTGTTTGTGCTAGGCGCGAGTCTTGATCTCCTCGAGCACCTTGGCCACAAACTCGTCAACGCTCATCTGAACGGTCTCGTTGGAGCGATCGCGGACGGAAATGTTGCCGGCCTCGACCTCCTTCTCGCCCAGGATGAGCATGTAGGGCACGCGGTCGATGCTGCGGGCCTCGCGGATCTTGTAGCCGATCTTCTCGTCGCGGTCGTCGCAGACCACGCGGATGCCGGCCTCCTCCAGCTTGGCGCACACCTCGTGGGCGTAGTCGCGGCTCTTCTCAGAGACGGGAAGTGCCTTGACCTGCACGGGGGCCAGCCAGGTGGGGAACTTGCCCGCAAAGTGCTCAATCAGAATACCAATGAAGCGCTCGATGGAGCCAAAGCATACGCGATGCAGCATGATGGGGCGCTTCTTGGTGCCGTCGGCGTCCACGTACTCCAGATCAAAGTTGAGCGGCATCTGGAAGTCGAGCTGAACGGTACCGCACTGCCAGGTACGGCCGAGCGAGTCCTCCAGGTGGAAGTCGATCTTGGGGCCGTAGAAGGCGCCGTCGCCCTCGTTGACCTCGTAGTCCATGCCCAGCTTCTCCAGAGCGGTGCGCAGGCCCTCCTCGGCGCGAGCCCAATCCTCGTCCGAACCCATGGAGTCCTCGGGGCGGGTGGAAAGCTCAACGTGGTACTTAAAACCAAACTTCTGGTACACGGAGTCGATGAGGTTGACCACGCCCACGATCTCGTCGGTCAGCTGGTCGGGACGCACAAACAGGTGGGCGTCGTCCTGGTTAAAGCAGCGTACACGGAACAGGCCGTGCAGGGCGCCGCGCAGCTCGTGACGGTGCACCAGGCCAATCTCGCCGGCGCGAATGGGCAGCTCGCGATAGGAATGCGGCTTGGAGGCGTACACCAGCACGCCGCCCGGGCAGTTCATGGGCTTAATGCAGTACTCTTCGTCGTCGATGACGGTGGAGTACATGTTGTCCTTGTAGTGATCCCAGTGGCCCGAGGTCTTCCACAGCTGCTTGTTCATGATGAGCGGCGTGGAAATCTCCACGTAGCCGGCCTTGTGGTGGATCTCGCGCCAGTAGTCCAGCAGCGTGTTCTTAAGGATCATGCCGTTGGGCAGGAAGAACGGGAAGCCGGGGGCCTCGTCGCGCATCATAAAGAGGTCCATCTCGCGGCCGATCTTGCGGTGGTCGCGCTTCTTGGCCTCCTCCATCATGTGCATGTGCTCGTCGAGCTCTTCCTTGGTGGCAAACGCGACGCCGTTGATGCGGGTGAGCATCTTGTTGTCCTTGTCGCCCTTCCAGTAGGCGCCCGAGACGCCGGTGAGCTTAAAGGCCTTCAGCGCCTTGGTGTAGCAGATGTGGGGGCCGACGCACATGTCGATGTAGTCGCCCTGCTGGTAGAAGGTGATGCGGGCGTCGTCGTCCAGGTCGCCGATGTGCTCGACCTTGTACTTCTCGCCGCGCTCCTCCATAAGGGCGATGGCCTCGGCGCGGGGCTTCTCGTACACGGAGAACTTGAGGTTCTCCTTGACGATCTTCTTCATCTCGGCCTCAATCGCGGGGAAGTCGTCCTCGCTGATCTTGACGCCCTCGGGCAGGTCGACGTCGTAGTAGAAGCCGTTGTCGGTCGCGGGGCCGTAGGCAAAGTCGGCCTCAGGGTACAGGCGCTTGATGGCCTGCGCCATGATGTGCGCGGCAGAGTGGCGGATGACGTGCGTGACCTCGTCCTGCGGGAGCTCGGCCACCGAACCGTCATTGTAGAGTGCCTTCATGGGTATGTTTTCTCCTCTCGGATGCCTGATGCAAGTGCGTGCGATGCGCTCGGCGTTTTTGACTTGCATCATTATAGGCAGGTTGCCTTGGTACTGTCTCTTATACACATCTGACGCTGCCGACGAACTCTAGGGTGTAGA
>UROO01000168.1 GCA_900549555.1 uncultured Collinsella sp. | reverse complement strand
TCTACACCCTAGAGTTCGTCGGCAGCGTCAGATGTGTATAAGAGACAGACATGATGAATGCCGGTATTAAGACCGTTGGCGTTGTCATGCCGGGAAACTACCGCTCGCTGATCGACCACGTGGGCTCGGGTAAGGACTGGGGCCTGGACCGCAAGAAGGGCGGCCTGTTCATGGTGCCCGGCAACGCGTATGGCACCACCAAGGGCGGCATGCGCTTCCTGCTGCGTGACATCATCTCCAACAAGACGCTGTTCCAGCGCTCGGACAAGCCCTATGTTGTGATGATGGGCACCAACATCATCTTTAACATGGACCTCAACACCATCATCGACGCGCACGAGAACTCCGGTGCCCAGATGACCGTGGTGTACTGCAAGGCCACGCGCAACGTCGATGACGAGACCAAGCTCGAGATTAACGAGAACGGTCGCCTGACGGGCGTGAGCGCTGGCGTGGTGTACGGCGACAACGCCTCTATGGACTGCTGCATCGTCAACCGCGATACGCTGCTCGAGATCATCGACCACTACCAGGCCGCCGACTATCTGGATCTGCTCGAGGCACTCCAGGGCGACTTTGGCAACATCGACGTGTGCAGCTACGAGTACAAGGGCGAGGTCGTGGGCGTGTTTAGCGAGAAGTCGCTCTATCGCCGCAGCATGGATCTGCTCGACCAGACCGTGGCCGACCAGCTCTTTGACCCCGAGCGCCCGATCCTGACCAAGGCGCACGACGTGCCGCCTTCGCGCTATGCGACCGGCAGCCACGCGTGCAACTCGATCATCTCGGCCGGCTGCATCATCAAGGGAACCGTGCGCAACTCGATCCTGTCGCGCGGCGTTGTGGTCGAGGAAGGCGCTTCGGTGACCAACTCGATCATCAACCAGAGCTGCATCATCAAGAGCGGCGCCCGCGTTGAGAATGCCATCCTGGACAAGAACAACGTGGTCCCCACCAACACCGAGCTTCGCGGCACGCCCGAGAACATCCTGGTGCTGGGCAAGGCTCCGTTAACTTCTGATACCACCATCGTACGTTAACGTTGGCACCGCAACATCGCTCGTAACATGTAGAATAGCCGCCCGGTTCGCGCCTGGCGGCTATTCTCGAATAACAACATGGGAGACAATATGGCTGATTCCAGCAAAAAGATGCAGATCGTGTTTGCCTCGGCCGAGTGCGCACCGTTTGTAAAGACCGGTGGCCTGGGCGACGTGGCGGGCTCGCTGCCTGCGGCGCTTGTGCGCGCCGGCGCCGAAGTCATCGTGATGGTGCCCAAGTACGCCACCATCAAGGACGAGTACAAGGCGCAGATGGAGCACTTCTCCGACTTTTACGTGAGCCTGGGCTGGCGCAACGAGTACTGCGGGCTCGAGAAGCTCGAGCGCGACGGCGTCACCTATATGTTCATCGACAACGAGCGCTACTTTGCGCGCGACTATCCGTACGGCTTCTTTGATGACGGCGAGCGATTTGCGTTCTTCTCCAAGGCCATCACTGAGAGCCTGCAGCACCTGCCGGCAGGTTTTGAGTGCGACATCCTGCACTGCAACGACTGGCAGACGGCACTGGCGCCCGTGTTCTTGCGCGAGTTCTACCAGGGCCTGCCGCTGTACGACCGCGTCAAGACCGTGTTCTCAATCCACAACGTGGCGTTCCAGGGCCAGTTTAGCGACACCGTGATGGAGGACATCCTAGGCGTGGCGCATATTCCCGCGGCCGCTACGCAGCTGCGCTGCGACGCCTGCAGCATCAACTACATGCTGGGCGCGCTGCACTATGCCGATGCCATCACCACAGTAAGCCCCACCTACGCGAGTGAGATCCAGACGCCCGAGTTTGGCGAGGGTCTGGACGGGGTGCTGCGCGAGCGCTCCTACGCGCTGCAGGGCATCCTCAACGGCATTGACGTTGCGGGCTTTGACCCGGCGACCGACAAGCGCATTGCCGCCAACTACACGGTTGACGACCGTTCCGGCAAGGCCGTGTGCAAGGCCAAGCTGCAGGAGGAGCTGGGCCTCGAGGTTCGCGACGACCGCCCGCTTATGGTGATGGTTACTCGCCTGACGCGCCAGAAGGGCATGGACCTGGTCATGTACGCGCTCGACCGCATCCTGTCCGGCGGCGTGCAGGTGGCGGTGCTGGGCACCGGCGACCGCGACTACGAGGACGGCCTGCGCTACTTCCAGGACAAGTACCCCGGCACCATGGCTGCACGCATCGAGTTTGACCCGGCGCTGTCGCAGCGCATGTACGCCGCCGCCGATATGTTCCTGATGCCTTCGAAGTTTGAGCCCTGCGGCCTGTCGCAGATCATCGCCATGCGCTACGGCACCCTGCCCATCGTGCGCGAAACCGGTGGCCTCAAGGACACCGTGCAGCCGTACAACGAGTTTACCGGCGAGGGCACGGGCTTCTCGTTTAGCAACTTTAACGGCGACGAGATGGGCGACGCGGTGTTCCGCGCGGCGCGCCTGTTCTGGGATAACCGCGACGCTTGGAACCAGCTGGTCACGCAGGCCATGAGCCAGGACTTTAGCTGGACGCGCTCGGCCGATAAGTATCTGGACCTGTACTTCTTTATGCACCCGGAGATTGAGCGCCCGGCGGCGGTTGTCGACGAGCCCGAGGTTGCTGCCGAGCCTGCGGCGACCGTTAAGGAGCCCGCTGCTGCCGAGGAGCCCAAGGCCGAGGAGAAGCCGGCTGCCGAGGTCGAGGTTAAGCCCGCCACGAAGCCTGCCGCCAAGAAAACGACGACCCGCAAGACGACGGCTAAGAAGGCCACGGCCACCAAGGCCGCTGCGAGCAAGACCACCGCTGCCAAGGCAACTGCTGCCAAGGCAACGACCACGCGCAAGCGTACGACCGCCGCTGCCAAGAAG
>UROO01000167.1 GCA_900549555.1 uncultured Collinsella sp. | reverse complement strand
GCCGTGGACGCCCAAAAGCAACGCCGCTACCGCCGCATCGCAAGTTGCTATCTCATGGAGCATTATCCGCTCAAGGCGATCCGCTTCGATGCCGTGGGCGTCACCATTCGCGGCGGGCATATCGCCGAGATCGAGCACCAGTACAACGCGTTCGATTGGCAGGTGTCGTAATGGCGTTCGAAACTTTTGCCGTTCACGCAGCCTGTATCCGCGGCGTCGAGGCGATTCCCGTTACGGTCGAGGTTTCGCTCGCGGGCGGCATCCCGGGCATCCAGATGCTCGGCATCCCGAGTATGGAGGTCATGGAGTCTCGCGGGCGCATTCGCTGTGCGATGCGCTCTGCCGGATTCGAGATCCCGCGCTCGGGCATTACGGTCAATCTGGCACCGGGCGATATCCGAAAGACCGGTAGCGGCTTTGACCTGCCGATAGCCATTGCGGTGCTTGCGGCCGATGGGCAGATTCCCCGCGACAATCTCGACCGCTGCCTCATTGCCGGCGAGCTCGGCTTGGATGGCACGGTGCTTCCCGTCAAGGGCGAAGTAGCGTTTCAGCTGCTGGCTCGCGACATGGGGCTGTCTTTTATCGCCGGTAGGTCCGACCAGCATGTTCCGCTTTCGGGGGTCGACTGCGGTTTTATCGACCATCTGTCGCAGCTTGCCCACGGAATGGGCGAGGCAGCTCGGCATTATCTGGATTCTGAGGGCGGGGAGGCCACCTTTGAGCCCGAGCTCGATTATGCCGACGTGTTGGGGCAGGAGGTCGCCAAGCGCGGCATAGCGCTTGCGGCGGCAGGGGAGCTGGGCTTGCTTATGATCGGGTCTCCGGGATCGGGCAAGACCATGCTTGCGCGCCGCATGACGGGTATCTTGCCCGAGCTTTCCGTCGAGGATCAGCAAGAGGCGCTGTGTATCCATTCGGTCTTGGGTGAAAATATCGATGGCCTGCTTGCGGGGCATCGGCCGTTTCGAAGCCCTCATCACAGCATTTCGACAGCGGGCCTTATTGGCGGGGGGCGCCCGGTGCATCCGGGCGAGATCAGCCTTGCCCATGGCGGCGTGCTCTTTTTGGACGAGCTTGCCGAGTTTCCCACCGGTGTGCTGCAGACGCTTCGTCAGCCAATCGAGCGCGGCTATGTCAGGATCGTGCGCGTCGATGGCGCCTTTACGTTTCCCTCGCGCTTTCAGCTGCTTGCGGCGAGCAATCCCTGTCCCTGCGGCTTTTTGGGCGATCGCGAGGTCCCGTGTCGCTGTTCGGCATCGATGGTCGAGCGCTACCGGTCCAAGCTGCGCGGTCCCTTGGCCGACCGTATCGACCTGATGCTTGATGTGACCCGCCCCGATCCGCAGGTGATTATCGAGGGCGCCGAGGGCATGTCGTCGGCCGAGCTGCGCGACTACGTTGTCCGCGGTCGGGCTTTTCGTGCCTGGCGCGAGTCCCGTATGGATGATGCGGATGCCGAGGTTGAGGGTGCCGAGACCCGCTCTATCGATGGTGTTGTATCGACCTTTGCGCTTGATCAGGCGGCGGAAACGTGCGTGCTCGGCCTGTCGAAGCGCACGCATCTCACGGGGCGCGGCATCGTGCGCCTGGTTCGCATCGCGCGCACGATTGCCGATGTCGCCGAAAGCGAGCGGGTGACGCAAGACCACGTGCTCGAGGCGGCGATGTACCAGGGAAGGAGGGATCAGTAATGCCCGAGGAAACTTTTGAGCTGCATCCCGGTGACGCGTTGTATCCAGATGCCGTTTTGGAGCTCTCTGATGTTCCCCAGACGCTGTTCGTGCGTGGCGACCCGGAGGTGCTTTCGACGCCGGCGCTCTCCATCATCGGCGCTCGCAAGGCCTCGCCGTACGGTCTGGCCGTGGCAGAACTGGCCGCGAAAGTTGCGGTCGAGGCGGGGGTGACGGTGATCTCGGGCGGCGCGGTCGGCTGCGACCAGGCCTCGGGTTGGGCCGCGGTCAACGCCGGTGGCAGGCACGTCGTGGTGTTGGGTACGGGCGCCGACGTGGTCTACCCGCGCTCGAGTGCGGGGCTCATCGCGCGCACGATCGATACGGGCGGCGCGGTCGTGTCCATCTCGCCTTGGGGTATGGGGCCACGTAAGTTTGCCTTCCCGCGGCGTAACCGGGTGATTGCCGCGCTTTCGCAGGCGCTCTTCGTGTCGGAGGCTGGCATGCCTTCGGGCACGTTCTCGACGGCGGAGGCCGCCATGGACCTGGGGCGCGAGCTTCTTGCCGTGCCGGGTTCGATTTTGTCACCCGAGTCGCGCGGTACCAACTACCTCATTGCCAACGGGGCCTGCTGCATTATTGACGAGGAGTCAATCGAGATGGCCATCTCGCGAATCTACGGCACCCTGCGCTATTCGCGTCCTGATGCACCCGGTATCGCAGATCTGGACCCCACACAGCAGGCCGTGATGCATGCCCTCATCGCCTCGCCGCTCAAGGTCGAAGACATCGCCACACTCGTCTCGCTCGATGCCGTCGGTGTGCTCAAGCTCCTGGGCTCGCTCGAGCTCGAGGGCCTCATCGAGCGCATGATGGATGGAAGGTATGCGCCCTCCAAGTTTGCCCTTCACGCCCAGACGCCCTTCGGTCACAATGGAAAACGTGTCAATTAGAAAGGTGTTTGCAGATGCTGTTTGATCAGGTGACGGTTATCGGTGGCGGTCTGGCGGGATCGGAATGCGCGATTCAGCTGGCAGATCGCGGGTTCGCCGTAAAGCTGTGCGAGATGCGCCCGCAGGTAAGCTCTCCTGCCCACCATACCGATCACTTGGCGGAGCTCGTCTGCTCCAATTCGTTTAAGTCGACCCGTCCCGATTCTGCCGCCGGTCTGCTGAAGGCCGAGCTCGGGCGTATGCTGTCTCTTATACACATCTGACGCTGCCGACGAACTCTAGGGTGTAGAT
>UROO01000166.1 GCA_900549555.1 uncultured Collinsella sp. | reverse complement strand
TCTACACCCTAGAGTTCGTCGGCAGCGTCAGATGTGTATAAGAGACAGAGCCAGACCGGCGGCCGATTTAGCGCCGCTACGAACCAGCTCAACACCCTGGCTCACGCCAACGCGACCCGGGGTATGCAGGTAGAGCATCTCGAAGGCCGAGATGCGAAGCGCCATGCGAACACGCGGCGCGACCTTTTTGGGCTTATCGAGAAACTGATCGAGCAGCTCGTCCAAAATGCCCTGGGTGGCTGCAACTCCAAGTGCCAAACGAGCGGCAAAAGCAGAATCGCGCTGGTCAATGGCCTTGGCCGAAGCACGGGACAAGAGAACATCGCGCGCATACATGCCGCGACGATCGGCCTCCATCAGTACATCGAGCGCAAGCTTGCGCGCGGGGGAAAGCTTGCTCATGACAAAACACCCCACGTCAGATCGGCACCCTGCAGACCGGCAGCCCAGGCAGAAGCAGCCATAGCACGTTTACCGTCGGGCTTAACCTCAAGCAGCTCAACCGCACCATCGGAAAGTCCCAGGTAGACACGCTTACTCTTGACGGCAACAGCGCCTTCGCCAAGCGACACGTCGGCAGGCGCGGCATCGAGCACACGCACGGTCTTGCCGGCAATCACACAACGGGCAGGCGCGGTATCGGACGAAGCGAGCACATGACGCACGCAATCGAGCGCCGCCACCTGCGGATCCAGACGCATCTCCTGCTTGGAAATCTTGGCAGCATGCGTGACGAGCGACTCATCCTGCTCGGTCCACACAGCCGTGTCATCGGCAAGCGACGGCAGCGTATCCGCCAGCAGCTTGCCACCAAGCTCACCAAGTTCAATCGTGAGCGCCTCGGCATGCTTACCGGCAACCGAGGTCGAAGCCTGCGCGCAATAAGCGCCCGTATCCACACCATGTCCAATACGCATAATGGAAACGCCGGCAACCTCGTCACCAGCAAGAATGGCACGCTGAATGGGAGCAGCGCCACGCCAACGCGGCAGCAGCGAAGCATGAACATTCACAATGCCGAGCGGTGCCATATGAAGCACCTCATCAGGCAAAATGCAGCCATAGGCAGCCACACAGAAAATATCAGCCTGCGCAGCCTGAAGCGCCTCAACAACCTCAGGCGTCATACGATTGGCCTCAACAACCGCCAACCCCAGCTCGAGCGCCTTGGCCTTAACAGGAGACGGCACCAACTTTTTGCCACGCCCACGAACAGCATCGGGACGAGTAATAACAAGCGCAATCTCATTCCCAGCCTCAACAAGCGAAGTCAGCGAAGGCACAGCAAAATCAGGCGTACCCATAAACACAATACGCATAATAGTTAGTCTCCTCTCAATAACGAGCCGAGACGGCTACAAAAAGCGTTCCAGGTCGCAAGCGCACCCAGCCGCAAGAACAATTCAACAAAAACAAATATACCCAAAACCAAAGAAAGAGCCGCATAAAAGCAGCCCTCTCAACAAAGCAATTTTCAGCGAAGACGCCCCTCCCTGGCCCGACGGCACCCGGGCGAACCGAGCCAGAACAACGCAGTCCCCGGTGCTGAGCGCCCACATATCGTCCCGCGCGCAGTTTCGCAGCAAAGCGAGAATGTTTGAGCACGGGATGATATGTGGGCGCTCAGC
The DNA here is from genome assembly GCA_900549555.1 of uncultured Collinsella sp. Lineage (GTDB taxonomy): Bacteria > Actinomycetota > Coriobacteriia > Coriobacteriales > Coriobacteriaceae > Collinsella. The sequence continues at coordinate 1,300 of UROO01000166.1, read as the reverse complement.
ACCGGGGACGGTGGGACCTACTCCGTCTCGCCCGGCCGAGCGCCGCGGGCCAGGGCGTCCTGGTACTCCTTGACGGCCTTGAGCCTCTGCATGGGCTTCAGTCGCTCGAACATGGTGTTGCCGTGTAGGTGATCGATCTCGTGCTGCAGGCACACGCAGAACAGGTCGCCCGTGGCCTCGTAGCGAATCAGGTTAGCATCCAGGTCATACGCCTCGACGACGACATGGTCGGGACGCTCGATCTCGCAGCTAATGCCGGGGATGGACAGGCAGCCCTCGCTAAACGGCACCAGATGGTCGCTCTGCTCAACAATGACAGGATTGATGAGCACGTACGGATCATAATCGTTCTTGTCGCTGTAGTCACAGTCAATGGTGACGAGCTGGATGAGCTCACCGATCTGCGGGGCAGCCAAGCCGCAGCCGCCGTTCTCGAACATCATCTTCTTCATCTTCTCGGCAAGTGCCTCGATCGCCGGGGTGATCTCCTCGATGACGGCGCACTCCTGACGCAGACGAGGGTCGGGCGACAGTACGATTCCGTTGGCTTCCATGGCCATCCTTTCGGGTTGTTACATCAAATCATAGGCGTCGACGTCAACGCTCACGCTCACGCCGCGCACGGAGCCCACCTCTTTGAGGCAGGCGTCAATATCATCAGAGACATGGTACCCCACGGGCGACTTCACAAGCAGGTGGAAGCGATAACGGTCCTTAGCTCTCTCGATTACACATGAAGCCGGGCCCAGCACCTGCGGCACCGCGCTGCCCGCCCGCAAAAAGTCGGGAGCGGCGGCATGCCAACGACGCTTGAGCAGCCTTGCGATGCGCCCGATATAGTCCTGCGCATTAGCACGATTCGCCGACCACACCAAAATGTTGACCAGGCGAACGAACGGCGGATACAGGGCGTCGCGGCGCTGGTTCAGGTCATAGTCGGTTAAGATCGAACGGTCGTGCTCGGCAACGGCGCGAATGACCGGGTCCTCGGGCAGATAGGTCTGGATGATAACCTCGCCAGGGCGATCGCCGCGTCCGGCACGGCCCGCGACCTGCTCAAGCAAATCGTAGGCGCGCTCCCCCGCTCTAAAATCGGGCAGCTTTAACGCAAAGTCGGCATTGACTACACCCACAAGCGTGACCTCCGGAAAGTCGAGGCCCTTGGCGATCATCTGGGTGCCCAGCAGCACCGCGCAATCGGCGGCATCGAACTGCTCGAGCAACTTCTTATGCGCGTCCTTGCCACGCGTGGAATCGGCATCCATGCGAATGATGGCGACATCCTCGGGCAGTATCTGGT
>UROO01000165.1 GCA_900549555.1 uncultured Collinsella sp. | reverse complement strand
TACGAGATAGGAGTCCGTCTCGTGGGCTCGGAGATGTGTATAAGAGACAGTCTCACGACCACGAACGTAGGGCACGATGCAGTACGTACAGAAGTTGTTGCAGCCCGTCATGATGGGCACCCAAGCGTGATATTGCGTCTCGCGATGCCACGGCATACTCATGGCGTCGGTATCCTCATGCTCATTCGTGCGGATGTGGCGCTTGCCATCCAAAAACGCCTCGGCGACAAGCTCGGCCACATGCGCAATAGAATGGGTGCCAAAAATGACGTTGACGTTATCGACGTTGGTGAGCAAGCCCTCGCCATCGCGCTGGGCGATGCAGCCGCCCACGGCGACCACACGCTTACCCGAAGGCGAAGGAGGCAGGCTCTTGCAGGAATTGCACTGACCATAGAGGCGAGTATCAGCAGCCTCGCGCACACAGCACGTCATGAACACGACAATATCGGCATGCTCCGGATCGAGCGCCATAAGACAGCCATACGAATCGAGCAAGCCACTCACGCGCTCGGAGTCGTGCTGATTCATCTGGCAGCCGAATGTGCGGATAAAGTAGGTTTTACCGGCAAGAATATCGCGTACGGAACGCTGGTCCATGAGCTTACATCCTAACGATGGTGTCGACGGGGCGCATAGGTGCTACAAGCGTGCAGATGGCTCGTTTACGCAACAGGCTTAACGTCGTCCATGACGACGTTATCCATAGCAGCCCGATTAATCTGGTGAACGTAGATAGAGAGACGAATTGCCGTGCGCGACTCCCCGTTAATGAGGATGTCGGAGAACACCGGCGCGCAGGAGACATCAAAGCCGGTCGGAATCAGAAAGCCGCGCGCAATGGCAACGGCCTTGATGGCCTGGTTGACGGCACCGGCGCCGACGCACTGAATGTTGACGGGGACGCCATCTTTGACCATGCCGGCAATGGCGCCGGCAACGGACGCGGGCGATGATTTGCTTGATACCTTCAGGCAATCCATGAAGAAACTCCTGCGTTTAAAAGTACGTTTTAACTGCAATAACTGTATCGTACCGAGCGGACTCGGTAAAGATTTTATTCCTCTTTGGCAAGATCGAACGTCACCGTGACGCGATCACGCGAAACACGAATCTTAGGGTCGCCGCACAGATTGAGGTAATACCGGGCAGCGAGGTCGTTAAAGTCACGCTCGACCGCACGCGAAAACTGCGCCATATCATCCTTGGCGATACGAAGGCCTCGACGGTCCTTGGCAAGATCGACGGGTGCCGGCGCATGCGAGGTGGAATCGCGTTCGCGCAGCAGACGCGCGGACACGCCGCGAACGGGCTTAATCTGTCCCGACAGAATACGGTGGGCAGTGCGCTCGGACATCTCGAGACCCAACCCGGAGCAGATCCGGATAAAGTCCTCGGCATCCGAGGCAAGGCCCAAACGATCGATAACCGGAAGCTCGCACTCGTCGTCGATAAAGAGCAGGCGCGACGTATCGAGACGGCTCGAAGCCTGAGCGTACAAGGTCGCAGCGATCTCGGACGGAGAGCCCAGATACACATCGCAGCAACGCAGCTCCTCAAGGGCAAACTCACAGGCCGCGCGAATGATGTTGTGGGGGCCGCGAGCACATACATAGCGGCCGTCTTCGTCTTTAACCGCCTGAGGCCAGCTCGACTGGTCGGCGCGCTCACCCAAGCGATCGGTGGCAACGCACACCTTAAACGCGGAGCCCAAATCGACGCCCGATGTAACAACGCGTGCCTCATCCGTGTTCTGCTTGATAGAGAACAGCGCCATACCACGACCGTGAACACCCCAACGGTCCATTTTCATGCTCTCGAGCTTGGAAGTGACACGGGCATCGAAGATACGCTCCTGCATATCCTGCGGCACACCCGAACCGTTATCCAGGAAGAGGAGGGTGCGAACACCCTCCTCCTTGGTCGTGGCAAGATAGACCTTATCGGCTCCGGCATCGCGAGCATTGCGCAGCATCTCGATGACAATGTCCTCTACATGCTGAATGTCATGCTTCGCTTGACGGCGCTCGGCCTCCGAAACGCGGAGGCGGACATACCCCTCGCCAAGGTTTTCCTCGACGCGAAGGTTGCCCTCCCCCGACATCGACGCGATAAATGAGATGAGCTCGTTCGCGTCGTTCATGTTATTTAGCGATATCGACGGCACGGCTCTCGCGAATCACGACAACGCGCACCTGACCGGGATACTCCATCTCTTCCTCGATCTGATGGGCGATATCGTGCGCAAGCACCGTGGACTGGGCATCGGAGATCTTGTCCGGTTGAACCATGACATGAACCTCGCGACCGGCCTGCATGGCATAGGTACGCTCGACGCCGTCGTGAGAGTTGGCGATCTCCTCGAGCTTCTCAAGACGCTTGATGTAGTTCTCGGCCGACTCGCGGCGGGCACCGGGGCGAGAGGCGGAGACGGCATCGGCAGCCTGGACCAGAACGTCGAGCACCGTGTTGGGGTCGACATCGGCATGATGGGCTTCGATCGCGTGGACGATAACGGGCTTCTCGCCATAACGGCGGGCAAGCTCGGCGCCAATGACAGCATGCGGTCCCTCAACGTCGTGGTCGATGGCCTTGCCCAGGTCATGCAGAAGACCGGCACGCTTAGCGGTCACAACATCCAGACCAAGCTCGGAGGCCATCACGCCGCACAGGTCGGAGACCTCAAGCGAGTGCTGCAGCACGTTCTGACCAAACGAGGTGCGGTAGCGAAGAGCACCCAGGGTCTTGACGATCTCGGGGTGCAGATCGTGGATACCGGTATCGAAGGCGGCCTGCTCGCCAGCCTCGCGCACACGCTGCTGAACCAAGTCGGCGGCCTTGTGATACATCTCCTCGATGCGGGCGGGGTGAATGCGGCCGTCTGCAATGAGGTTCTCGAGCGCCACGCGGGCAGTCTCACGACGGACCGGATCCTGTCTCTTATACACATCTGACGCTGCCGACGAACTCTAGGGTGTAG
>UROO01000164.1 GCA_900549555.1 uncultured Collinsella sp. | reverse complement strand
CGAGATAGGAGTCCGTCTCGTGGGCTCGGAGATGTGTATAAGAGACAGGCTTTACGATTAAGGGCGTCGGCACCGTCGTGACGGGAACGCTGCACGATGCGCCGGTTGCGGTGGGCGACGAGCTGATGGCCTTGCCGTCGCGTACGGTCTGTCGCGTGCGCGGGATTCAGGTGCATGGCGATACGCCACGAGCACTGCCCGGACAGCGCGTGGCACTCGACTTGGTGGGCGATGGCGTTGCCGCGCTCGATCGCGGTGAGATGCTCGGCGTGGCGGACCGCTTTGGTCAGACGTTGCGCTTTATGATGACGTTCACCTATCTGGGCCGCGAGGGCGCCAAGCCGCGCGTGCTCGAGTCGGGCGCGCGTGTGCATGTGATGGCCGGCACGGCCGAGGTCGTCGGCCGCATCATGCTTTTGGAGGGCGAGGCCCCCATGGCGGTGGGCGAGACCCGTACCGTGCAGGTGCGCCTGGATGATCCGCTGCCGCTGCGTGCCGGAGACCGTGCCGTGGTGCTGTCGTATTCGCCCGTTATGCTTATTGGCGGCGGGCGCGTGCTGCTTTCGCGCTGCCGTCGCTCGCGCGAGCTTTCGGCAGGGGAGCGCACACTGCTTGCGGCGCTTGAGGCCGGCGATGCCGTCGCTGGTGTTGAGGCATGGCTGGCGCTGCAAGCGCTGCCGGTCGTGGCTGCCGACGTTGCCGCGGCGCTAGATCTTGCTTCCGTTGAGGCCGATGCCGCGCTGAACGAGTTGGTGGCGCGAGGTGTTGTTTGCGAGCTTGCCGGCTCGGGCGGTGCGCTGTATGTGAATGCCGCCGTGCTCGATGCCGCCATGGGCGTGCTGACGGCGACCCTGTCAGCCCTGCACGCGGCGGCCCCCAAGGAGACGGGCTTTACGCCTGGCGCCGTTGCCCATGCTGCGTGGCCTGCCGCTGATGAAGGCGTTGCCGCGGCTCTGATTGCCGAGGGCTGCTCGCGCGGCGTGTGTGCCTCCGAGGGCGCCGAGGTGTTCGACCCGCACTCCGCTGCCGCCGCGGCGCGTGTGGTGCGCGAGGCCTGCGAACGTATCGTTGCCTTGCTGGACGAAGCCGGCCTCGATGCACCGACATTGCCCGAGGTGGGCGAGCAGTTGCAGCTCGATCGCGACACCATGACGCGTGCCCTGCGCGAGCTTTCGCTCAACCGCTCCATCGTAAAGGTCGAGCGCGATGTGGCCTTGTCTGCTGCCGCCGAGGCCCATGCGCGCGAGCTCGTCGCCGCCGCCATTGAGGCAGCCGGCGGCGCTGCCACCACGAGCGTGCTGCGTGAGGCCCTGGGCGTGTCGCGCAAACGTGCCATCAGCATCTTGGAGCACCTGGATGCCGTGCGCTTTACGGTGCTCGACAAGGATTCCGGCGGCCTGCGTTCCCTGCGCTAGGCCGGTCACTCGCTCCCGCCTCCTCAGTTGCGGTGAAATAGTTCCTATTTGGAGGCTTTGACAGCAAATACAGGAACTATTCCACCGCAACTTCTTGCTCGTCTTTTTGGGTTGGAGCCGTTTCGGTTTGGTAAAATACCGGCGCACTTGGGAACGGATGGGCTCCGGTGGGCTCCGCGGTCCTCAAAACCGTTGCGAGGCGTGCAAAACGTCTTGGATGTGTTCGATTCACATACGTTCCCGCCATACGCTACCAGCGCTTTTGTGCTCGCGGTCTTGCTGCGTGCCGCAAAGGCGCTGTTTTGTTTTTGTACGGGTCTGCCGTGTCGCCTGTCATGTCGTCTACGGTATTTGCCCCGTGCGCTGGATTTTGAACGTGCCGATGGAGGTGTTTTGCCGTATGACTACCGTAAGACGTGCCGATCTTTCTTGTGTCGTCCAAGCGGGCGGGCTGTCCTCGCGCATGGGCTGCGATAAGGCGCGCATGGTGTTTTGCGGCGAGCCACTCATCGAGCGCGTGCTGGGTCGGCTGGCGCCAGTTGCCGGCGAGTTGGTCGTGACGACTTCGCGTCCCAGCGAGCTTGTCTATCTTGAGGAGCGCACGTTTGGCGGTCTGGTGCCGCGAATAGTGCCGGACCTTGAAGGGTCGGCGGGCGCCATGCGCGGCATCGCGAGTTCGCTGACTGCGGCACGGCTGCCGCTCGTGGCGATCGTTGCCTGTGATATGCCGTTTGTCTCGCCGGAACTCATCGGCGTGCTTGCCGATCGTGTCGAGGCCGAGACGCTCGACGTGTGCGTGCCGCGCGAGGAGCGGGGGATTGAGCCGCTTTGTGCCGTCTGGCGCCGTGGCGCGTGTGCGCCGGTCGCCCAAGAGCTGCTTGCCTGCGATCGTCAGCGCATTCGCTGCCTGATCAATCGCGTTCAGGCCGGTTATATGGATGAGCCGCAGATCGTTAAGGCCGCGGGCTCGACGCTCTGCTTCGAGAACGTCAATACGCCCGAGGAGTTTGCGGCGGCCGAGTTGCTCGCCTAGATCTGCACACATCAATGACGGGAGATGCCATGTCTCATGATATTTGCCCCGATACCGGGGAACCTTGCACTTGCGATGGGTCCGAGCCTTGCACCTGCGGCTGTGGCGGCTGTGGACATACGGCCGAGGAAGAGGCGGCGGCTGCTGCGTATCGCGAGTCGCACCGCGAGGCTTCGTTCGGCGATGCCTCTGATCACGAACGCAAGATCATCGTTTCGTTCGATAACACCTTCGATGTGATGGAATGCGAGCAGCTGTGCCTTGCCGCCGGTGTGCCCGGGCGCATCATGCCGCTGCCCGGCTCCATTACCGCCGGCTGCGGGCTGTGCTGGGCCATGCCGTTCTCGGGCGATGCGCTCGCCGCCTTCCGCGCTGCCACCGAGGGCCGCATAACCCCTGCCGACTACCATCAACTCGTCCTCTAACCACCACACCACCACATTGGGGGCAGGCACCTTTGTGGTGGTTTGGAACACGTGGACGAAACAGGTTTGAAACTGTCTCTTATACACATCTCCGAGCCCACGAGACGGACTCCTATCT
>UROO01000163.1 GCA_900549555.1 uncultured Collinsella sp. | reverse complement strand
CTACACCCTAGAGTTCGTCGGCAGCGTCAGATGTGTATAAGAGACAGGATATAGAGCGTCTGCGCGCCATTGCCCACGGCGGTGATGCCGGCGGCGCCGCTAAACTGCCCCATCATGTACAGGTCGGCCATGCCGTAGAGCATCTGCAAAAAGTACGAGAGCATATAGGGCAGGGCAAAGACCGCGATGGTCTTAAGGACATTGCCGCGTGTGAGGTCGTGTTCCATGGGCGGGGCTTTCTGGCTTGGTTTGTTTACGTACCAGTGTAGTGAAAACCCTATAACGATTATAGAGTCAAGGTTTGTGTTGGGTGCCGGGCGAAAAAGTCACGCTCCAAGCACGATGCTTTGGCCCCTCCGTGCGCCTCATCTCGCCTCAAACCATCACAACATTCGCCGTTTTTTGCCAAAATCGGAAAAAGCATCGAATGTTGTGATGGTTTTTCTGCCACTCGGCCGGGTGGAATCGCTTTCTTGCGCACGAAGGTGTGCGGACCCGTGGGCAGGGGAATAAGGTTGGTTATCCGACTCCATTGGAGGGCTCATGGACTTGCCGATCGTCCTGTCCCATAAGACTGCCTGGCTGTACCACAACGTGGCGCGCCCGTCCGAGCCGCTCTCGCGAGCAAGCAGTCTATACGATGAGGACTCGCTTGCTAACGAGGCGGAGCCGACCGCGAGCCTGCCCAAATTGGGACTCGATGCCAAGGGGCTGAGGGCTTCAGCGGCAGTTGGGATCGTTGCCGATTATCTGGTCTCGCTTGGTATTCCACGAGAAGAGCTCGATCATATCGATACGCTCGTCAACTTCGATTTTGAGCGCTCGACGCCGGCTGGATTTAGGTGCCACGTGTTTGGAGCGCCGGTACCTCCAGGTCATCTTATCGAGATGGCAGAGGGCCTTCTAGTGGTTGATGAGGCCATGGGCTTTGTCCAAGCGGGTTCGTGGATGAGTGAGCCCGAGCAGCTGGAATATGGGTATGAAATCTGCGCCCGATACCATTTGAATCATCTGTCGACAGGCGATTATATCGAGATGGGGCAGAGGTATACCGTTGCCGATTTGATTGCTTATTGCAATGAGAACCGATCTCGTCAGGGGGCCATACGCGCGGCCGCCGTGCTCAGGCGCGTGCACGATGGCGCGCGATCGCCCATGGAGACGGCCACCGCAATCATGGTCGTAGCAAAACGTTCCCAGGGAGGGCTGGGATACGCCAAGATCGAGCTCAACCACCGGGTTGATGTTCCCAGCGAGTTCAAATATCTCGCTAAGTCCGGGTATTTCGAGATCGACGTATATGCGCCTGCGAGCGGTACGGGGATTGAATACAACGGCTCGGACCATTTTGATAAACAGCGCAGCGCGTCGGATGCGGAGCGTATGACCGTGCTGAGCGCGCTGGGCTTTAGGATGATCGTCCTCACCGGGACTCAGTTTGCCCATCAACTGCAATTGCATCGGGCGATGAATGCCATCGCGCTCGCTATGGGCCTTAAGTGCGACCGAAGCGAAGCGTTCCAGAAACGTCAGAACGACCTACGAGAATTCGTGATTCGGCACTGGGACGGCGGCCTTTAGGGACGTTCCGGTCCTTCTACGGGGTGCCGTGGGCAGGCAAACCATCACAACATTCGGCGTTTTTTGCCAAAAACGGGAAAAGCATCGAATGTTGTGATGGTTTGCGTGCTGAGGATGGGCTTGGAAAGTCCGTTTTGCTCGAAGCGACCTGTCCTGTCGTACGGGTGTCGGCATGATTCTCTCGTGGGGTATTATGTTTTCCGAAGAATAAAACGCCGCGTGAGGGGAGGGCTGCGTGGACGGGCACGTGCAACATGACGGCTTTGGCCGCGATATCAACTACCTGCGCATTGCCGTTACCGACAAGTGCAATTTCCGCTGCATTTACTGCATGCCGGCCGATGGTGTGGTGCCCCGTGCACACGACGAGCTGCTCAGCGCCGAGGAAATCGCCCGCTTTGTGCGCTTGGTGGCGGGGGAGGGCATTCGCCGCGTGCGCCTGACGGGCGGCGAGCCGCTGGTCAGCCGCCGTATCATCCCGCTCATTCGCGACATCCGCGCGATCCCGCAAATCGAGGACATCTCGCTCACTACCAATGGCGCCCTGCTACCCAAGTTGGCGCCGCAGCTCAAAGATGCCGGGCTTAACCGCGTCAACATCTCGCTCGACACGCTCGACCCCGAGCTGTTTGGAAAGATCACGCGCCTGGGCCGGCTCGAGCAGACCATGGCGGGCATCGATGCGGCACTGGCTTGGGGCTTTGAGCCTGTTAAGGTGAACTGCGTTGTTGTGCGACGGCTCAATCAGGATGTGACGGCCCTCGCGCGGCTGACCGTCGACCGCTCCATCCACCTGCGTTTTATCGAATACATGCCCATCGGCGACGAACATACAAGTTCGCATTGCGCCGTGGACCCTCACGCACCCACGCTCAATCCCGATCTGTGGGATGCGAGCGACACCGTGCCGAGTGACGAGCTGCGGGCGCGCATCAATGCCGGGGCCGCCGCGGTGGGTCTGGGCGAGCTCGAGCCGCTCGACATCAACGACGCTCCTGCCGGCGCGGGTCCTGCGCGCTATTGGCACTTTCCGGGCGCGGCGGGAACGGTCGGCTTCATTAGCGCCATGTCCAACCATTTTTGTGCGAATTGCAACCGCCTGCGCCTGACGGCCGATGGCAACGTGCGTCCGTGCCTGTTCAGCGATGCCGAGTATTCGGTGCGCGAGGCGCTGCGCCGTGGTGATGATATGCAGGTACTTTCGATTTGGCGCGATGCTGTGGCCCACAAACCACAGGAACACGCGATAATTGAGGGTACGCAACGATTTATGTCTCAAATCGGAGGATGATCATATGGCCAAGAGCAGGTACGCCGATGCCACCAAGGCCGCTCGTAGGGCCGCGATGTCTGCCCACAAAGTCACGGCTGCGGCCAGCGATGCCGCTGTCTCTTATACACATCTCCGAGCCCACG
>UROO01000162.1 GCA_900549555.1 uncultured Collinsella sp. | reverse complement strand
AGAGACAGGCCACGGCACGGGCGACCTGCTCGACGACATCGTGGCCCTGTTGCCCGAGGAGGAGGACGAGGTCGCCGACGAGTTCCCCGACGCGCTCAACGTGGCTATCATCGGCCGCCCCAACGCCGGTAAGTCCTCGCTGTTCAACCGCATCCTGGGCGCCGACCGCTCCATCGTGTCCAACATCGCCGGCACCACGCGCGATGCTATCGACACCGTCGTCGAGCGCAACGGCAAGCACTACCGCATGGTCGACACCGCGGGCATTCGTAAGAAGAGCACCGTGTACGAGAACATCGAGTACTACTCCATGGTCCGCGGCCTGCGTGCCATCGATCGCGCCGATGTGGCACTGCTCGTCGTCGACGCCTCCGTGGGTGTCACCGAGCAGGATCAGAAGGTCATGGGCTTGGCCATCGAACGCGGCTGCGCAATCGTGGTGCTGCTCAACAAGTGGGACCTGCTCGACGATGACCGCAAGCGCGAGGCCTGCATGGAAACCGTCGACCGCCGTCTGGGCGTCATGGCTCCCTGGGCCCAGTACCTGCGCATCTCGGCCCTGACTGGCCGTAGCGTCGAGAAGATCTGGGCGATGGTCGACGCGGCCGAAAAGACGCGCTCGCAAAAGATCACCACCTCGCGCCTTAACACGTTCCTCACCGACTTGCGCGAGTTTGGCCACACCGTGGTGGACGGCAAGCGCCGCCTGCGCATGCACTACGTGACCCAGACGGGCGTCAACCCGCCGACGTTTACGTTCTTCGTCAACCACAGCGACCTGGTCAACGACACCTACCAGCGCTACGTGGAGAACCGCATGCGCTCGACCTTCGATTTTTCCGGCACGCCCATTCGACTCTTCTTTAGGAAGAAGGAGCAAAAGGATGCATAATCCGATTCTGCTGACCGCCATCTGCGCCGTGGTCTCGTTCTTTATCGGAGCGATTCCGTTTGGCCTGATCCTGGGCCGCGTGTTTAACCACACCGACATTCGTAAGGCGGGTTCCGGTAACATCGGCACCACCAACGCCTTGCGCGTAGCCGGCCCCAAGGTGGCCGCGCTCACGCTGCTGCTCGATTGTCTTAAGGGCGCCATCTGCGTCCTTATCGCCCGTCCGCTCATCGCGGGCGTGGGCTATGGCTTCCCTGTGAGCATCATGGCGCCTGGAGCCCCCGGCGATTGGATGCTCGGCATCATTTGCCTGGCGGCCGTATGGGGCCACATCTTCTCGCCCTACCTCAACTTCCACGGCGGCAAGGGTATTGCCGTGGGCTTGGGCGTCATCCTCGCCTGGTACTGGCCCATCGGACTGTCGCTGCTGGGCATGTTTATCGTGGCCGTCGCCATCACCAAGTTCGTGTCGGTGGGCTCGCTTGCCGCGGCCATCGGTCTTCCCATCGCCGTCTGCGCGGTCTTTCCGTACGGCAGCCTGGGTCTCAAATTTTGCATGGCGCTGATCGGCATCACCGTGGTGTGGGCCCATCGTGCGAACATCAAAAAGCTCATGACGGGCAAGGAGTCCAAGCTCTCGTTTACCAAGCGCGTCACCGAGCCCGACGATAAGTAGGAGAGAGTCATGAATGTTGCGCTGATTGGCTCCGGCTCCTGGGGAACCGCCGTCGCCGGCCTTGCCGCCGCGCGAGCCGAGCGCGTGATCATGTGGGCCCATAGCGAGCAGACGGCCGCCGGCATCAATGGCGAGCACCGCAACCCGCGCTATCTGGTGGACTATGAGCTGCCGGATAACGTGATGGCAACGACCGAGCTCGCCCAGGCGCTCAACGGTGCCGATGCGATCATCTTTGCCGTGCCCTCCACGCACTTGCGCGACGTGTGCCATCGAGCAGCGCCGTTTATCGATACCGATATTCCGGTTCTGTGCCTCACCAAGGGCATCGAGCCCGAGTCCGGCCTGCTCATGAGCGAGGTCATTGCCAGCGAGATCGGCAACGAGGCACGCGTGGCGGCGCTCTCGGGTCCCAACCATGCCGAGGAGATCTGCCGCGGCGGTCTTTCTGCCGCCGTCATCGCCAGCGAAGACCCACAGATAGGGGAGACCTTTAAGGACCTACTCCTATCTACGGCCTTCCGCATCTACCTGTCGCAGGACATGACCGGCGTCGAGGTATGCGGCGCCATGAAAAACGTCATCGCTATCGTGTGCGGCATTTCCGCCGGCTCCGGCGCGGGCGATAACACGCTCGCCCTTATCATGACGCGCGGCCTGGCCGAGATCAGCCGCCTGGTGCACGCCCGCGGCGGACAGGCCATGACTTGCATGGGCCTCGCCGGCATGGGCGACCTCATCGCCACCTGCACGTCGGAACATTCGCGCAACCGCACCTTTGGCTACGAGTTTGCCCACGGCGTGTCGCTCGACGAGTACCAGACGCGCACGCATATGGTGGTCGAGGGCGCCGTCGCGGCCCGCAGCGTCAGCGAGCTCGCCCGTTCACTGGGCGTAGACATTCCGCTCACCTTTGCCGTGGAGCAAACGCTCTACAACGGTGTTACTTTGGACAGGGCGCTCGAGATTCTTACCGACCGCGTCCCCTCTCAAGAGTTCTACGGACTCACCGACTAGCGCAGAAAGGCTACTACCATGGGTTCCATCAAAATCGCTCCGTCTGTCCTTTCGGCCGATATGGCCAACCTCAAGGGCGAGCTCGACAAGATCGCCGGCGCCGACTTTGTGCACTTCGACGTCATGGACGGTCACTTTACCGGCAACCTCACCTTTGGCGTCGATATCCTCAAGGCCGTCAAGCGCTCCACCGATGTACCGGTCGACGCGCACCTCATGGTGTTGAACCCCGACGAGACGGTCGATTGGTATGCCGATGCCGGTGCCGATATGATCACCGTGCACTACGAGGCCTCCACGCACCTGCACCGCACGCTCACGCATCTGCAGCAGCGCGGTGTCAAGGCCGGTGTGGTGCTCAACCCCGCAACGCCCGTCTGTGTGCTCGAGAGCATCATCGACGTTGTCGACATGGTGCTGCTCCTGTCTCTTATACACATCTGACGCTGC
>UROO01000161.1 GCA_900549555.1 uncultured Collinsella sp. | reverse complement strand
ACCCTAGAGTTCGTCGGCAGCGTCAGATGTGTATAAGAGACAGGCGTTCTTTGACGCGGCCGCCCCGATCGTCGACGCCTCGACGCTCGATATGGACGTGCTGTTCTCGCAGTCGCGCTACGAGGAGCAGGGGAGTGGCGACTATCTCAATGCCCCGCTCAACAAGGAAGAATACGAGGACTTTATCGAGGCGCTCACCACGGCCGATCGCGTGGTGCTCAAGGACTTTGAGGGCGGGGACCTGTTCCAGGCCTGCCAGCCTGCCGAGGAGGTTGCGCGCACGGGCAAGGATGCCATCCGTTTTGGTGCCATGAAGCCCGTCGGGCTCACCGATCCGCGCACCGGTCGCCGTCCCTGGGCGGCAATTCAGCTGCGCGCCGAGAACAAGGAGAAGACCGCCTATAACCTGGTTGGCTTCCAGACCAACCTGACCTTCGGCGAACAGAAGCGCGTCTTCCATTTGGTTCCCGGCCTGGAGAACGCCGAGTTCTTCCGCTACGGCGTCATGCACCGCAACACCTTTGTCGATGCTCCGCACGTGCTCGACGGCACCTTTGCCGTTCCCGGCACGAGCGTGCGTCTTGCCGGCCAGATTACCGGTACCGAGGGGTACATGGAGGCCGTGGCGACGGGTCTGCTCGCCGCGCTCAACACCTATGCCGAGGCTATCGGTGCTGCGGGCGTCAAGCTGCCGCGCGTGGGCGCCCTAGGCGCACTCGTGGGCTATGCGACCGATCCGGCTACGGTGGGCTATCAGCCCATGCACGTCAACTTTGGCCTCGTGCCGCCGCTCGAGGACGGTAAGCGTCGCAGCAAGCGCGATCGTTACCAGGCCTATGCGGATCGCGCCCTCAAGGCCTTGGACGCCTATCTGGAAACGCGCTCCGATCTGTTTGGAGGCGAGAGGTCATAGCCTTTGACCTGTACGATGCCGTCGACTCGTTCATTGCCTACATTGCACGCGTCGAAGGGCTCGCTCCCAATACGGTAACCGCCTACGCCTCGCGGCTCGAGCACTTCGCCGCGTGGTGCGACCGTGAGGGCATCGACGCTCGCGTCGCCGACGTACGGACCGTTCGCTCCTATTTGGCCGAGCTGTCGCGTGGCCAGGTGGCGGCTCGGACCCTTGCGGCGCATCTGTCTGCCATTCGCTCGCTCTATCGGTGGATGGCTGCCGAGGGAATCGTTGAGGGCGATGCGGTCTCGGCGATATCCTCGCCCAAACTGCCGCGCGATCTTCCCGGTGTGCTGACGACTCGGCAAGTCGAGGCGTTGCTCAAGGCCCCCGACACCTCGACGCCTTCGGGGCTGCGTGATGCAGCGATGCTCGAGCTGCTCTATGCCTCCGGCGCGCGGATCTCGGAGCTCGCGGCGCTCAACGTGGAGTCCATTGCTTGGTCAGAGCGAACGCTGCGACTTTGGGGCAAGGGGAGTAAGGAGCGTATCGTGCCCCTCTATCGGCGTGCTCTCGAGGCGACTCGTCGCTATATTGAGGAGGGGAGGCCACATCTCCTTGTGCAGGCAAAGCGTGTCGATAGTGCGAACGGTGTGCATCCGCTGTTTATCTCGGCGCGCGGAAACCGCATGAGTGCCGCCATGCTGAGGAGGCGTTTCCACATGCTTGCGGCACTTGCCGGCATTCCTGCCGACATCGCCCCGCATGCGATGCGCCACACCTTTGCGACCGACCTGCTCGAGGGCGGCGCGGATCTGCGCTCGGTTCAGGAGCTGCTGGGGCATGCGAGCTTGTCCACGACGCAGATCTATACGCACCTCACGCCCGACCGACTCAAGCGTGCCGTGAGTCAGGCACACCCCCGCGGCGAGTAGGAGAAGGGCTTCCCGTGCCGCACCGAGGTGTGTGGTTTTGATTGCGGGTTGGCAGGAAGAGGCAATCCTGCTATCATTCATCGGGTTGCTTCACGGCAACAGGTTTTTATCACGCACGCGCGGCTACTTCATACCGTGGTGCCCGGGCTTTGGTAGCACATGTCCGGGTTG
This sequence comes from uncultured Collinsella sp., assembly GCA_900549555.1. Taxonomy (GTDB): domain Bacteria; phylum Actinomycetota; class Coriobacteriia; order Coriobacteriales; family Coriobacteriaceae; genus Collinsella. The sequence goes on along the minus strand of UROO01000161.1, from coordinate 1,044 downwards.
GTTTTGGAGGATGACCCCGCGCGGAGGCAAACCACAGGAGGTTTAATATGGCTACCAAGATTAATATCCGCACCCTGCTCGAGGCCGGCTGCCACTTCGGTCACCAGACCCGTCGCTGGAACCCCAAGATGAAGCCGTTCATCTTCGGTGAGCGCAACGGCATCTACATCCTCGACCTCAAGCAGACCATCCTTGACGCCGATCAGGCCTACACCTTCGTCAAGAACGTCGCCAAGGGCGGCAACGTGCTGTTCGTCGGCACCAAGAAGCAGGCTCAGGAGGCCGTTAAGAACGCCGCTGAGCGCGCCAACATGCCTTACATCAACCAGCGTTGGCTCGGCGGCATGCTGACCAACTTCGTCACCATCCGCTCCCGCATCAACCGCATGGAGGAGCTCGAGGCCATGGTCGAGGACGGCCGCATGGCAGTGCTGCCCAAGAAGGAGCAGGCAGTGCTCGGCAAGGAGCTCGCTAAGCTCCAGACCAACCTCGGTGGCGCCCGCGACATGAAGGGTCTGCCCCAGGCTCTCTTCGTCATCGACACCAAGCGCGAGGAGAACGCCATCAAGGAGGCCCAGCGCCTGAACATCCCCGTCGTCGCCCTGATCGACACCAACTCCGATCCCGACGAGGTCGAGTACGGCATCCCCTGCAACGATGACGCCATCTCCGCTGTCACCCTTATGTGCGAGCTCATGGCCGACGCCTGTCTCGCTGGCTCCGGTAAGGAGCAGGTCTCCGAGGCCGAGATGGCCGCCGAGCCCAAGGCCGAGTAAATCAGTCCTATTTAAGTCTTTTTCATCTCTTTGAAAGGAACCACAATGGCCCAGATTACTGCCGCTATGGTCAAGCAGCTCCGCGAGATGACCGACTCCCCGATGATGGAGTGCAAGAAGGCTCTCGTCGAGGCTGACGGCGACATGGACGTCGCTGTTGACGTTCTGCGCAAGAACGGCCTCGCCAAGGCTGCCAAGAAGGCTGGCCGTGAGACCAACGAGGGCGCTGTCGCCGCGTTCGTCTCCGAGGATGGCAAGACCGGCGCTC
>UROO01000160.1 GCA_900549555.1 uncultured Collinsella sp. | reverse complement strand
AATTTGCATAACGAAAGGCAGATTTGAGCAAATTTATTTGGAGGTAACGAGAAGGAATGCGTAACTTTGTGACGTGTTTTTTTAGTGGTTAATTTAGTTTTAGTAAGTAGAAGGCCTAAGCTGATGTGAATCAGTTTAGGTTTTTTTTATCACTTTTCTTTGCAGCATCACCCCATTCTCGCTCGCTTTTTTGTACCTTTGCACACGATAATAGTGCTACTGGCGGCCCATGGTAGGCCGTGAGGGCACATAGGGTATGAAGCCAAAACACATCAAAAAAGAGAATATACCTATGAGAATGAGAAAAATCATGATGGGTCTCGCTCTGCTCGCCACGATAAGCGCTGGCGCCCAGGAGCTGACCTCCGGTATTGACCGCAACAACATGAACTTGAAGGTGAAGCCAGGCAATGACTTCTACGAGTATGCTGCTGGTGGCTGGATGAAGAGCCATCCGCTGGACGCTGAGCACGCCGACAACGGCGCGTTCACCGACCTCTTTGAACTGTCGCAGGAGCAGGTGCGGGGCTTGATCCTCGGCTATGCTGACGGCAAGCAGCCGCAGGGATCGCTCGGACAGAAGATCGGATCACTCTACCGACTGGCCATGGACTCCGTGCGCCGCAACCGTGAGGGCGCGAAGCCCATCCAGCCCGTGCTCCAGCGCGTGGCTGCCGTGAAGAACGTAGCCGAATACCAACGTCTGGCTGCCGAGCTGGACCGCCGCGGCCAGGCCTCGATGCTCTTCGGAATAGGCGTGGGCGCTGACCTCCGCGACGCCAAGAACAACATCGTCTCCATCGGACAGGGAGGCATGGGACTGGGCACCCGCGACTACTACCTCAACGACGACGCACAGACGAAGCGCGTGCGCGAGGCCTACCGCGCCTATATCGTCGAGGTGCTGCGCCTGGCTGGATACGACGAGGCCACGGCACAGAAGAAGATGGAAGCCACTATGGCCATCGAGACAAGACTGGCCCGCGTGGCCTACGACCAGGTGAAGCTCCGCGACATCTCGGCCAACTACCACAAGATGACCTACGCGCAGTTCTGCGACGAGTTCCCGGGCATCGACTGGGGCAACACCTTCCTGCTGGGCGGATTCCCCCACTTCGAATACATCGACGTGTCGCAGCCGGAGCCCATCCATGAGGTGGAGAAGATCCTGGCTGACACGCCGCTCGACGACCTGAAGTCGTATATGGAGGTACGCGTCGTCACGTCGGCCTCCGGACTGCTGAGCGACGACTTCCGCGCCGCACAGTTCCGCCTCTCCAGCACGATGACGGGTCTGCAGCAGGACAAGCCGCGCTGGAAGCGTGCCGTCAGCCTGGTCAACGGCTGCATGGGCATGGCCCTGGGCAAGATGTATGTGGAGAAATACTTCCCCGAGTCGTCGAAGGAGCGCATGGTGGACCTCGTACACCGCCTGCAGGACGCCCTGGCACAGCGCATCGACGAGAGCACCTGGATGAGCCAGGAGACCAAGGAGAAGGCCAAGGACAAGCTCCGCAGCTTCATCATCAAGATCGGTTACCCCGACAAGTGGAAGAACTACGACGGCATGAAGGTCGATGAGAGCCTGTCGCTCTACGACAACGTGGCGGCCATCTCAGACTGGGAGACCTGCGACGTCCTCAGCGAGAAGGTGGGCAAGCCCGTGGACAAGATGGAGTGGCAGATGACGCCGCAGACCATCAACGCCTACTACAACCCCACGACCAACGAGATCTGCTTCCCGGCAGCCATCCTCCAGCCGCCCTTCTTCGACCCGAAGGCCGACGATGCGGCCAACCTGGGTGCCATCGGTGGCGTGATCGGCCACGAGATGAGCCACGGTTTCGACGATCAGGGAGCACAGTTTGACAAGGACGGCAACCAGAACGACTGGTGGACGGCAGAGGACAAGGCCAACTTCAACGCCCGCACCAAGGTGCTCGCCGACTACTTCTCGACCGTAGAGGCCGTGCCGGGCCGCAAGATCAACGGTCAGCTGACGCTCGGCGAGAACATCGGCGACAACGGCGGTCTCAACATCGCCTTCCGTGCCCTGCAGAACACGCTCAAGGTGCAGGACCTCGGCGTGAAGGACGGTTTCACGCCGGAGCAGCGCTTCTTCCTCTCTTGGGCCCGCGTATGGGCTTCCAACATGCGTCCGGAGTATATCGAGATGATCATCACCACCGATCCTCACTCCCCGAGCAGCGCGCGCGTCAACGCAACCCTGCCCCACATCGACGCTTGGTACAAGGCCTTCAACGTCAAGAAGGGCCAAAAGCTCTTCATCCCGGCAAACAAGCGTGCACGCATCTGGTAATAGTCCACGGTGCGAAACAAGCATAGTGAATGAATAGCGAGGAGCTGCCCGTACATCGTCTGGGCAGCTCCTTCTAATATATATTAAATAAGGAGAAAATGAACCAAAGACTTCTCATGGCCCTGGCTATGGCCGCCACGTTCGCCGCCTGCTCAGGCGGGAAGAGAGGCAAGGGCGACGACGGTTCGCAACCCATCCCGACCGACACGAACGCCACGCCACAGCCTACCAGCGTGGTGGAGACGGAGCGAATAGACCAAGGCGACGCAATGGTGCAGGCTCGCAACCGCAACGCGGCGGGATTTCAGACCGACATGGCCAGCCGCACCGTCACGGTGACGCAGCCCTGCTTTGCCACGGCAGACCCTGCCCGCCTCGACATGCTCCCGCCTACGCCTGACGAGGCCTCGCGGCGCGACACGTCGCTGATACAAGAGCTCAACGCGGGGACCGTCTTCATCCTACGCCCGGGCGACAAGGGCGTGGTCGAGGGAACAGAGAAGACCAAGCTGCTCGTCCGCTTCCAGGGAGGTCCGCTATGGGTCTGGCGGTCGGACGTGGCATCCTAGGCACGCGAAAGCAAAGGGCATAAAAAAACATCACCTCGGAAAGGGGTGATGGATACGATGGAAAAGGCAAAAGGGGCAAAGCCCCTGCTCTATCGCCTCACGGTGATGTGGAAGCAATGCTGGTTTTGCTCAAAGATCACCACCTGTCTCTTATACACATCTCCGAGCCCACGAGACGGACTCCTATCT
>UROO01000159.1 GCA_900549555.1 uncultured Collinsella sp. | reverse complement strand
CGAGATAGGAGTCCGTCTCGTGGGCTCGGAGATGTGTATAAGAGACAGCTCCTGGCACTCACCACCATTGAGTTGTTTGCCAACGCCCATGTCATGTGGGATCAGCTGTACGTAGGCTATTCCGAGGACGCCAACTGCACCTATGTGGCCACCGCAACCAACACGATCAAGGCCATTAAAAACCAGGATTCGGCATCTTTCTATCGCATTGACCGTACGACCACGCGTGTCGATAGCGCCGCCCTCAACGAAGGCCTGGCGCTTGGGTACAATCAACTGTCTTCGTATTCGTCCGCCAACAACCCACAGGCCATCGCACTGCTCAACTCCCTTGGATACAGCAGTGTCGGCGAGTTTTCGACCCGCTATGCCGAGCCCATTCTTGCCGTCGATGCTCTGCTGGGAGTCAAGTACGCCATAGCGGAACAAGCGCCCGTGGGATACACGACAATGCCAGAGCTAGCCGGCGCAGCAAAATCAGTGTACAAGAACCCCTTCGCGCTCAGTCTTGGTATTGCGGCATCCAATGACATTCAAAACTGCACGTTAAAGGGCGAGAACCCCTTCGAAAAGCAGAACGACCTCTACAGCGAAATCCTGGGCCATGAGGTAAAGCTCTATACCAAAATCGAGACCACGAACACGAAGGACGACGAGAACTTAAAGCAATGGAACGTCACCGTGCCACCGGGTTTCCTCGGGTATCTCTACATCAACAAAGATGCAACCGCCGGCAGCTATTGGCCCGTCGCACTTACCATCGACCAGCGAACGATCGAAAACGAAGCCTGGAGATTCGACAATAATATCCGTCAAATTGCAGGCGCATCGGATTCCGCAAGTCAGCATACGGTGTCAATCGGAGTCGCAGAGGGCTATACCAACATGCCCCAAGACAATCAGCCGGTCTTTTACGCACTCAATCTAGGAGTATTTGAGCAGATCATCGACAAGCTTAAGACAAACGAGTTTGTTCCGACAGTTTTTGAAGACGGCAAGATCGAAGGCGAGTATACCGCCGAGGATGACGGTAACTTGCTGTTGAGCGTTCCGTATGATGAAGGCTGGACGGCAACAATTAACGGAGCCGCCGCAGAGCTGACGCCCGCCGCCGATAAGGGCTTGTCATGTCTGAGCGTGCAGAAAGGCGCGAATAAGATCGTGATGAGCTATAGGACCCCGGGAGCATTTGCGGGGCTTGCAGTGAGTTTGGCGACCGCCGTTGCCCTTGTTATAGCGAGGTTATACACCACACATAAGAAAAGCCGCCGTTAACAAGCGGCGGCTTTTACTCTCGCAAATTAAATAGAGACTAGAGTGTCTTGAGGTACTCCTCCAGCTCTTCCTCCCAGTCGGGCATGTGGAAGCCCGCGGTCTCGAGCCTGGACAGGTCGAGCGCGGAGTGGACCGGGCGCGGGGCGACGGGGCCCGCGGCGCCGGCGTAGTAGTCGGCGGTGCTGACCGGCACGACCCCGTCGCCGTTGCCGTTGGCGACCTCGAAGACGGCGCGGGCGATGTCGGCCCATGACCTGACCGCACCCGAGCCGGTGCAGTCGTAGGTGCCGTAGGGGGCGTGCGTCCCCAGCACGTGGAAGATGGCCTCGGCCATGTCGCGCGTGAAGGTCAGGCGGCCCAGCTGGTCGTCGACCACGGTGACCTGCGTGAGCTTGTCCTCGGGGTCGGCGACGCGGTCGGACAGCATTTTCATGGTCTTGACGAAGTTGTGCCCCTCGCCGATGACCCAGGAGCTGCGCATGATGTAGTGGCGCGGGCACCCGGCCACGGCGATGTCGCCGGCGGCCTTGGTCTGGCCGTAGACGGACAGCGGGCTGAGGGGCTCCTCCTCGGTATGGACCTCGGCCGTGCCGTCGAAGACGTAGTCGGAGGACACGTGGACCAGGGTGATGCCGTGCTCCGCGCAGGTGCGGGCGAGCAGGGCCGGGCCGGTGGCGTTGGCCTTCCAGGCGGCCACGCGGCCCTCGGGGGTCTCGGCTTTATCCACGGCGGTGTAGGCGCCGCAGTTGATCACGGTGCCGTAGAGCGACCAGTCGTACTGTGCGTAGGCGTCCGGGTCGGACATGTCGAAGGTGTCGATGTCGCAGAAGTCGAAGTCCTTCGACACGCCGCGCTCCTCGGCCAGCCTGCGGACCGCATGTCCCAGCTGCCCGTTGCAGCCGGTGACGAGGGTGCGCTTCGGCGCCATGGGGACGACGTCCTTGAGCATCGGGTGGTTGAGGTCCGCCTCGGAGACGGTGGCCTGCTCGAGCGGGATGGGCCACTCGATGGCGAGCTCCGGGTCGGCGAGGTTCACGAAGGTGTAGGTCCTCTTGAGCTCCAGCGACCAGTGGGCGTCCACCAGGTAGGTGTAGGCGGTGCCGTCCTCGAGCGCCTGGAAGGAGTTGCCCACGCCGCGCGGGACGTAGATGGCCTTGGACGGGTCCAGGGTGCAGGTGAAGACCTTCCCGTAGGTGGCGCTGCCCTCGCGCAGGTCCACCCATGCGCCGAATACGCTGCCGCGCGCCACGGAGATGAACTTGTCCCAGGGCTCGGCGTGGATGCCGCGGGTGACGCCGCGGCTGTCGTTGTAGGAGATGTTGTTCTGGACGACGCGGAGGTCCGGGATGCCCAGGGCGGTCATCTTGGCGCGCTGCCAGTTCTCCTTGAACCAGCCGCGCGAGTCGCCGTGGACGGCGAGGTCGACGACCTTCAGGCCCTCGATGCCGGTCTCGGTGACGGAGAGGTCCTTCTCGAATGCGATGTCTGCCATGTGGGAAAAGCTCCTATCGAAGAGGTTGGGTAACCGGGGGCGCCCGCGCGGGGACGCAGGATCATCCCCATGCCCTGCGGCCCCGCGCGGGCGCCCCGCGGTGCGGTCCATCGGGGTTCGGCCTACTGGCCCTGTGCCCGGTAGCGGGCCTCGGTGGCCTCCTTGGCCGGGCGCCACCAGGACTCGTTCTCCACGTACCAGTCGATCGTCTGCTTAAGCCCCTCTGCGAAGTCGGTGTGCGCCGGCCTCCAGCCGAGCTCGCGCTGGAGCTTGGTCTGTCTCTTATACACATCTCCGAGCCCACGAGACGGACTCCTATCTCG
>UROO01000158.1 GCA_900549555.1 uncultured Collinsella sp. | reverse complement strand
GCGTAGCTCAGATCGCCCGAATAATACTTGCCAAAGTTGCCCTTCGACTCAACGAACGGCGCGAGCAACGCCTCGTTGCCGGTTGCCAGACGCACCATCGTCTCGTAGATCGCGGCATCGCCGTGCGGGTTGAGCTTCATGGTCTGGCCCACAATGTTGGCGCTCTTCTGGCGCTCGCCCTTGAGCAGACCCATCTTGTACATGGTGTAGAGCAGCTTGCGGTGCGAGGGCTTAAAGCCGTCGATCTCGGGGAACGCGCGCGAGACGTTGACGCTCATGGCGTAGGGCATGTAGTTGACCTCGAGCGTCTGCGTGATCGGCTGGTCGGTGACCTCGGAGTGCAGGCCGATGACGTTCTCGGCGTTGACCTGCTTTTTCTTTGGCTGGTTCTTCGTCTTCTTCTTTGCCACGATTTCCTCTTGAACTTCTTATGGGCCGTCGTTATCGATTTGCTGCTACTGCAGGTCCAGCTGGTCCAGGTATTCCTTGCCGTGCTCGGAGATATGGCGCTTGCGGCCTGCCTCGTCGTTGCCAAGCAAAAGGTTGAACATGGTCTCCATCTTGGTGACGTCCTCGGGCTCCACTTTGATCAGGCGGCGCGTCTCGGGGTTCATGGTGGTGAGCCACATCATGTCCGGATCGTTCTCACCAAGACCCTTGGAGCGGTTGATCGAGCACTTCTGGTCGCCGATCTCCTTGAGGATGCCGTTCTTCTCGAGTTCGGTGTAGGCAAAGTAGGTCTTCTCTTTGCAGTTGATCTCGTAGAGCGGCGACTCGGCGATATACACGTAGCCCTCGTCGATGAGCGTGGGCACCAGGCGATAGAGCATGGTGAGCACGAGCGTGCGGATGTGATAACCGTCGACGTCGGCGTCCGTACAGATGATGACCTTGTTCCAGTTGAGGTTGTCCAGGTCAAAGGCACCGAGGTTCTTGATGCGCTTGTCCTTGATTTCCACGCCGCAGCCCAGCACGCGCATGAGGTCCATGATGATGTCGGACTTAAAGATGCGCGGGTAGTCCTCCTTTAGGCAGTTGAGGATTTTGCCTCGGACGGGCATAACACCCTGGAACTCGGCATCGCGCGAGGTGCGAATGGCGCCTGCTGCCGAGTCGCCCTCTACGATGTAGATCTCGCGGCGGCTCTTGTCCTTGGAACGGCAGTCGATGAACTTCTGCACGCGGTTGGCCATGTCGGTCTTCTGCTGCAGGTTGGTCTTGATGCTCTGACGCGTCTTTTCGGCGTTCTCGCGCGAGCGCTTGTTGATGAGCACCTGCTCCATGATCTTATTGGCGGCGTCCTTGTTCTCGATCAAGTAGGTCGAGAGGCGCTCCTTAAAGAAGGCAGTCATGGCCTGCTGGATAAAGCGGTTATTGATGGCCTTTTTGGTCTGGTTCTCGTAGGACGTCTGGGTGGAGAAGCAGTTGGTCACCAGCACCAGACAGTCCTGGACGTCCTGCCACTTAATGCTGCTCTCGTTTTTGTTGTACTTGCCCTGTTGCTTAATGTAGGCATCGATGGCGCTGGTCAGAGCACTACGGGCCGCCTTCTCGGGTGAGCCGCCGTTCTCGAGCCACGATGAGTTGTGGTAGTACTCCTGCATCATGAAGGTGCGCGAGAAGCACATGCACGCGGTAATCTTGACGTTGTAATCGGGCAGGTCCTCGCGATCGCGACCGCGACGGTCGGCCTCGATAAAGAAGGGCTCGGTGAGGTAGTCGGCACCGACCTTTTCGAGCACATAGTCCTCGATGCCCTTGGGATAGCAAAAGTCCTCTTCGGTAAATTCGCCATCGTCGCCCTCGATGCGCAGGCGGAAGGTCACGTTGGCGTTGACCACGGCCTGGCGGCGCATGGTCTCGCGATACCAATCGTGGGGGATGCTGATGGAGGTAAAGACCTCAAGATCGGGGCGCCATTTGATGGTGGTGCCGGTACGGTTCTCGTCGCTGGGCTCAATCTCGAGTGCCTTCTTTTTGGCGCCGACGACCTTGCCCTTTTTAAAGTGCAGAGAGTACTTGTTGCCGTCGCGCCAAACCGTGACGTCCATGTACTCGGAGGCGTACTGAGTCGCGCAGGAGCCCAGGCCGTTGGTGCCGAGCGAGAAGTCGTAGTCGCCGCCCTGGTTGTTGTTATACTTGCCGCCGGCGTAGAGCTCGCAAAAGACGAGCTCCCAGTTAAAGCGCTTCTCGGAAGGGTTCCAATCGAGCGGGCAGCCGCGGCCGTTATCCTCTACCTGGATAGAGCCATCGCGAAAGGCGGTGAGGGTGATGAGCTTGCCGTAGCCCTGGCGCGCCTCGTCAACGGCGTTGGACAGGATCTCGAAGGCGGCGTGTGCACAGCCATCGAGTCCGTCCGAGCCAAAGATAACGGCGGGGCGCAGGCGTACGCGTTCCTCGTCCTTGAGCTGGCGGATACTGTCGTTACCATAGTTTGCGGTGTTTTTTGCCATACTCGCTCTCTCGGTGCTCCTTTGCTGCGTTTAAGTCATATAGATAGTCAAGGTAGCATAGCCCAGCCCACAGACGATTCCAACCAACACGAAATCCATCGAACAATCGTTCGGAATTTGGTGGAACAGCGTTTACTCGGACAAATCCGAGTCGGTTTTGTCCGAGTAAGTTTGAATAGCGAATTGAAATTGGTATGTCTGCATGGCGATGACAGACATGGTTTTCATAATGACAGATATAGTTGACATCCTTTGATGGATGCAATATACATCATGTAGTCATACACTGAAAGATCCGGATAAAACCCGTAATTCTGCGGCAGATAACCGAGTATCCCTCTATAAGATGCTCCCAAACTGAAGATATCCTTTCCATTCCACAAGATTTCTCCGCTTGTCGGATTTATCGCTGTACACAGCATCCGCATCAAAGTGGTTTTCCCCGCTCCGTTTACTCCCAATAACCCATATACACCTTTCTCCATAGAATGTGTTACGTGATCTACTGCATGTACATCTCCATAAGCTTTTGTTACATTTTTAAATTGCAGTTCCACTCGACTTCACCTCCCAGTTTATTTCGCAGTTACATTGCGATTTGTGAACACAAAAGATCAGATAACCAAACGATATGATCAGCAAGCCAACCCAGATCGGTACCGAAATTTTCTGATAAATAGAATCTGTGGACACAATCAGCGTCCAAATCAGTATGCAGGATATACTTAGAAAAACAGCAATATGCTCCATATCATCTGTCTCTTATACACATCTCCGAGCCCACGAGACGGACTCCTA
>UROO01000157.1 GCA_900549555.1 uncultured Collinsella sp. | reverse complement strand
GGAATAGGGATTGATTTGCGGCTGATAAGCCAAAAACAGTCCCTATTCCACCGCAAGTGGTGGGGATGTCCTGCCTGTTGACGTGGCATCTGGCTTTCCCTTGTGGTTGATTTCGTCTAAGAGCTCCGCTGCGATCTCGCTGTTTTTGAACCTGATGCTGCAGTCTTCTTTCTTGGGAAAAGCTAGTAGCGGGATCGTTCCGCACCAGATAGTTTCTTCGTCAATTATCGCTGCACACAAACGTCCTTCTGCTCTAATGGCATGCTCGACGTTCATTTCTGCCAAAGTCTCGCTTGCATCTTCGCGCGGAGTCGAGGCAATGAAAAACTCAAGAGCAATCCCTCGGGCAGTGGCACCTTTGATTGCATCGCCGAGCTTTGCGAGGCAGGCGGCGGATGCGTAGGGCGCGGCAATGAAGATGCTCTTGGCGGCACCAACGATGTCTTCAACCAGAGTCTCTACGGCATTAGCCGGTTCTATGAGAATGTTTTGATCGGACTGCTCGCTGCCTCCGGTCACGTAGACTTCGTACCCGAGCTTGGCGTAGGTCTTGAGTCTCTTCTGGTACATGCGGGCGAGCATGGGTATAGATAAATCAACGTAGTCGAATATCTCAACCCGTCGCTTGCCCTCGTGGCTTCTATGGAGCCTGCCCGCCTGCTGCGTGATGCTGCCGTCCCACGATATCGGCGTGGCAATGAGTAGGGTGTCAAGGTAGGACAGATCGAAGCCCTCGCCCAAAAGGCTTTCGGTGGCGACGATGATTCGATGTTCATGCTCGAAGCGGGGAAGACTGCTCAGTATCGTTTTTCTTTCTTTGGCGTCGATTTCCCCGGTCAGGAGAACGGGTTCGTGTCCTTGGTTTTTGAGCATCCCGAACAGCTCCTCGGCATGCTTTTTCCTTTTAGTCAGCACGAGCGGATGCCGGCCGTTTGACGCAGCTTCAATAGCGTCGTTGACAATCAATTCGTTTCTAGCTGCATGCGTGCACAGCAGGTCGAGAATCTGATTGAAGTTTGCACCTGGCTCGTAGGCGGGTAGTCGAATTCCAGTAAAACGAGGCCGTACGATGCGCTGGATGCCCTGCTGAATCGCTTGCGCTTTTGGATCGATAACATAACGGAGCGGGCCGCAGAGCATGGAGAGCGCCCGCGTAAGGCCGTCGGATCGTTCGGGCGTCGCAGAAAGGCCGTATACGTATTTGGCCGGGGCGGACTTGAGAATAAGCTCGAGCTGTGGCGCGGCGGCATGGTGGCATTTGTCGCAGATAATGAGGCCGTAATTACGAACAAGGCCCTTAACTATCGGCTCTCCGGTTTGGCGGTCTTTGCCAGATAACGACTGGAACGAAGCGATGTCGACGAGGCCGCTTACGGCCATTTTGTCCCCTCCTATTTGTCCGATGACCGGAGGCTGCCTTTTGCTGATTCGTCCTTTTGGGGTTCGGACGGGCTCCCTGTTGTCCGTAATGTCGATAAATCGCTCGAGCTGGGATTTCCATTGGGTTATGAGTGCGGTTTTGGGAACGATGACGAGCGTTGGAAGACCAATGGATGCAATAAGATAAGCTCCGACGACTGTTTTACCGAAGCCTGTCGGCGCGGACATGATTCCGTCTTCGTATATGAGCATCTGATTAGCGGCGATTTGCTGCTCAGGGCGAAGGACTCCTTTAAATGCCATAACAATCGGATTACCCGATTTGCGCTCGTCTGAATAGTGGGCGGTAACGCCGGTCTCTTGAACTAGCTGCTCAAGTTGAGTTTTGCAGCCCCGGGGAATTGCAACATGGCCATCTCTCAGTTCGCTAAGGTCTATGAGTCGCGGTTTGCCGAATACTGATTGATGCATGGACTGCGCGCGATAGAATGCCGGATTGGCAAATGTCGCAAGTCCGCGGATTTCCATTTGAGCTGCTGGACTCAGAGACTTCTCGGGGATGTACAGCATATCGGCTTGAATAACGGACAGCGATGAGGGAAAGTCCCGCGATGTGAGTGGTAGTCGCTTTCGTGGTCTTTGGGCATACCGTTTGCCCTTGTTTGCCACCGTAGTTGTTGCTGGTCCGTGTGGGTTGTTTCCAGGGGCCTCAATCAGATCTTGCACCGTCGAGCGCGGAATCAGCTGGACTTGTGATAGATAGAGCCATTGGTCGGGAAAGGGCTTGAATTGTTCGTCTACAAATACACTGTTTCCTTCACGTTGCGCCTTGCCTTGAAAGGGGAGTGCGATGAGGTTTCCGAAGCCTCCATCGGGAATAGTGGCCTGAGCGGGTAGCATTCGATCAAAGGCCTCGAACGTGATTGTCTTATTATGCGCCGCAGCTTCGGTTATGAGGCAACTTCCAAACTCTCGGGCAGCCTTTGCGCTGATTGGCTCGAGGAAGAAAAACCAGATGTGGGCGCCGTTGCCGGACCTTGAGCGCTCAACGGCGGCGTTAATGCCCCGTCGTATTGCAACAAGCCGTACGGCATTTGTTGCCTCTTTCCAGTCCGCTTTGTCAAAATCGATGACGAGAACTTTCGTGTTGCAGTTCCTGTCGAGAACATATTGCCCGAGGACATCGCGGAACCGGTCATCGTTGCCTTTAAAGTGAGCAATGATTGCGGCATCGCTTAATTCCGGGAAGACGCGATTGCTGCATTCTACGCATTTAACTCTTTGATGGGCTGCTTTGGGGCAAATTCCTGGCTCCCACTCATTAGCACAAGCAGGCGTATAGCCAATGCCCCCGTCCTTTCTGCGATATCCATGAGCGTAAACATCTTTGCGCCCGGTAAAGAGACTGCGAAAGAGCTCGAGTTTATCGCGTGCTGGGCTCGCGCTGGTGACGATGCCCTCGATTTGCGCTCGTTCATCGAACAAAGCGCCAGCTTCTTCCCACTCTTCTAGCGTTGCGTAGCGTACGTCTGAACCGTTGTTGCAAATGACGATTTGTCGGTGTTGGTCCGATATATGTGTGATCGTCTGATCGTATTTAAATTGTGCGGTCCCAAAGAGGGCGTATTGATGCATGGCGTTGCCCATTTGAATGCCGTCCTTGTATTGGAGTTGTTGAGACGAGGGTACGGCATTACGGCTTTTTGGGATATGTAATTCAGATTCAAGTTTGCTAATGGCAAGGGATTATTCTGCGAGCGGCTTTCGGTCGATGCCAAGGCGCGCGACGGCCCTTGATAATCAGGGTTTGCGGTCATATGGGTAGCCGGAGGCGTAAAGAGCGGACCTCATTCAGACCGTGTGGGTAGCGCGCACAGTCGTGGTGTAAGAAGCAAGGGAGGGCCATCGCCTAGAATCG
>UROO01000156.1 GCA_900549555.1 uncultured Collinsella sp. | reverse complement strand
GAGATAGGAGTCCGTCTCGTGGGCTCGGAGATGTGTATAAGAGACAGGTTCAAGCTGCTCATGCGCTATTTCAGCTCTCGGCTTCATATGGATTGATTCCGGTTCAGCTGGAAGAGGGGCCGGCGCTTCTAGCGAGAGCGCCTGTTCCCGACTCTTTTCTTTTTGAATGGGCGAAGAGGTATGAAACGCGCGTGAAGCGGGCCGATGAATACGACGAATGGCTTGATCAGTTCGACTATTTCGAGCACGATAAGTCCGATGGCTATGTCGAGAAGTTCCGGCAGCATGAGATACGCCAACCGAACGGTTCATCGCTTATTGACGGCTATGTCTATAGCGATTTCTGTCCCTTTGACGAGCGATTTAAGAAGGGGTATGCCCTGCCCTAATTGTGGTCAGATTAGCCGGCGTGAGGACCAAATGAGTATCAAACGGCGATGGGAGAATGCCTGATGGAACGGACTGAGGCAAAACGAGCGCCTCATTTACCTGCGGCACCCGTTATCGAGTGGGAATAGCAGGAACTGGCTTCTGAACTCACGTACTGGTGTTGCCGAGTAACGCCTGATACTGTTCGTCGTCGCAAGGCAAAGCCACCGGCAAAGTAGCGGGAATAACAGCCTCCGGACCCTCTGGTTCGGAGGCTTTCTTTTTCGTTCTGCGCGGAAAGAGCTCCTTGTCGGAGTCCCATGGGTAGCGAACGGCTTTAGCGAGCGTGCGCGTTCTCGTAGGCGCCTTTGATCTCTTCCGGCAAATTGTCGGGAATCAGAGCCTTCACTCTATCCTCGTTGCCATCTTTGATCGCCTGCTCGTAGTACCAGCATTTGAACTTCAACATATCCAGCGCACGGTTCATGTTCGCGATCTCCGACTCCATGTGGGCCTTTCGCTCCTCGAACATGGCCTTGCGCTTGGGATATGTCGATGGGCCCTCCGCGCACCATTCCATGAACAGCCGGATGTCTTTGATTTCCATTCCTGCCTTCTTTAAGCATTCGATGACCCGAAGCGCCTCGAGTTCCGTATCGCCGAATCGACGAATGCCGGACGTCCGCTCCAATTCCGGGAACAATCCCTGCTTGTCGTAATAACGCAGCGTTGAGGCGGGCAAGCCGAACATCTCCGCCACCTGTCCGATTGTGTACATGGCCCCTCCGAATAAATCTCGAATTCATTCCTTGACCTAAAGTCAGGTTTAAGTATTACCTTCATTCTCGTCAATACAAATCGGGAGCGCAAGGGGTGTTCCGTAATCGCCGGGCACCCTGCTCTTGAGCAGGCACGACGAATGGGCATGGGAATCTAGGCGGGCCGCTTGGCCGCGCGAAGACAGATCCATGTCCAGAACTATCAACGGGAGGAAAAAGATCATGGCAATTAAACAGACGGCAGGCAGAGATGCCCTGGGGGACTTTGCCCCCAAATTCGCACAGCTCAATGACGATGTGCTGTTCGGCGAGGTGTGGAGCCGAGAAGACGGGCTTTCCCTTCGAGACCGCAGCGTGGTGACGGTGGTTGCCCTGATGGCACAGGGGCTGACGGATTCCTCGTTCCAATATCATCTGATGTCCGCAAAGAACAATGGTGTGACCAGGGCGGAAATAGCGGAAATCCTTACGCATGCGGCGTTTTACGCGGGATGGCCCAAGGCGTGGGCGGCCTTTCGTATGGCGAAGGAGGTCTGGGCGGATAACGATGCCGCCGACGCAAGAACCAAGCATCAAAACGAGATGGCCTTTCCCATCGGTGCCCCCAACGACGCATTTGCGAAGTACTTTATCGGGCAAAGCTACCTCGCGCCCCTTTCCACCAAGCAGGTCGGCGTCTACAACGTGACGTTCGAACCCGGCTGCCGCAACAACTGGCACATCCATCACGCCAAAAGCGGTGGCGGACAGATCCTCGTCTGCGTGGCTGGTCGAGGGCTTTACCAGGAATGGGGCAAACCGGCACAGGAGCTGTGCCCTGGCGATGTAGTAAATATTCCCGCGGGCGTAAAGCATTGGCACGGAGCCGCGCCCGACAGCTGGTTCTCTCATCTCGCGCTGGAGGTTCCGGGCGAGGAGGCCTCCAACGAGTGGTTGGAGCCTGTGGACGACAAGGAATACCTTAAAGCGACTAGCAAGGAGGCTTGAAAATGGAACAGTTGAATCTGACGCAGGAATGGGACAAGGTGTTCCCCAAAAGCGACAAGGTCGAGCACAGCAAGGCGACTTTCCACAACCGATACGGCATCACGCTGGCGGCCGACGTCTACGTGCCAAAGAACGCGGAGGGCAAGCTGCCTGCCATCGCCGTCAGCGGTCCGTTTGGCGCGGTGAAGGAGCAAACGTCCGGCCTTTATGCGCAGAAAATGGCGGAGCTGGGCTTTTTCGCGATTGCCTTCGACCCGTCCTATACCGGCGAGAGCGGCGGTACGCCCCGCTATGTGGCATCGCCGGATATCAACACCGAGGATTTCTGCGCAGCGGTGGATTTCCTCTCTGTGCAGGAAGGCGTTGACCCGGAACGCATCGGCATCATCGGCATCTGCGGTTGGGGCGGCATGGCAATCAATGCTGCAGCCATTGACACCCGCATCAAGGCTACCGCGGCCATGACGATGTACGACATGACCCGCGTGACCGCAAACGGCTACTTTGACGCCGAGGATTCCGAGCAGGCGCGCTTCGAAAAGCGGAAAGCGCTGAACGCGCAGCGCACCGAGGACTATAAAAATGACAGCTATGCGTTGGCGGGCGGCGTGGTCGATCCGCTGCCCGATGACGCGCCGCAGTTTGTGGCGGACTATTACGCCTACTACAAGACTCCGCGAGGCTACCATCCCCGCAGCCTGGGCTCCAATGACGGCTGGAATGTGACGTCTTCGCTGTCGTTTTTGAATATGCCGATCTTGCAGTACGCCGGCGAGATCCGCTCCGCCGTGCTGCTGGTGCACGGCGAGAAGGCGCACTCACGTTATTTCAGCGAAACCGCGTACGGCAAGCTGACCGGGGACAACAAGGAACTACTCATTATCCCTGGTGCCAACCACACCGACCTTTACGATCGGATGGACATCATTCCGTTTGGAAAGCTGAAAGCGTTCTTTGAGGAGTATTTGAAATAAGACGAACCTTGCTTTTTACTTATTAACGGTCATGCATTTATCGAGGACGGTTTGCGGTAAGACGCCTCGCCGCGTTACTCGTCGCCTGCCCGCGCCGCCGAGAGCAGTGCGCCCAAATCTGCCTGGATTGCCTCCGCCTTGTTCCCGAGCTGCAGCGGAGCCGAGTCGCCCGAGATGTTTACGCTCAAAAGGTGCGCATCCGGTAGCTTCGCAGTCATGCTCCAG
>UROO01000155.1 GCA_900549555.1 uncultured Collinsella sp. | reverse complement strand
ACACCCTAGAGTTCGTCGGCAGCGTCAGATGTGTATAAGAGACAGCGTCTATATGGCCACGCTGCCCGGCATGTTCGAGCGCACCATCAGCTGCAGTTCGCTGTCTAAGACGTACTCCATCACCGGCTGGCGTCTGGGCTACACCATTGCCCCGGCCCAGATCACCGAGCGCATCAAGAAGGTCCACGACTTCTTCACCGTGGGTGCCGCCGCTCCTCTGCAGGAAGCTGTCGTCACCGCCCTCAACTTCGACGACAGCTATTACCAGGAGGTCCTCGACCTCTACACCGCCAAGCGTGACCTGTTCTGCCAGGGGCTCGATAGCATCGGTCTTGAGCACAACGTGCCGCAGGGCGCTTACTACGTCATGATGGACATCTCTGAGTTTGGCTATGACAGCGACCTCGAATTCTGCGAGGATCTCGCGTCTAAGGTGGGCGTGGGCGCCGTGCCCGGATCGAGCTTCTTCCGCGAGCCCGTCAACCATCTGATTCGTTTCCACTTTGCCAAGCGAGACGAGACGCTTAACGCGGCGCTGGAGAACCTCAAGTCGCTACGTGATAAAATCAAGCCGCGCGGGTAAGGACGGCCCAGCAACTAAAGCAACCAAAGAAGCCTCGCACCGCCCGCCGCGTTGCGAGGCTTCTTTTTATAGCGCTTTCTTAAATGGTTTAGAGCTCTATACTTTAGCCACGGAGCAACTCGTCCCAGAGAGAGGAATACTATGGCAGAACAGCAGCTTATCGGAGCGCTCGAGGCCGGCGGCACCAAGATGGTCTGCGCCACGGGCTATGCAGACGGTACGGTCCTGGAGCGTGAGCAGATCGCGACCACGACCCCGCAGGAGACCGTTGAGGCCGTCAACGCATGGTTTGCCGACAAGGGCGTCGCCGCGCTGGGCATCGGCGCCTTTGGCCCCACCGCGGTCAACCCTGCCTCGCCCCAATACGGCAAGATCCTGGAGACGCCCAAAACGGCATGGCGCTACTTCGACCTGCTGGGCACCATCCAAAACGAGCTCAATATTCCCTGTGGCTACGATACCGACGTCAACGTCGCCTGCTTGGGCGAGGTCACCTTTGGTTGCGCCCAGGGCCTCACTGACGTAGTCTACCTGACCATCGGCACCGGCGTGGGCGCCGGCGTTCTCTCGGGCGGTAAGCTCGTGCATGGCATGATGCATCCCGAGGCCGGCCATATCCTGGTCACTCGCGACCCGCGCGACACCATCGGCGAGCATAGCGCCTGCCCCTTCCACGACAACTGCCTCGAGGGCCTCATCGCCGGCCCTGCCGTTAAAAAGCGCTGGGATGGCAAGAGCGCCGGAGACATGGCCGATGACCCGGAGGCCATGGACCTGCTCGCAGGCTACCTGGCACAGGCGCTCATGACCTACACGCTGTGCTACGCGCCGCAAAAGATCATCATCGGCGGCGGCGTGGCCGACCACACCCCCATCGTGCCGCTCGCACGCAAAAAGTGCGCCGAGATGCTCAACGGCTATATCGTCACGCCCGAGGTCAACGACATCGATACCTACATTGTCAATAACAGCCTCGAGGGCAAGCAGGGCATCATGGGTTGCCTTGCCCTGGGCGCACAGGCGCTCCAGTAAAGGACACCTCAACGGCGCGGCGTAGCCAAGCTCGCAAAACGCCCGGACAACGCCGTCACGCCCCGCAGAGGCCCCCAAACGCATAAGGCCGCCTAGGACCAAGCAAAACGTCCTAGGCGGCCTTTTTGGTACATATCAGCGACCGTAAGAGATATCGAAGCGCGACGCCCGTCGTCGCCCCGCAGCAGTCGATCATCACATCGGTAATCATGCCGGCGCGACCGGGCACAAAAAGCTGGATCGTCTCGTCGATAGAGGGAACGAGCAACAAGAACACCGCCGTGGGCAGCAACACGTCAAACGTGCGCCGGCCTTCGAGATCAAAGGCGTGCGTCGCCAAGATGCCAAGCACCATGTACTCGGTAAAATGAGCGCACTTGCGCACGACGAAGTTAGTCACCCAATCGTATGGAAGCCCCAGGGCCTGCAATAATCCGCGAATGGATTCCATAATCGTCAGGCTCAACGAACCAGACCCCGTACCGGGAACCAGTGAATTGCCCCAAATGACGAGCACCATGGCGCAGGCGGCAAGAGCCCATTTACGATCGAGCTTAACCATGAGGCAATTATGCCTCCGCGCGCAGCGGTGTAAAGCTGGCGGTACCGCCCTCGATAACGCTCAGATAGGCACGGCCCGTGCGCTTGACGGCCGCAGACTGTAGACGGTTGATCTCTTCCTCGAGAATCTGATTGACGCGCTCATGGCGACGGTTTTCCATAACGCCGGCAGCGATAGCCTCGGCGCGCTCGATACCCTCGCGCGAGATACGCGCGGTATCCTCGGGAAGCACGGAGCTGTGGCGGCCGACATAGACGGGAGCAACCGAGACGGGTGAGGCTGCAGGCGTGGGCACCGCCACGGGGGCGGGCTCGGCAGCCTCGGCCATGATCGACATAGCGGCGGCCCACATGTCCTCGTGGCCCGAATAATCGGCCATGGGGATATCTTCCTCAAGAGAGGCATCGGGGAGGCTGTCGGTATCCACGCGATCCTGGGCATCGATAGAGGCAGTTATGGCGGCGGGCTCATCCAGATCGGCGAGATCCACACCCATGGCCTCGGAAATGATGGGCATGCTGGCGAGCTTGGCGTTGTACGGCGCCGCCTCCGCGGCCTGCATTTGGGCCGAAGCGCCCCAAAGCGAGCTTTCGGCAGCACGGCGAGCGGCGACGGTCTCATCGTCGACAGCCAGGGGCTCATCGGCAAAGGGATCGGCAGTAGGAGCCGGCTGAGCCGCGCTCTGCTAGCCGGTCGAAGCGGCAGCCGCGGCAGAGGTGTACGCAGCCGACGATGCGCCGCTATAGGCGGCATTGTTGGCGGCGTTGGCCACAAGCGCCACGAAGGCTGCGGTGCTACCCGCAGGGGCGGCGTGAGAGCCCGAGACGGCGCGTGCGGCAGCGGCAATGTCATCGCGATTGTAAGAACCGGTCTTTCCACCGTTGGTGAGCTCGTCGATTGCAACCTGGTAGACATCGCGCGAACGCACGGGATCGCAGCTGACCGGGGAATCGTCATCGAGCATGCTGTCGATCATAGACCAGGCCTCGGCCTCATCCATGGCGTTAGCCGCGCGCGCGATGGTGGGAACGCCATCGTCGGCGTGGCGGCGCTGGAACGCACCGGTCAGGCCGGAGAGAAATGCGGAAGAAGGCTGTGTGGCATTGGCCTGATCGGCCGGGACCGCAGGCTGAGGCGCCGACCCCTGCTGCTGCGCGGGAATCGAG
>UROO01000154.1 GCA_900549555.1 uncultured Collinsella sp. | reverse complement strand
ATCGCGAGTTCCGCACGCAAAGGAGGCCACTTAATGTGGCCTCCGTCTTGCGCAGGACTGTCCGAGCAGGGAACCTTATATGCCTCCGCCTGGACAGACGTTTCAGTTGTGGCTCAGCAGCTAGCAGCTATTTGATCTTGGTCGTACCTGGCGCCAGGTTGGGGTCGGTCTCGTTGGCCTCGGTCTGGAAGTGCTCGGTGTACACGTTCTTGCCGTCGCGGAACATCTCGTAGTACTGCATCTTGGCGTAATCCTCGCGCGCCTTGGTGGCGGCTGCCGCTGCGGCGTCGTCACCGGTGACGTTGGAGGAAAGCGCCCAGCGCAGGCTGGCGTCCTCGTAACCCACCGAGTTGATGGCGGGCAGCGACTTACGCAGCGTCATGTGCGCTTTCTGGTAGTCGGTCAGCGGTGCGCCGATCAGCTGCATCAGCTGGGTGGACAGGTAGTTGGTGGACAGGTCGTCGACCTCGCTCGTCTGGTCGCAGCCGGCAACGTCGTAGTTAGCCCAGATGATGTAGTCAGTCTGCCACAGGCGCTCCTGATGCGTGGCATCGTCTTCGCCGGTAAACCACTTATCGTTGAACTTGGACGGGAAGAACGGCTGGTGGTCGCCCCAGAACACCACGACTACCTTACGGTCGAGCTTGCTCAGGGCGTTGAGGAAGTAGCGAAGCGCCTGGTCGGACTGCTCGATGCACGAGACATACTCGTCGACATCGGAGAGCGTGCCGTCCTCGACGGTTTTGGCGTCCAGATCGGTCGTGTCGATATTCAGGTGCATCTGCTTATCGACCGGCAGCAGACCCGTATCGTAGCCCGAGTGGTTCTGCATGGTCACGTCGAAGATAAACT
Source organism: uncultured Collinsella sp. (assembly GCA_900549555.1). Taxonomy (GTDB): domain Bacteria; phylum Actinomycetota; class Coriobacteriia; order Coriobacteriales; family Coriobacteriaceae; genus Collinsella. The sequence continues at coordinate 2,623 of UROO01000154.1, read as the reverse complement.
GCGGATCGGCGTTCTGGTTGAGCAGCTCAAGAATCTTGTCGTAGGTCGCCTGGTCGGTCACCATGCCGCGCAGGGTGTCGGCTCCTTGGAAGTCGTTGATGGACAGGAACTGGTCAAAGCCAAAGTCCTTGTAGACGTTCTCGCGGTTCCAGTTGGTCGCGTGGTTGGGGTGCATAGCCGTGGTGGAATAGCCGAGCGATTTGAACTGCTCTGCCAGGTTCCCGGTCGTCTCCATGTTGTAGATGGTGTAGGGGTACACGCCCGAGCCCAGGTTGGCCATGGAGTTGCCGGTCATAAACTCAAACTCGGTATTGGCGGTACCGCCGCCGTAGGCGCTCACGTAGAGCTTGCCGCGGCTGAGGCAGTTGGACAGGTTCTTAAAGTACTGCGGGCCCTCGTAGCCGGCGCGCATGTTCTGGTAGATGGATAGATCCGAGAACGTCTCGTTCATGATGGCGATGACCGTGGGCTTCTCGCTGTCGAACTGCTCCTTTGCGGCGGCGCGCTCGTCGCTCTTCGCGGCATCGGACTTGTCGTAGGCCTTGGCGTACTTTTTGAGCGTGGCCTTGGCGTCATCGACAGAGTAGTCGGCGGGTTTGGGCGGCTTAATGGACTGCGCCGCGCTAATGAAAGCGGGCAGGTAGCCCTCGCGCCAGTAGCTCTCGAGCGGGCGCCAGGTGTAGACGGTGATGCCGAGGGTGTTGTAGTAGTCGATAAGCGTGACGTGCGCGGTCACGCCGCCCAGGCACAGCACGGCGACGAGCAGGTTGGTGAGCAGCATGCGCTTGGCGTTGGCGGCGCCCTTCTGACGGTGCGGTGCCACCAGGCCGGCGTACTCGCATAGCAGCATGGCGATGGCGGTAAAGCCCATGGACAGCACGCAGAACAGCGAGATCGAGAAGGTGTAGCCGGTGCCGGCGACCGCAGCGGCGGTGGAGATGGCCGAAAGGTCGCCCGGCTGGATGGGCATGGATTTAAACGTGATGACGAAGAACTCGGCAATGCCCAGGACAAAAAGGGCAAAGGCCAGGACGGCGGGAGCTGCGCCGTGGCGCTGGAACAGGAAGAACAGGCCGGTCATGAGCACGGTGATGATGGCCCACTCGAGCAGGATGCACAGGGGGTAGACCCAGGTAAAGTCGTGGTTGGACGAGACCTCCATGCCTAGCAGCGCAAAAACGCCGGCGAGCAACAGGCACAAGACGGCGGCGACGAGCGGTTTGCCCACAAAGGCTCCGCGCAGGCGGGCGAGCTTGCCGGTGGGGGCGGGGGCGTCGGGCTTGGCGAACGCAAAGACGCGCGGGGCGATGCGGTCGCGGGCGATGCTGGCCCAAGCGCAGCCGGTGAGGATGGCATTGGTCAGGATGAGCATCACAAAGGCGAGCGGCTCGTTTTGCGCGACGAGACCAATAGCGCCCCAAATGGTCAAAAAGACCTGGAACAGGCCGAAGGCGACGCTCCACCCAAGAGCGCTTTTGGCAACGGTGCCCGACTGAGCGCGAATGGCCTTGGCCTCGCGCAAGACAAGGTAGACGGTCGCCGCAAGACCGACGAGCGAGATGGCGGCAGCGAACATGCTGAGACTCCTCACAAACTAAAACGTACGAAAGCGGGGGTTTACCCGATTGTTACCAAGATATGCGCTGCAATTGGTGTCTGCGCACAACAACCAGCCATATTAACGCGCACGTGTGGCGGTGTGGCGCAATGTAGTGGCGACCTGCGCGATAATGGACGGGAATTACACGGAAACGTAAAGGCTTCTTAAAGAATTAGCGAGGATGAGGCGATGAACGAGCAGGTTTGCACCAAGGCTGTGGATACGTGTGGCTATCCGGTCGAGACCACGGGCAATGCGGTGCTGGACACGTTGGAGCACCGTTCCTCCACGCGTGCCTTTGCGCGCGACGACAACGACCGTCCCGTAGCGGTGACCGACGAGCAGCGCGCAGCGATTCTGCATGCGGCAAGTCGCGCGCCGTCGGCGGGCGCCATGATGATGTATTCCATCGTAAGCATTCGCGAGCAGGCTACGCTGGACCGTCTGGCCGACCTGTGCGACCATCAGCCCATGATCGCCAAGGCGCCCTGGGCACTTATATTTGTGGTCGATTATGCCAAGTGGATCGATCTGTTTGAGCACGTGGGCTGCTTTGAGCCCGAGTTTGTCAAGCGCACGGGCAAGGCGCCCCGCCGCGCGCCGGGTTTGGGCGACTTTGCCATCGCGGCCCAGGACGCCGTGATCGCCGCGCAAAACGCCGTGGTTGCCGCCGAGGCCCTGGGGCTGGGGAGCTGCTACATCGGCGATATCGTGGAGAACGCCGAGGAAGTTGCCGAGCTGCTCGATCTGCCGCCCTATACCATGCCGCTGTCGATGCTCATCATCGGCGCGCCCCGCAAGGAGCGCCCGGCAATCGCGCACCCCGTGGTGAACCTGGTGCACGAGGAGCGCTACTGCCGTGCGGATGCCGCGACCATGGACGCGCAGGTGGCCGAGATGGACGCGATGTTCCGTCCGCATGCCCGCGAGGTGGGGGAGCGCGTCGTGGACATCTATACCCGCAAGCACACGAGTCCCTTTATGGCCGAGATGAGCCGATCCATGGAGTGGTGGTTTAAAAAC
>UROO01000153.1 GCA_900549555.1 uncultured Collinsella sp. | reverse complement strand
GGGTCGTTAGCTCAGTTGGTAGAGCAGGGGACTCTTAATCCCAAGGTCCAGGGTTCGAACCCCTGACGGCCCACCACACGATATCTCCTCTAAAGTCCGTCACAACGGACTTTAGCTTTGGGTCGTTAGCTCAGTTGGTAGAGCAGGGGACTCTTAATCCCAAGGTCCAGGGTTCGACCCCCTGACGGCCCACCAAAGCATGTTAAGACGGTCAGCGATAGTTGGCCGTCTTTTTTTTGTTGACCTCGCATGGGGTCGAACCCGTCGGGGCGCGAAGCTGAGGAAATGCGTAAGCATTTACCAGCGCAGCGCGCAAGGCGCCGTGGCGCCGCAGCGGCCGCCTGCACGGCAAAGTATGCCTGGGCGAGTGCGATCTCTGGCTTGTTTGAATCTCCGTTCTGGGCGATTAAATAGCATGCATAGCGCGTAAGTTTGTAGTCTTTAACCGCGCGAGCGGCGACACCGGCAGTTACCATTTTCGTGGTGTCACGAAAATGGGAATCAACTGGAGTTTTGTTTGTTTCGCACGAGACTTTTGCCCTCTTAACAACTTCGGCGAAGTTCTCCCATCGAGTGTATCCCATGGGTTCCATTAAATCGCGTGCGAGCCAATACTCAACTCCGTCTTCCACATTGGCGTAGCTATCAAGTTTGACACGCCACTTCTCTATATCTCTACTATCCATATCTCCTCCTCGCTGGCCTATTGTCTTTGCGGGCTTTGCCCGCTCTGTATTCAGAATAAGGATACGCTGTCGTGCGGACACGAATGGGCCCCGTGTCACTTCGAGCTCACGGGACCCATGGATATCGATTAGTTGTGTTCTGCGTTAGATAGGCGTCCAGTTTAATTCGCTCGATAGTGCGAACCGAGGCTTTCAGTCCGTTTGCGCATGGCTTTGACCATCTCCTTTGCCAGCTGAATCTGCGACTGTAGGCGGGCGAGGGCAGCGATTTCGCTGTCATTGACGTGTGGCTTATGCAGCGACGTCGCCTCGTCTTGCAGGCTTTCAAACTCCTGCAGCGCCTTGGATAGACCCGCATCGGTCCTGTTGATCATGCAGTAGGCGCTCATTGTGTGCTTGAGGCAGCGGGTTAGGCGCTCGGCGACTGCTGTAGCGATGCCATGCTCGGGGAGGGCGACATCCACCGGTGCGTCAGCCTCGGGAGCGTCCAGTGCTGCTCGAGCCGCTGATGCGCCCGCAATGCGCCCGAATACGATGCCATTGGCGCTCGACAGCCCTCCGATGCGGTCGGCGCCGTGCATGCCGCCTGATGCCTCGCCACAGGCGTAGAGGCCCTCAACGCCCGTGTACGCGGTCCTGTCGATCTTGATGCCGCCGTTGGCCGCGTGGGCATACATCGCCACGCGCATCTCGTCGCTCGGAGCGATACCATGCTCGTCTTGTAGCCAAGTGGCAAATGTCTGCACGAACTCGGGGACATTCTCTCGCGGGAAGTCGTAGTGGAGCGCTAGGCCTTCGGCACCTGCTTGATCGATGGCAAGATCGATGGCGCGAGAAGCCAAGCGCGAAGTGAAGGGGCCATATCCTGAGCGTTGCTCAAGCAGATCGTCTAACTTTTCGTTGGCAATGTCGACCGGTTGGTCGAACGTGACGTAGCGCCAGGTCTTTTCGTTAAAGACCAGGTTGCGCTTAGGTTCAATGAAACCGGGCATCATCTGCATGAACTCTATATTAGTGAGCGTTGCGCCGTGTGCCAGCGCGATGGCCTGCGAGGAGCTGAGCACGTCGGCTGAAGTGAGGCTTCGCTCGAACAGGCCGCCCGTGCCGCCCGCAGCGATGATCGTGGCCTTTGCTGTAAAGGTCACGATGCGCTCGTCTGTTTGGTTGTAGAGCACGGCGCCGGTAATCTTTCCGGTTGTGTCCTCAACAAGGTCTATAAGCTCGTGGCGGGGGAGCAGACGAATGCCAAGAGACTTGATCTGGGCCGCACACGCGTCTTCAAGAGGCTTGCGGGTCAGGCCGCGCCACATGCGTGTCTTATGGTCAAAACAGGGGATAAATTGCTTTTGCTGGGCGCTCTCGGCGCTTTGCGGGCGCTGAAGTTCTACGCCCAGATCCTGTTCGAGCCAGTCAATCGCTTGGGGAATGCCATGGACGAACGTCTGGGCGAGCTCGGGGTCGGCAACGCCGCCGCCGACGGTTTGGATAGTGTCGATAAGGTCCTGCTCGTCGTCTTCGTCAACGGGCCCAATAAGCCCGAGGCCCCAGGTGCCCGGGAAGAAGCTCGATCCGCTCATGCTCTTGCCGGCGCTTGCGATGGCAACGGTTGCACCCGTGCGTGCCGCTTCGATGGCGGCGCAAAGGCCCGCAATGCCAGATCCAATTACCAGTACATCAGTCGATTCCATGGGACTCCTTTCTCGTTCGCGCATTGTCGCACGGGTGATCGGCAAAGGTATCGCAAAGACTCGGCAAATCGGTAAAGGGCAAATATGGCAGGTGGGCGTATGGACGCTCTGACGCTCCATCTCATCACATCTCGTATTTCGTCCCAACTGATATATCGGCATTAGCTATTCTGTGACACCGCAAATAAAAAAGAGCCGCTACCCGTGCGGGCAGCGGCTCCAAAGCTCAACTATATGAGCATCGCGCGGGCGCGATTAGGCCTTGAGGGCCTCCTCGACGGCGACAGCGCAGGCGACGGTGGCACCGACCATGGGGTTGTTGCCCATGCCGATGAGACCCATCATGTCGACGTGCGCAGGCACGGAGGAAGAACCGGCGAACTGGGCGTCGGAGTGCATACGGCCCATGGTGTCGGTCATGCCGTAAGAGGCAGGGCCGGCGCCCATGTTGTCCGGGTGCAGGGTACGGCCAGTGCCGCCACCAGAAGCGACGGAGAAGTACTTCTTGCCAGCCTCGAGGCGCTCCTTCTTGTAGGTGCCAGCGACGGGGTGCTGGAAGCGCGTGGGGTTGGTGGAGTTACCGGTGATCGAGATGTCGACGTTCTCGTGCCACATGATGGCAACGCCCTCGCGGACGTCGTCGGCGCCGTAGCAGTTGACGGCGGCACGGGGACCATCGGAGTAGGGGATGGTCTCAACGACCTTGAGCTCGCCCGTGAAGTAGTCGAACTGGGTCTTCACATAGGTGAAGCCGTTGATGCGGGCGATGATCTGAGCAGCGTCCTTGCCCAGACCGTTGAGGATAACGCGCAGCGGCTTCTTACGAGCCTTGTTGGCGTTCAGAGCCAGGCCGATAGCGCCCTCAGCGGCAGCGAAGGACTCGTGGCCAGCCAGGAAGGCGAAGCACTCGGTGTCGTCGGAGAGCAGCATGGCGCCCAGGTTACCGTGGCCCAGTCCGACCTTGCGGTCCTCGGCGACGGAGCCGGGAACGGTGAAGGCCTGGATGCCCTCGCCGATGATGGAAGCGGCCTCGGAAGCGTCCTTGGCGCCCTTCTTGATGGCCAGGGCGCAGCCCAGGGTGTAGGCCCTGTCTCTTATACACATCTCCGAGC
>UROO01000152.1 GCA_900549555.1 uncultured Collinsella sp. | reverse complement strand
GGAGATGTGTATAAGAGACAGGCGTAGCACCGGCAGGCGAAACCTCGAGGACAAGCGGCGACACGGCAAAACCGGCGTCGACCAGCGCATGCTCGACAACCTCGCCAAAACGCTCGGATGTGGCGCTGTTCCAAACCACCATCGCCCGCTTGGGTTTGCCCACAGCCGAGGCAAACATGCGCGACAGCTCCTCGAACGCGCCCAATCCGACGCGGACATCGACACTGCGGTTTTGGAAATTGATAAGTTGACGGCGAATCATAGCAGTCCACGCTCCAAAAGCATCTCGGCACAAAGGTAGGAAACGTCCTCGAAGGACTTGTTGCGAATATCAAGGGTAAGATCGGCAGCTTGACGATACAACGGACGGCGATGCTCAAAGAGCAGCGCCGCGTGCTCGGGCGAGCGGAAATCGGGACGCGTGTCGGAGCGGCGGATCTGGCGCATCGAATCCTCAAAATCGCCCTCGAGGTACACACAGGTACCCATCTGGTGCATGAGCTCGATATTGACCGGCGTCTCGACAATGCCGCCACCGCACGAAACCAGCAAGCTGCGCTCGCTTTGGAGCGAACGGAGCGCCGAGGTTTCGAGCTCGCGAAAGCGCTCCTCGCCCTCGGTTTCAAAAATCTCGGTTACCGATTTGCCGCAACGGCGCACGACAAGGCGGTCGGTATCGATAAACCGACGCTTGAACATCGTGCCCACATTGCGTGCAAGCGTCGATTTGCCCGCACCCAAAAACCCGATAAAGAAGATATGGTCGCAGCCGTGCTTGGTGTGCTGGGACATGACGAAACCTATTCCTCGCAGGGAAGGTCGCGCAGGGCCCGGCGCTCAAAGATACGGAAGATCTGCGTATACCACAGGTCCTGAGTTGCCTGTGGCTTTACCAAGATCGTGTCGACGCCGGCAAAGTTACCGCTCCACACGTCCGTGTACAGCTGGTCACCGATCAGCACAGCCTCATCGGCCGTGGCGCCCAAGCGCTTAAGACCGGCCTTGAGAGCAAACGGTGCAGGCTTCATGGCATGGCTGATGGCCTCAAGCCCCAGCTCGCGTGCTGAGCTCATGACCTGGTCGCGATGCCAGTTGTTCGACACCATGCACAGCTTAAAGCCCTTGGCATGGGCGGCGTCGAGCCAGGCCGAGACGGCAGCGGGGACCTGCTCGGTATCACGCGGCACCAGGGTGTTATCGCGGTCGAGCAAAATGGCGCGCTTGCCGTCGGCCCACAGGGTATCAAGGTCGATGCGGTCGACCGAGGCAACATATCGTTTGGGGCTGAAAATCCTCATGTTTAATTCCAAGACTGTTGGTGCTCTTCGTAGGTCTGAGAGAAATACTCCTCGTCCTGCGTAATGTAGAAATACAGGTCATCGGAGTCGGTGGGCTCAAGGGTTGCCTTGAGCGCCTCGAGTGACGGAGAGCAGATGGGCGTGGGCGGCAGGCCCTCGTGCTTATAGGTGTTATACGGGCTATCGCTCTGCAGGTCGTCGGCGGTAACCTCGCCGCCGGTGACATACATCATGGTCGCATCGCTATTGAGGTAGCGCAGACCGTCGAGCTTGCCGGCAAGACGGTTGTAGAACACCGAGGCGACATGCGCGCGCTGCTCGGCGTTGAGGCCTTCGCGCTCAACGATGGAAGCGAGATTGATGATGTCGTAATCAGACATCTCCACGCCGTAGCGCTCCTTGATTTTGGCCTCGCAACCGGCAAAATCGAGCGACTTGTACTCGGTGTTGAATTGATCGAGCATGGCGCGAATCACATCATCGGCAGACGGGTCCTTACCCAACGAATAGGTCTTGGGGAACAGGAAGCCCTCGAGCGAATCGTTTGCAGCGCCCTCAAGGAAGCTATAGTCCTTCACATAGTTGGAGGCCTTTGCCTGATTGAGGAAGTCTTCCTTGGAGATACTGTCGTATGCCTTGGCCACGCGATCGGCGACCTGATCAACCGTCAGGCCCTCTGGGATAGTCAGTGCATCGGAGCCCGCATTGGGGCCCTCCATGAGCTGCTGAACGACCTTGGTCGCGTCCATGAGCGTCGTGAACGAGTAGGTGCCGGGCTTGAGCGACATGTCGGCGTTGAGCTTTTTGACCGCCGCGTAATAATCCTTGGGATTTTCGACGATATGGTTCTCGGAGAGAATCGAAGCGATGCTGTCACCCGAGGCACCATCGGGAATAGTGATAGTAACCTGCTGGCCAGCGGTGACTTTCGCATCCTCACCGGCAAAAAAGCCCTTGACAGCCGGTACGGCGAAGAAGTCGATGGCAGCGAGAACGATCGCCGCAACCACAGCACCGATAATCATAGGCACCGGGGAGCTTTTCTTTTGGGCACCACGGCGAGAGCGCGTGTTATAGCTCGAGCGCGTGGCCGGAGCAACGCCGTGCGAGCCATGAGCATGATGTGCGTGGGAGCGTGATTGCGGTGCCTGTCCCTGCGTGCGCTGGGCAGGAGCCTGCTGCTTAAAGCGGGAACCGCCCGCGGGCTGGGCTGTATGGGCAGCAGACTGCTGAGCAGGACGACTAGCAGGCTGCTGGCCCGGACGCTGAGTGGGCTGCGCGGGGCGAGAAGAGGGCTGCGCCGAACGTACGGCGGGTTGGGCCGCGCGCTGAGTCGGTTGCATCGGACGCTGACCGGACGATACAGGGCGTGGCGCAGGCTGTCGTGTACGATTCGGCTGGCGCGGATCGAAAGCGCTAGACATGCGAAACCTCCTCGTTTTTGCGATCGAGCCACGTCTGCAAGAACAGGCTGGCGGCGATCATGTCGATCTTGCCCCTCATCTGCTTTTCGTTGAGTCCCTGCTCGCGCAGGATACGCTTGGCCTCTTGCGAGGACAGGCGCTCGTCCTCAAACTCCAGCGGAAGATCGAGCTCGTCGGCGATCTTTTGCGCTACGGCGGCAACGCGCTCGGCCTGGGGGCCGGGCTCGCCGGCCATGGTCAGGGGACGCCCGCTCACCAAGATGTCGGGCTCATAGTCCTCGACCAGGTAACGGAACGTCTTAGCCATACCAGTGACCTCGGCGGCCGGGAGCACCTTGACGGGCATCGCCATCTTGCCATCACGGCTCGAGACGGCGATGCCGATCCTGGTCTCCCCTATGTCCAGCGCGAGCGCGACCACAGCGACTACTTAGGCGCCGAGCGCGGTCTTGGCGGCCGCGAGGGCATCGGCGATACCGGCGGCGTTCTTGCCACCGGCCTGGGCCATGTTGGGACGACCGCCGCCGCGACCGTCGACCAGGCCCGCAATCTGCTTAATCACGTTACCGGCGTGGAAACCGGCCTTGACGGCATCGTCGGAGCCGGCGGCGAGCAGGGCCGGGGTACCCTTCTCGGTCACGCTGGCGACGACGCAGGCGACGGGACCGGCGACCTTCTGGCGCACGGTATCCCAAACGTTGCGCAGGTCAGCGGCCTCGAGACCCTGGAGCTCAGCGACAACGAGCTTGTAGCCGTTAACCTCAACGGCGCCCTCGATGGCACTGGAGATGGCATCAGAAGAGCCACCGGTCAGCGCCTTCTTGAGCTTGTTAGACGTCTCGCGCAGCTCGGCCTGCAGGTCTGTCTCTTATACACATCTCCGAGCCCACGAGACGGACTCCTATCTC
>UROO01000151.1 GCA_900549555.1 uncultured Collinsella sp. | reverse complement strand
TACACCCTAGAGTTCGTCGGCAGCGTCAGATGTGTATAAGAGACAGCTCCAGCAACAGCACGCGGCCATCGCCGCGCTCGCGCACGAAGCGCTCGTATCGTCCGAGGCCCTCGCGCCAAGCCGCACCCTGCAGAAACGTGTCGTCGCGCACCCACGGTACAAGTTGCCAGCCGCAGTACGGGCATCGGGGGACGTCCTCGCTGCGGACCTCGAAGCCCGCACTGCCCACGTGGTTGTAATGATTGGCGTGAAGGCGGCCGTTGGAAAGAAACTCATTTCCGTGGGGAAGAAACTTCTCGGTGAGTAAAGCTCATCGGAGCGGGGATAGAGCTTTGTCTGCGGGGTACGAAATGCTTGCTAGTGGTTGCGACGCCTTGTTGCAGAAATGCCAACTGCCGCAACTATAGCACCGGCAGCACTCAGGGCGGCTGCCATCGCACCGTTGTCGCCCGTCGCGGGTAGGGTGGCCCCGGCTGGTTTAACCGCCGCTACTGCCTTGGTGGAAACGGGATTTGCCGTGGGCTTTTTTGCATTGGGCTGCGGTGTGGGCTCGGGCTTGGTTTCCGGTTCGGGTTTGGAACCGCTCGTATCGGTTGCAATCAAGTGCACGTCACTGTCGAAGACGTAACGGATGTAGTAATCGTGCCGCGTTTCGTGCATAATCCCCTGCCCGCTGTCGAAGTCACGGTCAACGTGTGTGCCAAGGTAGGTTGAGCTGTTGAGGTCCAGCCTGTAAGGGATTTGGTCGTCGGCGTAACTGCCTGTAAAGACCACGGTTGCTCTAACGTGATTGTCAATCATGGTCAGGGCAATAGAGACGCTGGCCTCTTTGGGGTTCTCGGTTTTTATAAGGCTTTCGGTATCGGTGTCGATCTTGAAGAGATGGACGGTGTCGTTAAGCCCGTAGATGAAGTCCTCGGGTTTGTCGAGGAAATCGTATACAAACGCCTCATTCTGGACCAACATGAAGGCAGGAGGGAGCTCCAGGTCATAGTTATGGTCGACAACGGCGGTAGCTGTGAAGCTGCCTTCCGCGTTGGCTTCGTTGCAGGTAATGGGTGCTGCGACATCGGTTTCGGGCATTTCTGTCGCCAGTGCTGCGCAGGGTAGCAAAAGCAGTCCTGCCACAAGAATGCTTACTCCGAAGGCGGCGATTCTGGCGTCTGCATGACGCTTGACGTCGCGGATAGACAGGCCAGTCCGTTTGTTATGGGTCTGCGGTGCAACATGCTGTCCATACATAAGACGCTCCTTGTTCGTAGGCTGGTTTCCGCGGATCTATATTGCGCCTGGCCGATGCGGCTAGGCTCTTTCACGCGAACGCTTATGCGAGCAGGGAGAAAGCTCAAGTTAATTTTCCCACAGTCGATACTTTGCGAGCAACGATTTGCTGTTCAATTCTCGGAGAGAGAATCAAGGTGGCCGAGGAGTTATCAGCCAATAAGATTGTGTCTAGAGAGCGCGAACGAGAGATGCGATCTATAGACGACTGAATAGCTCCATCCGTTTTGGTTACAACGAAATGTGTGCCGCGCGCCTGCGGCATGAAGGAGGGAGATTTCTATGAATATCGTTGTATTGAGTGGTAGCCCGCGCAAGGGCGCCAATACCGACACCATGGTCGAGGCGTTTGCCGAGACCGCGCGCGAGGCCGGCCATACGGTCGAGGTCATCCGCGTTGCCAGTAAGAAAATCGCTGGTTGCCTGGGGTGTCAGTATTGTTTTGCCCACGAGGGCACTTGCGTGCAGAAGGATGACATGGCCAAGGTGATCGAGTCGCTGAAAGACGCCGACATGGTTGTCTTCGCTTCGCCCATCTACTGGTTTGATATCACTGCGCAGGAGAAGGCCGCCATCGACCGCCTGTACGCCTTCGGTGCTACGGGCTTCCCGTTCACCAAGACGGCCCTTTTGCTCGATAGCCACAGCGAGGGCGTCTATGATGCGGCGATTGCTATGTACAAGTCCACATGCGCGTACTGCAAGTGGGAGGATCAGGGCATTGTCACCATCAGCGGTATGACCGAGCGCGACAGCATGGCATCGTCGCCCAAGTTAGAAGAGGTGCGAGAGCTCGCCCGCAAGCTGGCCTAGCGCGCATTTCTAATAACGAACAAGACCCGAAAGGTTCATTAGAACCATTCGGGCCTTGTTGCGTTGCAAGGGAACTGGGCTATCGGAATCGGCCAGTCGGCTGTTAGTCAAACAAGCTCGGCATGTCGTTTTCCTTCATGAGGGCACCGGCGCAGGGGAGGCTCTGCGCGGTGAACTTTTCGGCCGAGACGCCGGCGCCAAGGATTTCCTCGGTCGTGCCGACGGTGGTGACCGAGCGGCCCTTCTTGGCCGTAAAGGCTTGGACGCCCTGCGTGTTGGTGGTCGTCTTGGTCTTGAGCAGCGACGTGTTGAAGTTCATCAAACGATAGTCGCTCGAGACCAGCGCGATGTCGCGATCTTCCTTGAGCACCTGGGCATACAGCAGCTTGCTACCGCCGTAGATGGCGTTCTTGAGGCGCTTGCGGTTGGTCTTGGTGACGTATCCAGAAAGCGCGACGCGCACCACGCGGCCGTTCTCAAAGACGAACAGCGCGTCGGCCTTGTAGTCCTCGGGGTCGATGACCCAGATGGCACTCTCATCGGGTTCCATCTCGAGATCGGTCGGCAGGTACGAGCCCAGCTGGGCCGACTTGGTGTCCTCAAACGCCGCAACCTTGCACTTGTACACCTGGCTCTTGTTGGTAAAGACCAGCAGCTCGTGGGTGTTGGAGGACGGGAACTCGATAAAGGGTTTGTCGCCGTCCTTGTACTTGAGCGTGGTCGCCTTCTTGAGCACGCGGTCCGTCATCTTCTTAAGGTAGCCATCGCGCGAGAGCATGATGGTGACCGGGTACTCCTCGACCTCGGGCTCCAGGCTTACCTCGATGACCTCGTGGGGCTCGATCCTGCCCGTGCGACGCGGCATCACATATTTCTTGTTGACCGCGGCCAGCTCGTCGCTGATGACCTTCTTGATGTTCTCCTCGCTGGAGAGGATCTCCTCAAGCTCGGCAATCTCGCCCTCAAGCTTAGCGATGTCCTTGGTGCGGTTGAGGATGTACTCCTCGTTGATGTTGCGGAGCTTGAGCTCGGCAACAAACTCGGCCTGGGTCTCGTCGATGTCGAAGCCGCGAATAAGGTTGGGCACGACCTCGGCCTCGAGCTTGGTGCCACGGATGATGGCGATCGCCTTGTCGATGTCGAGCAGGATCGCCTCGAGGCCGTGCAGCAGGTGCAGGCGCTCGGACTTTTTGCCCAGGTCAAAGTTAATGCGGCGACGCGTGGACTCAATACGCCACTTGACCCACTCGTGCAGGATCTGACGCACGCCCATAACGCGAGGGTAACCATCGACCAACACGTTGAAGTTGCACGAGAACGAATCCTGCAGCGTGGTCGAGCGATAGAGCTTGGCCATAAGCTTGTCGGGGTCGACGCCGCGCTTAAGGTCGATGGCGATGCGCAAACCCGAGAGGTCGGTTTCGTCGCGGATGTCTGCGATCTCCTTGACCTTGCCCTCCTTGGAGAGCTTGACGATGCGCTCGATGATGACATCGGTCTTAGTGGTGTAGGGAATCTCGTAGACCTCGATGATGCGCTCTTCGGGAATCCAACGCCAGCGGGAGCGAATCCTGTCTCTTATACACATCTGACGCTGCCGACGAACTCTAGGGTGTAGAT
>UROO01000150.1 GCA_900549555.1 uncultured Collinsella sp. | reverse complement strand
TCTACACCCTAGAGTTCGTCGGCAGCGTCAGATGTGTATAAGAGACAGCCGTTTGGCCCCGCCGCCGGCCCCAACAGCCAGCTTGCGCAGAATATCATCGCGGCCTATGCCGCCGGCGCGCGCTTTTTCGAGGTCAAGACCGTGCAGAAAATGGACGGCGCGGAGCTTGCCGCCTGTGTTCCCCGCCCCTGTATCCTCGCCGCTGACGAGGGCTACAACCAGGAATGGTCGACCGAGCTCGAAGTCCCGCAGGCGCAGAATGAGTATATCAAGGCCTGGTGCGCGCTCAAGGTCATGAGCAAGGTCTACGGCTTCGGCGATCCCGACGGGTTCGTGTTCAATATGTCCGTCGGCTACGACCTGGACGGCATCAAGGGCCGCAAGGTCAACACCTATATCAACAACATGATGGACGCGGGCAAGACCGCGCAGTTCAAGGAATGTAAAAAAGTCCTGACCGAGCTCTTCCCCGAGGAAAAGGACTTCATCGCCTCGATCTCCCCCAATGTTTCCCGCTCCGTTACGCTCTCCACGCTCCACGGCTGCCCGCCGCAGGAGATCGAGCGCATCGCAAGCTATCTTCTCAAGGAAAAGCATCTGCACACCTTCGTCAAGTGCAACCCCACCATCCTCGGCTACAAGACCGCCCGCAGCATCCTCGACTCCATGGGCTACGACTATATCGCCTTTGACGACAGGCACTTCCGCGAGGACCTCCAGTATAAGGACGCCGTTCCAATGTTCCACAGGCTCAAGGAGCTGGCGGAAAAGAACGGCCTGGAGTTTGGGCTGAAGCTCTCCAACACCTTCCCGGTCGACACCACGCGGAACGAGCTGCCCGGCACCGAGATGTACATGTCCGGCCGTTCGCTGTTCTCGCTGACCATCGAGGCTGCCCGCCGCATTACCGAGCAGTTCGATGGCAAGCTGCGCATCAGCTACTCCGGCGGCGCCACGGTCTACAACATCCGCGCCCTGTATAACGCCGGCATTTGGCCCGTCACCCTGGCGACCGATGTGCTCAAGCCCGGTGGCTACGAGCGCTTTAGTCAGATGGCCGGCGAGTTCACCGATCTGGACGGCAAGCCGTTTGAGGGCGTCTCGCTCGAGGCCGTGACCGCGATCCAGACCGACTCGCTCACCAACCCGCTCTACAAGAAGCCGCTGCGCCCGCTACCCGACCGCAAGGTTGCCGGCAAGAGCCCGCTTTCCGACTGCTTTACCACGCCGTGCCGCACGAGCTGCCCCATCCAGCAGGATATTCCCGCCTACTTGGCGGCTGTTGACGAGGGCCGCTACGAGGACGCACTCAACATCATCATCGAGCGCAACGCCCTGCCGTTCATTACCGGCACTATCTGCCCGCATCCCTGCGGCCGTGCCTGCGAGCGTGCGTTCTACGAGCCCGAGGGCGCCCAGATTCGCGCCAGCAAGCTCAAGGCCGCCCGCGAGGCCATGACCGCCGTGCTGCCCAAGCTGCGCGCCCAGGCCATCGCCAACGACGGCGAGCACAACGTTGCCGTTATCGGCGGCGGCCCGGCCGGCCTGGCGACGGCGTTCTTCCTGACGCGTGCCGGCGTGCCCGTCACCATCTTCGAGGCCCGCGATTCGCTCGGTGGCGTGGTCCGTCACGTGATTCCCGAGTTCCGCATCGCGAGCGACGATATCTCCCACGATGCCGAGCTCTGCCTAGCCTTTGGCGCCAAGGTGCAGCTCAACGCTCGCGTGGATTCCATCGACGAGCTCAAGGCTCAAGGCTTTACCGACGTGGTCGTGGCCACCGGTGCCTGGATGCCCGGCTCTGCGGGCTTGGGCGAGGGCGCCGAGCTCGACGTGCTGGAGTTCCTCGAGGCCGCCAAGAAGGGCGAGAAGCTCGAGCTGGGCGAGGACGTCGTGGTCATTGGCGCCGGCAACACCGCCATGGACGCGGCCCGCGTGGCCAAGCGCCTGGCTGGTGTGAAGAACGTGCGCCTGGTCTACCGCCGCACCAAGAAGCAGATGCCCGCTGACGAGGAAGAGCTTGATCTTGCTCTTGCCGACGGTGTTGAGTTCTGCGAGCTGTTGGCCCCCAAGGCGCTTAGCGGCGCCGTGCTGACCTGCGACGTTATGGAGCTTGGCGAGCCGGATGCAAGCGGCCGTCGCAGCCCCGTCGCCACGGGCGAGACCGTCGAGCTTTCCGCCACCACGGTGATCTGCGCCGTGGGCGAGGGCATCGATGCCAGCCTGTACGATGCCGCGGGCGTCGAGCACGACCGTCGCGGCCGTCTTGCCGCCACCTCCACCGGCGTCGAGGGCGTTTGGGCTGCCGGCGACTGCCGTCGCGGTCCTGCCACCGTGGTCGAGGCTATCGCCGATGCCGCCGAGGTCGCCCGTGCCATCGCCGGTGTGGACTTTAACAAGTACGCCGACTGCAACGAGCAGGCCGGCCGCGAGGACACCTGCTACGAGCGCAAGGGGTCGCTGTGCCGCGACAAGCGCAACTGCACCAAGACCCGCTGCCTGGGCTGCGGCTCGGTGTGCGAGGTCTGCTGCGACGTGTGCCCCAACCGCGCCAACGTGGCAATTAAGGTGCCGGGCCTGGCCAAGCATCAGGTCGTCCATGTCGACGGCATGTGCAACGAGTGCGGCAACTGCGCCGTGTTCTGTCCCTACCAGGAGGGTCGCCCCTACAAGGACAAGCTCACCCTGTTCTGGAGCGAGCAGGACATGGAGAACTCCGAGAACGAGGGCTTCCTGGCCGTGGACGAGGACCACTTTAAGGTCCGCGTCGCCGGCACGGTCCGCACCGTCTCGGTCGATGCCGTCAACACCGGTCTTCCCGAGGCCGTCCGCCTGACCATCAGGGCCGTGCGCGACAACTATTCGTACCTTCTTAAGAAATAGGCGAGTCTCTTATGGCCAAATCCATTCAACATAACGTGGCCTACGTTGCCTGCGGAAGTGGTTGCGCCTCCGCAGGCGGCGACGCCCGCTGCAGCGAAGGCTGCATTGGCTGTGGCGCCTGCGTCACGGCCTGCCCCCACGGCGCTATTGCGCTGGTCGATGGCATCGCCCGCGTGGATCGCTCCAAGTGCACGGGCTGTGGCCTGTGCGGCATGGCGTGCCCGCAGCGCGTGATTGCCTTCGTTCCCGGCTACCAGAACATTCTGGTGCGCTGCAACAACACCGATAAGGGCGCCATTGCGCGCAAGATCTGCGACACGAGCTGCATCGGTTGCGGCATGTGCGCCAAAAAGTGCCCTGCCGGCGCTATCCGCATCGAGGACAACTGCGCCCATATCGACGGCGTGGACTGCCTGTCGTGCGGCATGTGCGCCGTCGTCTGCCCTCATGGCGCCATCCACGACCGCACCGGCATCGCCGCCGGCGTGTAGAAGGGAATCACCATGGCACAGGAATTCACTTTTACCGTTAACGGCGTCGAGCGCACGACGACTCAAAACAAACCGCTGCTGCGCTACCTGCGCGACGACCTGCACATTCACTCCGCCAAGGACGGCTGCTCCGAGGGCGCCTGCGGTACCTGCACCATTCATGTGGACGGTGCGGCTGTCAAGGCGTGCGTGCTGACCACCGCTCTTGCCGCCGGTCGCAACATCGTGACCGTCGAGGGCCTGCCCCAGGACGTGCGCGAGGCCTTTGTGTACGCCTTTGGCGCCGTGGGCGCCGTGCAGTGCGGTTTTTGCATCCCCGGCATGGTCATGGCGGGTGCAGCGCTGATCGCCGAGGACCCCGAGCCCACGAGACCGTACTAGATATCGTATGCCGTCTTCTG
>UROO01000149.1 GCA_900549555.1 uncultured Collinsella sp. | reverse complement strand
ACGAGATAGGAGTCCGTCTCGTGGGCTCGGAGATGTGTATAAGAGACAGTTCTAGCGGTCCTAAATTATGGGATGGGCTTTTCTCGACAGCCGTCGGGGGAAGCCCATCCCTTTTTCATGCGCTACCTACGAAGACTGTCCCCAACGACTAGTCACTGGGGACGTTCCTAAATGACTAGGTATGGCTGCTGGGCCTAGTCATTTAGGTCAAGTTCGTAGAGGAAGCTTTCGCGCGGCATGTCGTGACGGCGCTCTTCGCGGTTGGCGCGGTGCGTGGCCGCGCGCTTAAAGCCGTGCAGCTCGTAGAACTTCCACGAGCAGTTGGAGTCGGTGTACAGGTGCGCCCTTGTCGCCCCGCGCGAGGACAGATACGAGACCGCGGCATCGAGCAACACCGAGCCAACGCCCAGGCCGTGGACGTCGCGATCAACGGCAAGCAGCGTGACCTCGTTGTCGTGCGGCAGCGGGCTGCTCTCGAGTAGGCGGTTGTTGGTTCGGATGGTTGCGCGCACAAATGAGAGGTACTCGGCGCAGGCATCGGGCTCCAGCTCGCGCATCTGCGATAGCAGCGCGCGTTCGGTATCCATCCAATGTTCCTTGACGGTGGCGCCGGAACTCTGCCCCGCACGCGCGAGCGCAATGCCACGCGCCTGACCGTCGATTACGGCAACCTGCGAAAACGTCGACGACGAAAGGCAATAGGCGAGGTCGCACGCGCCCTCAAGGCGGTTGTACTCATCGTTATCCGAATTGTTATGCCAAAGCTGCTGCAGAATCAGCGCGATGGCGTCGAAGTCTTCGGTATCAAACGGTCGGTAGAGAACCCGCGAGACCATGGTGCCTCTTTCTTTCGCGGATGCATATTGAGCACAGTTCTACCACGCTATTGGCATCTAATTATGGTGCCCCTGTGTTCCATGAACTCACCGTGCCCGGTGCCGTGCTCACCCCCTCCGCTCGCAAACTTTTTCTGCACATGCGTGCGTTGCGGGGTGCATCGATGCGCTCGATGCGCTACATTGAATCAGTATTTTCAATGCCGCTGCGCGAGCGCTGCAGATCGACGTATCACCGACTCACAGAGCACGGCGGCGTACCAGACAGGAGGACTGCATGGGATCTGATGTGAAGATCGCACGCGCGTTGATCTCGGTTACCGATAAGACGGGCGTCGTCGATTTCGCACGGACGCTGGTCGATGACTTTGGCGTCGAGATCATCTCTACGGGCGGCACGGCTCGTGCCATCGAGGACGCGGGCGTTCCCGTAACCCCCATCGAGGAGTTCACTGGCTATCCCGAGATGATGGACGGCCGCGTTAAGACCCTGCACCCCAAGGTCCACGGCGCGCTGCTGGCCCGCCGCGATTCCGAGCAGCACATGCAGGAGGCGGCACAGCACGGCATTAAGCTGATCGACCTGGTCGTCGTCAACCTGTACGAGTTCGAGAAGACCGTCGCCAACCCCGAGGTCACCTTCGCGGATGCCATCGAGCACATCGACATCGGCGGTCCCTCCATGCTGCGCTCTGCCGCCAAGAACGCCGCGAGCGTTACCGTCATCTCCGACCCGGCCGACTATGATGCCGTCCTGGCTGAGATGCGCGAGACCGGTGGCTGCACCACGCTTTCCACCCGTCGTCGCCTGCAGGTGAAGGTCTACCAGACCACCGCCGCCTACGACACGGCTATCTCCCGTTGGCTTGCCGCCCAGGCAAGCGACGTGGCGGACACCTCTGCCAAGCTCGAGATCTCGCTGGAGAAGGTCGACGACCTGCGCTATGGCGAGAACCCGCAGCAAAAGGCCACGGTCTATCGCTTTGCCGAGGGCTGCGAGAATACCGCGAGCTCGCAGTTCCCGCTCGTGGGCTCCGAGCAGATCCAGGGCAAGCCGCTCAGCTACAACAACTATCTGGATGCCGACGCCGCTTGGAACCTGGTCCGCGAGTTCGACGAGCCGGCCTGCGTGATCCTCAAGCATCAGAACCCCTGCGGCTCCGCCGTGGCCGAGGACATCACGGCCGCCTACGACCGCGCCTTCGCCTGCGATCCCAAGAGCGCCTTCGGCGGCATCATCGCCTGCAACCGCGAGGTTCCCTATGAGCTGGTTGAGCACTTTGCCGATCAGAACAAGCAGTTCGTCGAGGTTATCATCGCTCCGAGCTACACTGCCGAGGCGCTCGAGCGCATGGCCAAGCGCCCCAACCTGCGCGTGCTGGCCACCGGCGGCGTGGACCACGGCGCCCAGGTGGAGCTGCGCTCCGTCGACGGCGGCATGCTGGTGCAGGAGGTCGACCACGTGACCGAGGATCCTGCGACCTTTACGTTCCCCACCGACCGCAAGCCCACCGACGCCGAGATGGCCGAGCTCGAGTTTGCCTGGAAGGTCTGCAAGGGCGTCAAGTCCAACGCCATCCTGGTCTCCAAGGGTAAGGCCGGCATTGGCATGGGCCCGGGTCAGCCCAACCGCGTTGACTCTGCACTGCTTGCCTGCGAGCGCGCCGAGGACTTCTGCGAGCGCGAGGGCGTGGAGAAGGGCGGCTTTGCCTGTGCAAGCGACGCGTTCTTCCCGTTCCGCGACAACGTCGACGTGCTTGCCGCGCACGGCGTGACCTGCATCATCCAGCCCGGCGGCTCCAAGCGCGACGACGAGAGCGTCCAGGCCTGCAACGAGCACAATATTGCGATGGTCTTCACGGGGGCCCGCCACTTCCGCCACTAAGTAGGGAGGTGGCGCTGCGGCTTGCCCAGCCACCGCACCTTGCCGCTCATTCGTCGCTCGCGTACCCAAGTACGCGTCGCTCCTCTTTCACGGCAATCTGCGGCACCTGGGCAACCCTCGCCGACCTGTTAGGTTGACTGGGGAGGATGGGATGTTATCTCGTCCCTTGGACTAGCCTCGCTTCTAAAATAATCTCTGCAAAAGACGGTCGCTCCGTTTGGAGGGCCGTCTTTTTGGTATAAGAGGACGGAATGACTAACACGAAAGGTATGACCATGCCCCAGATTGATGATGCCGAGCTGTTTGGCAATGCCGAGGATCAGCGTGCGTACGAGGACTTTTGCGCCAATCAGGAGGCGGTTGAGAAGTTTACGCTCGACAAGCCCGCGCTTGTCTGCCGTTGGCGCATGTCCAACAAAAAGGTGCCCATGCTCAACCGTCACATTCGCGCACTGTCCGAGCGCCTGGTGCAGGGCGAGCCGCTTACCCATAACATGCTCAGCTGGGCCAAACAGCACGTTGAGTGGTCGCTTGCCGAGGGCGATTACACCGCGCGCGACGGTGTGCTCATGCTGGTGATCGACATCAACGGCAACGCCGCCATGACGGTGGGGGAGTACGAGCCGCTCGCCGATACGTCGGCCAAGGCGCTGTGCGCCCGCTCCGCCGAGGCCCGCTCCGAGGCTGACGAAACCGGCGTGGCGCCCGAGCTGCTCGCCGCCGTCAACAATGGCGAGCTTGCCTTTGTGGCGCCGGCGGACGAGTTCCTGTGCGGCACGGCGACGCTCATCGAGCAGCTGGCCCAGACCAAGGGCATCCCGGTCACGCGCGTAGACATTCCCGCGCAGCTTAAGGGCGCGCTGTTCCTGGTGAGCGACGAGCACGGCGTGGTCCCCGCAACCGAGACGGACGCCGCCGAGGCCGACGCCGCCACGGTCGCCTTCTTTGCCGACGGCTACGAAAAGCTCCGCGCCCGCCGCTCCTAACCTCAAGGCGGGGTAGGCTTACTGCTGTCTCTTATACACATCTGACGCTGCCGACGAACTCTAGGGTGTAGA
>UROO01000148.1 GCA_900549555.1 uncultured Collinsella sp. | reverse complement strand
AGATAGGAGTCCGTCTCGTGGGCTCGGAGATGTGTATAAGAGACAGGCCCAGCAGTTGCCTGTTCCTGCGGCACGCAAGCCTCCGGTCGCAAGGCTCGATGAGCCCGTTGCCCGTCAGGTTGCCTACGATTCCTGGGCTGCAGCCGATCTGGATGAGACCTCTACCGGCATGCCGGCGCTCGACGTTCCAGTTAACCCGCTTTTTGCCGCCAACACGAGCGCCGCGGACTATGAGGGCGGTGCGACATATTCCGATTATTCCGATGACTATGCTGGCAACGGTCGCATCGAGACCGAGGACTATGGCACCGCATCGAGCGATTATCTCAACGATCCGTACGCTGCCACGCCTGCACCGGAATATGACCCGGAGGCCGCGTCCGCGCCGGCGTATACCAAAAGCACGGGCGAAGAGCGCTTCGCCGATTATTACGCCGAGGAAAAGGCGCTGCGTTTCTCGGAATTTCCGCAAGCAGTCAAGGTTGCCTTTATCGCCATTGTCATTGCCCTGCTCGGCGTCATTGCGTTTGAGGGATTCCAGCTGTTCCGCGGCCCCACCCAAGCGGAGTCGGAGACCCAGCAAAAAGAGGACGATAACCAGTACCTGGACATCAACACCCTCAAGGGCGACCCCAACGACGGAGACGACGAGTAGCGAGGACTGAAGGCGGCCGCAAGATCCCGCATCCAGCACCGGCTTCTAAGTGCTGTTTTGTCATCCAGCTACATTTTTCCGGATAATTTGCCTATTGAATTTGACACTTTTCCGAAGTTTTAAGGTGCCTATTTCAACACTTTTCCGGATGAAAGCCGAATAATCACTTGGGAACCAACGCCGTTCACGCGTCATTTCGCAGGCGGCGCTTGATTTCTGTCCGTACACGTTGATAGACTTCCTCTTGCCCGCAAGGAGCGGGCGCGTTTTATCCAGAGTCGGGGTAGAGAGTTGGCTCCACGATCCCGACGCCAACCGGCCAAGAGGCACGGTGGCCCTGCCAACATCGATGAAAGGAGTCCGTATGGACAATTTCTCCGTGCGCAGTGAGCGCAACTTCCACAACCTGGCAGCCAAGCCAAAACGAATGCATCTTCTGGACGAGCCGAGCGGCTATGCCTCGGCCATGGTCAAGAACAGCCTCTCCCACCAGATGCGCTTTACCGTGCAGGTGCTCGAGGAAGAGCTCTGCGCCGCCGGCGACCCGCACGTGCTGCAGATCAAGCTGCTCGGAGATGACCCTCGTGAGCCGTCCAGATGGATGCTCTTCGCCGACAGCGTGTGCGTTGCGGACGGATCCGGCGCCTTTGCCCGCGAGTGCTTCTGCGAGGGCGCCGAGGTGTTTTTGGATCTGTGCCACGACGCCGTCGAGGCTGCCGAGCTGCGCCAGTGGAGTCAAAGGGAGTACGAGCTGCTGAGTGCCGTGCGCGGGATTGCAATGATTTAGAAACAGAGCGGTGGCGTTATCGAACTGTCGACGCCGCCGCCTCCCCAACGCCCGTCGTGCTCAACGATCAGATCGACCTCAAGGCCCTTCTCATCTCGGAAATAATGAACACTGTTGTCGACACCGCCGTAGGTGGAAAGGAACACGCGCACGTCGCGCAGGATGAGATTCTCAAAGAGCATCCCCAGCGTTTGCATATCGCCAAGCAGCCGCTCAGGGGTAGCCCCCAGCAACGCCGCCGCAAGTGACGGGTCACAGAAGTAGCGCTTGGGGCGCACGCGAACGCGGGCCTTCGAGCGCACATACTGGCCTGCTCTCTCGCGCAAGCTCGTCCGAAAACCCAAGGTTTGCAGGTCACCGCTCCTGCAGCACCAGCGGGCGACGTCATCCTGCGAAATTACGCCATTCTCAATGCAGTTTTTACGCCGTTTTCATTGTAGGTTTTACGCTCGGCATCCTTGGCGCGGCGCTTGCTCAACCACCGGACCAGCGAATTGCCCGGATTCTGGGACGTGCTTTCCGCTCCAGGCCTCTACCGGAAAATGCGTCCCACTCTGAGGCCGAAATCTGGGACGCGCTTTCCGCCAAAGGGAAAGCGCGTCCCATTCCGAGCATCACATCAGAGCGCGCTTGGTTATCTCCGCTCGCACATCTCGGCAAACGAGATCAGCTTGACGTCTCCCCTGCTCTCCGCGGCATCCCGACATCCCTGCGTAAAGCCGCTTTTTGAGAATAGTGCATAGCTTTTTCGTTGCCGTCTAAAGAGCTCGCTTCGGTGCACGAGCTTTTGCAGCACGTCTTCGCCCACCGGTTCATTGCGCCATTTGCACTCCGCAAACAGAGCAGTGCCCTCGCCATCGTCAACAATTAAGTCGATTTCTTCCTGCGTATGCGTGCGATTATCCGTCCCCCACCAGCGCCCGACGCTCGCCGGAACCACGTCGAGCCGGCCCGCGCGCGCGAGTTCGTACACGTATTGTCTGCATATAAGCTCAAAGACCGTACCCATGTAATCCGATACGTGCGGCTCAATGCGCTTATACGCCATCTCGGCCATGTCGTTTTGAATCAGCCCGATGTTCTGCGGAACAAACTTGTACCAGAACCTAAACATCTGGTCGCTCAGCAGATACACGGCTCGCTTATTGCTCGTCTCGTTTAGGGGCAGCTCGCGCTCGACAATCCCAAGCGACGCCAGCTTATCCACATAGCTCTTTACGTTGCTCGCAGGGATTCCCGTAGAGCTCGCAATCTCCGAGATCCTCGAGCGCCCCTGAGCAATTGCTTGCACAATCGCATCATATTGCTCGGGATTGCGGCACTCTTGCAACAGCAGGTTACTCGGCTCCTCAAAGAGATAGCCCGTAGGAGTAAGAAAAAGACGTTTGATGTTGTCCTTGAGCGATACGGCAGGATCGACTTTCTCGATATATGCAGGAATGCCGCCCGTCATGCCATAGCAAACTGCAGCGTCTTCGCGACCCATGCTCTGCCACAACCCGAGGGTCGTCGTAAAATCGAGCGGCATAATCTTAAACTGGGCCGTACGCCTACCGTATAGTGGGCTCTCGTAGCCCAACACCTGTTCCTCCATAAACGAAAGAGACGAGCCGCATAGGATCAGCATTAGCCTGGTCTCTTTGTATAAGTGGTCGATCTTGTCTTGCAGCAACGAGCTGATTTCGGGATTCGATTGGGCGAGATAGGGATACTCGTCAATCACGACAACCAAACGTTCCGTGCGAGCCATGGTGGCCAATGCATCGAACGCTTCGTCAAAACTACGAAACGACACGCCTGCAGCACCAACCGAGCCTGCAAGTATCGCCTGGCTAAAGCCGTGCAGGTTTGCCTCCGCATTGGTACGACGAGCTTGAAAGTAAATAGCCTTCTTGCCTTGGATGAACTCTGTGATAAGGCGCGTTTTACCCACACGACGGCGGCCGTAAATCACAGGCATCTCAAAGGAGTCCGTGCCATACAGTCGATTGAGCTCGGACATTTCCGCTGTTCTTCCGACAAACATAGACCATCCTTCCTTTACGTTATAGCTAGCTATATTATACCTTCCTATAATATAGCTAGCTATAACTTAATTCGACAAGCGGAGCACGAAAAGGGGCGGTACACCCCCGCACGTGGACCGTTCCGGAAACTGTATCCCGTTCTGGAGCCAAAAACTGGGCCGTAGTTTCCGCCAAGCACGCCATCCGGAAAGCACGTCCCATTCCGAGTGGCAATTCCGGGTCACAGTTTCCGCTCCAAACAAAAGGCTCCGGCTCGCGATGGGGCCGGGGCCAAAGGCGCAGCATATACACTGTCTCTTATACACATCTGACGCTGCCGACGAACTCTAGGGTGT
>UROO01000147.1 GCA_900549555.1 uncultured Collinsella sp. | reverse complement strand
CTCCATCGGCCTGGGCTTTGTCATGGGCTGGATCCTGTGCAAGCTCGTCTCGATTCTTTTCGCCGCCGCCAACAGGCGACGCGCCAACGTCTTCTTTAAATACGCTCAGATCGCGAGCGCTGCGGCCATGAGCTTTATGCACGGCGCGCAGGATGGACAGAAGTTCATCGGCGTGCTCTTTTTAGGTGTCGCCTTTGCCAGCGGGCAGACGAGCGTCGGCGACGCCGGCATCCCCATCTGGATCATGCTGCTGTGCTCGGCCACCATGGGCATCGGCACCAGCGTGGGCGGTGAGCGCATCATCAAGTCTGTCGGTCAGAGCATGGTCAAGCTCGAAAAGTACCAGGGCTTCTCCGCCGACCTGGCGGGCGCCGCAAACCTGCTACTTGCCACCCTTACCGGCATCCCCGTGTCCTCCACGCACATCAAGACCTGCGCCATTATGGGTGTCGGTGCCGTCAAGCGCCTCTCGGCGATCAACTTCGGTGTCGTCAAGGACATGATGTTCACCTGGTTCTTCACCTTCCCCGCCTGCGGACTCATCAGCTTTGTCATGGCCAAGCTGTTCATGATGTTCATCTAGTCAAACCGAACGTCCATCCGGACCGCAATACCTCGCCCACCCGTCTTCGCCTCGAAAGGACCCACTCATGGCAAAGAAACCCGATTCGTTCTACTTTGACAACTACGTCGCCTGCGCCGACCTTGCTGTCCAGGCCGCAGAGTTGCTCATCAAGATTTTTGAGAACTTTGATCCCGCGCAGATCCACGGCATGCTCGAGGAGATGCATGCGATTGAGCATGCGGCCGACAAGAAGCACCATGAACTCGAGGATGCCCTGCTCACTGCCTTTATCACCCCGCTTGAGCGCGAGGATCTGGACCTGATGAGCTGCTCGCTCGACACTGTGCTTGACCGTATCGAGGGCGTCGTGCAGCGCGTCTACTTCACCAACATCCAGAGCATCCACCCCGATGCCATTGTCATCGCCCACAAGGTGACCGACGCCTGCCGCGCCATGAAGGACCTTATGGTCGAGCTGGCTAATTACCGCAAGTCCAAGACCCTGCGCGAGCTGGTCATCCAGATCAACACCATTGAGTCCGAGGCCGATGAGCTCTACATCAACGCCATGCGCAACCTGCACGTCAATGGCAAGGATCCGCTTGAGGTCATCGCCTGGCGTGACGTCTACGCTTTCCTGGAGTACTGCGCCGACTGCTGCGAGAATGTGGCTGATGTCGTGGATTCGATTGTCATGAAGAACAGTTAATTGGGGGTACGTGTCCCGGCGGTCGCGGGCCCGACCACTAATAACCTTTTTCACTCCGGCTGCAAGCAGAGTCGTTCAAAAGGTTATTAGTGGTCGGGCCCGCTCCCTTACGTACCACCATTGGAAACTTTGGCTGATACTTTGAAAGCGATGAGGCTTTTGTTGGCAGGACCTTGGGGCCCGATTGGAAACTTTGGGACCGCCTTAAACGTTTGGCTGGATGGGGCTTTGGGTACCCTTTTGCTTAGTTTTGGGTTGTTTTATTAGCTTTGGAGGGTTTGGTTATGGGGTATTTGGATCTGGCTCGGGGTCGGTATTCTTGTCGTGAATTTGAGGCTCGGGCTGTGGAGCAGGCTGTGGTGGATGCCATTGTTGAGGCTGGGCGCATTGCTCCTTCTGCTTGTAATAATCATCCAACCCGTGTGATGGTGTTGGATACGCCTGAGCTTCTGGAGAAGGCAGCTGCTTGTCAGCCTCGGTTTGCTCGTGATGGGTCCATCTTTGGCGCTCCGCTCATCTTCCTCATTTGCAGCGTTACCGACGACGCTTGGGTTCGCCCCTATGACCAGATGAACTCCAGCGCTATCGACACCTCGATTGTTTGCGATCAAATGATGATGGAGGCCGAGGAGCAGGGCCTGGGAACGTGTTGGGTATGCCATTTTAAGCCCGAGCTAGCCCGAGAGCGGTTCAACCTGCCCGAGGGCGTCTATCCCTATCACATGCTCGTCTGCGGCTATCCTGCCGACCACATCGCCGATCCCGAGCATCGCGATGCCCGCACCATTCCCCTCTCCGACTTCCTCCTCAAGTAGTTTTTGGCACATGCCCTAAAATCTACTTTTTACCACGCGCCCTTCGCCGAGTCCTGCCCTATCGCACGCAGAGCTCGGCGTTTTGTTTCCCAACCCGTATGCAGCCACAAAAAAGGAGCCCGCAGGTGCGAGCTCCTCTTAAGGACACGAGATTGTAGCTCTGGCGCTAGTCCAGGTCGTCAGCGGCAAAGTTGTCGATCGGGGCGAAGGGGTCAGCCACGGGAACAACCGGATCAGCGACAGGCAGCGGCTCGGCGGCGGGAACGGTCACTGCAGGAGAAGCCGCAGAACCGACCGGCGTGGAGGCCATAAGGTCGGACGGGAAGGAATTCTGCGCATCGTCCATGAAGTGCTGAATGAGCTTGAGGTACTCGGCTTTGAACTCCTCACGGGAAGCCTTCAGACGGTCGATCTCCTCGAGCTCGGCCTGCTTCTCGGTCAGGGCCTGACGGATGACCTCGCGGGCCTTGGCGTCGGCTTCGTTGCGGATGCGCTCAGCGTTCTCGTTGGCATCGTTGACGATGCCCTCGGCGGTCTGCTGGGCAGCAATCAGCGCAGCGGAGATCTGGCGCTCCTGAGCGGAGAAGTCGGGTGCGGGAGCGGCCACAGGAGCGGCGGGAACGGCCTGACCGGCAGCGTCCTGAGCCTGGGCAAGCTGGGCCTGCGTGTCGGCAAGCTGCTGCTCGGTGGCAGTCAGACGACCCTTAAGATCGACAATCTTGGCAAGCATAGCGTCAACCTCGGAGGACAGCGTCTCCAAAAAGACGTCGACCTCGGCGGGATCATAGCCGCGCTTGGCCTCAGAGAAAGTCTGAGCCTGGATGTCAGCAGGGGTAATAGCCATAACAAGTTCTCCTTTATCATCGCCTTGGCGCCGGGCGCCCAACGTAAGTTACTGAGCCAGTACTATACGAGTATACCTATAAGAAGCTGCAGAATCAGCCTCTGCACCAACTGCAACGCAATAATCGCAACGACCGGCGAAAAATCAACGCCGCCCATCGGCGGAATAAACCGACGAAACAGGTTGAGCCACGGACCGCAGACGCTATCGAGCACCGCGGCGATATCCTGCAGCAGGCCGCCCTGCTTCATGGGAATCCACGTCATGAAGCAATAGACCACAATAAGTGTGGAGTAGAAGTTGAACAGCGTGTTGACCAGCTGGACAATGGTGTAGATGTTGATGAGAATCTCCTCGTCTTGGGTTTACTTAAGGTAGCCGTCGGCGTGCAGCTTCTTGAGGTCCGAATCCTTGACCTCGCAGCCGGCGGGCAGCACCATAAACACGCGATCGCCCACCTCTTTGACCGTAGCGCCCAGGCCGCAGGCAAAGCCATAACTAAAGTCCAGGACACGCTTGGCGACCTCGGTGCGAACGCCAACAAAAATCAGCGCAACGGGCTGCTTGGTGCGCACGCGGCGGACAACGGTCTCGACATCGTCATAGCTCTCAGGGCGCAGGACATAGGCAGGCAGCTGCGGCGTGGCGTTAATGATGTTGTTTGCATAGGCCGAGGCGTCGCTCGGCGCAGAAGCGGGCGCAGGTGCCGCGGCGCGAGCGCGAGCGCTCTCGGCATAGCTCGACGGCGTGTCGTAAGCGCCGGGACGATAGCCGCCCGCGACACTATCCTGTGAACGCGACGGCGGATTGTACGTCGTTGCATGACGCGAGTCATCGCCGACCAGCTGTCCGGAACGCGTATACACGGCGACCGACTCGGCCTCACCGCGACGCGTCTGCCCCAGCAGGCCGTTACTCGGCTCGTCCTGGGTATAGAAGCCCTCGCCCGAGGCGCCGCTGTAGCCGTTGTTCTGATAGCCATCGTCTGTCTCTTA
>UROO01000146.1 GCA_900549555.1 uncultured Collinsella sp. | reverse complement strand
CACCAGTCTCGACGACCATGGTGCGCATGGCCTTCTTCTCGAGCTTCTTGAGCGCCACGGGGATTTCGCGCTCCCAAGCTGCCTGCTCCTCCTCGGTAAACTCGGCGCGGATGGACTCCTTCAGAGCCTCGACCTTACCGATACGAGAGAGCTTGTCGGCATCGCGAAGGGCAGCTGCCATCTCGTCGTAGTGGGCGAAGATGCGCTCCTGGACCTCCTCGACGGGCTGGTCGAGCGGATACTCCTTCTTGACGATGGGGCCGTTGACCTGCTCCCACTCGGCGACAAACTCGTCCTGGGCCTGGCAGAAGGCAGCAAGGGCCTCCTGGCCAAACTTCATGGCGGCGAGCATGTCGTCCTCGGAGATCTCCTCGGCACCGGCCTCGACCATCGAGATGAAGTCGGCGGATCCGCCCAGCTCCAGGTCCAGATCCGAGTTCTCGCGCTCCTCGTAGGTGGGGTTGACGATAAACTCGCCGGTCTCCACGTTACGGCCGATGCGCACGCAGGCAAGCGGGCCCTCGAAGGGAACGCCGCCGAGCGTCATGGCCAGGGAAGCACCCATGACGTTGATGACGTCGAAGGGGTTGACCTGGTCGGCGACGAGCGAGGTAGCGACGATGTGTACCTCGTTGCGGAAGCCGTCCGGGAAGCTCGGGCGAATCGGGCGGTCGATCATGCGCGCGGTGAGCGTGGCCTTCTCGCTGGGACGGCCCTCACGCTTGAGGTAACCACCCGGGATGCGGCCGGCGGCGTACATCTTCTCGTTGAAGTCGACGGTCAGCGGGAAGAAGTCGTAGTTCTTGCGCTCCTTGGAGACGACCACGGTGTCGAGCATCGTGGTGTCGCCCTGCTTGACCAGGCAAGCGCCGGTGGCCTGCTTGGCAAGCTCGCCCGACTCAAAGGTGTAGGTCTTGCCGTACAGCTCAAAGGTCTTGGATACGAGTGTCATTGTTCTCCTTTACCCCACAGGCCCCTTGCCTGCGGGCTTCTCATGTGACGCGGCCCCCTGCCCCCGCCACGCTTCAGAGCGTGATTGTTCGCGCCCTTACACAAAAAGAGCGCCCCGCTGCGCAGGACGCTCTTAGCATGTACAAATCCTTACTGGATGTTGTCGCGGATGCCCAGAGCCTTGATGAGCTCACGGTACTCGACGATGTCGTTCTTCTTGATGTAGGAGAGAAGACGACGACGGCGGCCGACGAGCATGAGCAGGCCACGACGAGTGTGGAAGTCCTTCTGGTGGGACTTCATGTGCTCGGTCAGCTCCTTGATGCGCTCGGACAGGATGGCGACCTGAACCTTGGGGTTGCCGGTGTCGACCGGGGTGTTACCGAACTGGGCAGTCAGCTCAGCCTTGCGCTTTTTGGAAACAGTCATTGTTTCACCTTTCGTTTCTTGTCGCCCGCGGGCGACATTATTCGCCTCGGACTGGGAAGCCGCCGGTGGAGCGAGCATCCAAGGTCGAGGTACCAACAGGTCGGTATGTTACCACAAGCGGCCCGCGCCTGCGCATCATCACCGACCCAACATGAATTCCATCGCACGGAGGCGCTGATCGGTGTGCGTCGCAGCCCAAACATGCGAAAGCCCCAATAAAAAGGCAGCGGTATGGGGATCGATCCTCTCGGCCATGAGCGCATCGAAGGTCATGGACATGAGGGCGCGCAGCCACGCGACCTCACCGGTCGACACCAGCTCGGCACCCGGAACGCTCGACGCGCACGACCCGCACATGAGCCCGCCCGCCCGGGGCGAAAAATACGACAGCATGGGGTCTCTGCACAGCACGCAGGCCGAAAAATCGGGTCGATAGCCAACGTGCGACAGCAGCTTAAAGACATATGCCGCCACAAGTAGATCCATATGCGCCGTGTCGAGCCCGCTGCCCACCAGGGCAAGCGCTCGCTGCGTTATGGCAAAGGTAAACGGGTCCTCGGCGTCCTCGAACGAGCACACACGAGCGACCTCGGCGATTGCGCTTGCGGCGCAGGTCGTCTCGTAATCGGGCGTAGCGCCGAGCGGCGCCTCCATAAGCTCGGCCTGGGAAACCACATCGAGCGACCGTCCATGCGCGAGCAGCATATCGACAGTACAGAACAGCTCGCAGCGCGCCGCCAGGCGCCCACCGGGTTTGCGGGCGCCCTTTGCCACGGCGCGAACCTGCCGACCCCACTCGTCAAGCATCGTCAAGATCAGGTCCGTCTCTTTGAGCTTCGTCTTATCGAGGACGAGCACCTTCGTGCGATATGTCCGGGAGCCTGCCATGCGCGCCGCGCGTCCTTAGTCCTCGGCGTTGTAGCCAAAGCGGCGAATCTGGGCCTCGTCGTCACGCCAGCCGGCCTTGACCTTCACGTCCAGCTCCAAAAAGACCTGCGTGCCAAAGATGCGCTCAAGATCGCGGCGAGCGTCGATACCGATATGTTTGATCATCTCGCCGCCCTTGCCGATGATGATGCCCTTTTGCCCCTCGCGCTCGACGTAAATGGTGGCGTGCACGCGCAGCACCTTCTTGGTCTGCTCGAGCGCATCGCAGATCACGCCAACGGAGTGCGGGATCTCATCACGGGTGCGGCGCAAGACCTTCTCGCGCACAAACTCGGCAACGAGCGTCTCGTCGGAAGCGTCGGTACCCATGTCCTCGGGGAACCAACGCGGACCCTCGGGCAAAAAGTGTGCAACGGTATCGATAAACGCATCGACGTTGAAGTTCTTGACCGACGACGTCACGATCTCATCGTCATATTCCATGAGCTCGTGGGCGGCCTTAAGCTGCTCCATGACCTGTGCGGGATCAGCCTCATCGGCCTTGGTGAGCACCAAGACCTTCTTGGAACGGGCGCTCTTGACGCGCTCGGCAACCCAGGCGTCTCCCCTGCCGATCGGCTTGGTGGCATCAATCAAAAACGCGACGACATCGACATCGTTCAGCTCGAACAGCGCGCTCTTGTTGAGCTCGGATCCCAGACCGTCCTTGGGTTTGTGAATACCCGGAGTATCGACAAAGACCAGCTGGTAGCCGGGACGGTTGACGACGGCGCGCATGCGACGGCGGGTCGTCTGGGCCACCGGCGAGGTGATGGCAACCTTTTTGCCATAGCAGGCGTTGAGCAGCGTGGACTTACCGGCATTGGGGCGGCCGACCAGGGCCACGAAGCCGCTGCGGAAACCGGGCTCAACGTCGCCAAAGCCTGCGAGGCTGTCGTCCTCGTCGCACAGGGCGTCGAGCTCCTCGTCGCTCATGCCCTCAAACGGGTCGAACTCCTCGACCTCATCGTATGCCTCTGTCGCTTCGGCATCCACCGCATCCAGGGACTCGTCGTCCAGAGTTTCATCGATAGGCTGCATATTGTCGGACATGAAAATCCCTTTCTAAATAAAGTCGAGCGCGTGGGCAAATACCAGCAATCCCACAATCGCTGCGGTGATGGAAAGCACGTATACGGAGGCGGCGGCGATATCCTTCGCGCGCTTTGCCAGCGGATGAAGTTCCTGGGTCGCCAGGTCGACGATCGCCTCCATAGCGGTATTGCACAGCTCGCCGTGAATCACCAAGCCACAGCAGATGATAACTGTGGCCCACTCGGCAATGTCGAGGCCGACAACGCAGCCGGCAATGACGGTGCACACGCCCGCCACGAGCATGACCTTAATGTTGCGCTCGGTCTTGACGGCGGTGACGAAGCCCTCCATGGCGTAGGAGAACGACTTTAAGAAGGACGGATGGTCCTTGTTCGATCCGGGAATCATAGACGGCTCCTAGTCGTGGGCGTGGTTGGTGATGGGGCCGACGTGGACCAGCTTGGGGTCCTCGCCGCGCTCGAGCGCCAGATCGCGCAAGATGGCGTCCTCGCGGGCCTCCATGACCTCGGCCTCGTCGTCCTCGATATGGTCATACCCCAGCAGGTGCAGCATGCCTGTCTCTTATACACATCTCCGAGCCCACGAGACGGACTCCTATCTCG
>UROO01000145.1 GCA_900549555.1 uncultured Collinsella sp. | reverse complement strand
TCTACACCCTAGAGTTCGTCGGCAGCGTCAGATGTGTATAAGAGACAGGTTGGCAGGGCCTGCTGGCGGTGGTCTGCGCGGGGCTGGGCGGGCAGCCGGGGATGTAGACATCGACCGGCAAAATCTTGTCCGTGCCGCCCCAGACGCAGTAGTTGTCGTAGAAGATGCCACCGGTGCAGCCGCACGCGCCATAGGACACCACGATCTTGGGATCAGGCGCGGCCTCAAAGGCGCGCAGGGCCGGCATGCGCATGGCACGCGTCACGGCACCGGTGTACAGCAGCACATCGGCGTGACGGGGCGAGGGCACGACCTTGATGCCAAAGCGCTCGACGTCGAAGACGGGCGTGATGGAACCGAAGATCTCGATCTCGCAGCCGTTGCAGCCGCCGCAGTCGACACGGTAGACGTACACCGAGCGCTTGATCTTCTTAAGAAGGGTCGCCTTGGCCTTCTCGATGCTCTCGTCGAGCTCGATCTTGGTCGGGCGGTACTGAAGCCGCTCGGGCAAAAGCGTGGGTTCGGCCATGGTTACTCCTCCTTCGTTTCAAAATCCATGATGATGCCCTCGACCGGCGCAGGACCGGCGGGAATCTCGGGCGCATCGGGGTTGAGCTCGCGGTCGACATACTCCGGGTTCACGCCGTGGCCGCCCAGATACTCCATGCCGGGGCCCTGGGGCTCACCGGACGCAAGCGTCTCGTTGGCAGCCATGCCGCGCGCGTTGCCGGTCTTTACGGCCGAGGCGGCGCGCAGGGCGTCGAGCTCGCGCTTGCACTCCTGGCACATACCGACGGTACGGGCGGCCTGGATGGCCTCCATGCCGCCGGCCTTTTGCAGCAGGCGCTTGGCGTAGTCGATCTCCTTGTGCGGCGCAAACGGCTTGCCGCAACGCGAGCAGTGCTCGAGCGTATAGACGCTCTTGCTGGTGAGGTCGTCCTTACTCATGACGGCCAGCTCAAACTCCTCGGTGAGCTTGATGGCCTCCATGGGGCAGGCCTCCTCGCAGCGGCCGCAGAAGATGCAGCGACCGTAGTCGATCGACCAGGTAATGGTATCGGCCGCAAGGTCGGTGTCCATGCGAATGGCATCGGCCGGGCACGCCACGCCGCAGGCACCGCAGGCGATGCAGAGCTCGGCGTTGTGCTCGGGCTTGCCGCGCATGTCCTTGTTGGTGGGGAACGGCGCAAACGGGTACTTGACCGTCGCGTCGCCGGCCTTGGCGTTGACCTTCCAAAGCTTCAGCATATTAGAGCGCCTCCTCATCGAGCGGAGCGGCCATGGTGCCCTCGCCCGCAAGCGGCGACTTGTCGCGCCAGACGTTCTCGAACTGCTCCTTGTCGAGCACGTGGTCGCGCTTGGCGGCGACATCGGTCACCGTCACGCGGTCGGTGCAGGAGTAGCACGGGTCGAGCGAGCCGACGATCAGCGCCGCGTCGCCCACGGTGTTGCCGCGGAACATGTAGCGCAGGACCGGCCAGTTGCTGTACGTAGCGGCCTTGGCGCGCCAGCGGTAGCACTTCTGGTTGTTGCCGAGCATGGCCCAGTGCACGTCCTCGCCGCGCGGCGCCTCGGTGGCGCCGATAGCATACTTGTGCGGGGTGTACTCCCAATCCGTGGTGAGGATGGGGCCCGACGGGCAGTTCTCGAGCATGGTCTCGATCATGTCGATCGAATCGTAGACCTCCTGGATGCGGACGGCGGTACGGCCGAAGGCATCGCAGGTGTCGGCCGTGGCGGCGTGCATCTTCTGAACGTCCGGATCGGCGTAGCCGTCGAAGGGATGGTCAAAGCGCACGTCGCGGGCATAGCCCGAGCCACGCATGAGCGGGCCGACCGGCGAGAAGTCGCGTGCGATCTTGCGGTCCAAGATGCCGATGCCGCTCGTACGCTCAATAAAGTTGGGCGTGGAGAGCAAGACGTCGACGAGCTCCTGAACCTCGGAGCGCAGCTGGTGGATGGTCGTGAGCGTGGAGAGCTTCTGCTCGGCCAAAATGTCGCGACGCACGCCGCCGATCACGTTGAGGCCGTAGGTCTTGCGGTGACCGGAGAGCTTCTCGGCCAGGTCCATGGACTTCTCGCGGACGCGGAAGAACTGCTGGAAGCCGGAGTCGAAGCCCGTGTAGTGCGACGCCAGGCCAATGTTGAGCAGATGCGAGTGCAGGCGCTCGACCTCGAGCATGATAGCGCGGATGTACTGGGCGCGCGGCGGGACATGGATGCCCTGGGCGCGCTCGACGGCCTCGGCGTAGGCCACCGAGTGGGCGCAGCCGCAGATGCCGCAGATGCGGTCGGCGAGGAACGTCACGGCATCATAGTTCAGGCGCGTCTCGGCGACCTTCTCCATGCCGCGGTGCACGTAGAACAGACGGTAGTCGGCGTCGACGATCGTCTCGCCCTCGACGAACAGGCGGAAGTGGCCGGGCTCGTCGGAGGTAATGTGCAACGGGCCCATGGGGACGAGCGTCGTCTCCTTGCCCTTGGTATCGGCCAAGAACTCGTAGTTTTCCATGTCACTCGCAGGAGCGGGACGGAAGCGGTAGTCCATGGAGTCCTTGCGCAGCGGGTACAGGCCGCTGGGCCAATCGTCGGGCAGCACCAGGCGACGACGGTCGGGCAGACCCTCGGGGATCAGGCCGAACATGTCGCGAAGCTCGCGCTCACCCCACACGCAGGCGGGGACGAACGGCGTCACGGACGGGAACGTCATCTTGGCGGGATCGACCTCGGCGCGGACGGTCACCCAGCCGGGGTCCTCCCCCTCCATGGAGATGACGTAGTACACGGCGTAACGGCCGCACAGACTGCGCTCATCGTTACCGATGATCACGGGAATCCAGCCGTAACGCTCGTAGTACAGGTAGTGGACGGCCTCGGGCAGCTTGTCCTGCTTGACGGTAATCGTCAGCTGGTCCTCGCACTGCCACTCGACCTTCTCGATGCAGCCCGGAACGGCGCGGCGCAGGGCCTCGACATGGCTCTCGCAGCGGCAGGCATACACCTTGTTCTCAGTTTCAATCATTCGTTACTCCACCTCGCTCTGAGCGGTCTCGGTACCGAACACAGCGCGGTACATCGGCGTCGCGTGAAGCTCCTCGGTGCTCTGCTCGAGCACGATGCCGGTCGCGGTCTCCACACCGTGCACGAGAGGCAGCGGGGTGGCGATGCCAAACCACAAGATCATGACAGCCAGGATGATTTCAGGGATAAGCATGAGCGCCGGGGCCTCATGCTTGCCCATGTCCTGGGGCGCATGGCCGAATACCGACTTGAGTGCGATGCGGGTGAGCGCGGAGATGGCCACGGTAAGACCGAGGGCGACCACGACGACCAGCCACATGGGACCGGTGGTAACACCGGCGACAAAAGTCAGGAACTCGGAGATAAACATGCCAAAGGGCGGGAAGGCACCAAGACCGAGCAGCGCCAGGACGGCGAGCGCGGCGGTTGCGGGAGCAACCTCGACGACACCCTGGATCTTAGCCAGGCTACGCGTGCCAAAGGCGTGCTGAATGTTGCCGGACACGCAGAAGGCAAGCGTCTTGGTAAAGCCGTGGAACACGCAGTGCAGCAGGGCCGCGGCGATACCCAGAGGGCCACCGATACCCAGGCACAGGGCGATAACGCCCACGTTCTCCACAGACGAGTACGCAAAGCGGCGCTTGAGGTCGTCCTGGCGAAACATCGAAAGTGCCGCCACCAAAATGGACAGCGTGCCGACGATCAGCAGCAAAAGCTGCGGATACTCGGCGCCCACGGCCTGGATGGTAAAGCCGTAGAAGCGCATGATCACAAGCATGGCGCACTTAAGCAGCACGCCCGAGAGCAGGGCCGAGACAGGGCTCGGGGCCTGGGAGTGGGCATCGGGCAGCCAAGTGTGCATGGGGAACAGGCCGGCCTTGGTGCCAAAGCCGATCACGACAAACGCAAAGGCGAGGCGCATGAGCGTCGGGTCGAACTGGTCGGCATACGGCAGCACGCACGACAGAAATGCGGCCTCTGTCTCTTATACACATCTCCGAGCCCACGAGACGGACTCC
>UROO01000144.1 GCA_900549555.1 uncultured Collinsella sp. | reverse complement strand
TGCTCGATATGAGTTCCGCACGAACAGGAGGCGCCAGTGGCGCCTCCGTCGTGAGTCAGGACTGTCCGAAATTGAGAGGCAAGGCCCTGCGCCCGGCCCCTCGGTTCCCGTTTACGAGAGCGACGTTCTCAGCAACTCGTTGAAGAGCTTCGGGTTGCCCTTGCCGCGGCTCGCCTTCATGCACTGGCCCACCAAAAAGCCGATGACCTTCTGGTTGCCGTCACGATACTGCTGCGCCTGATCGGCACAGTTTGCCAGCACTTCGTCCACGATCGGCTGCAGCGCGCCGGCATCGCTCA
Source organism: uncultured Collinsella sp. (assembly GCA_900549555.1). Lineage (GTDB taxonomy): Bacteria > Actinomycetota > Coriobacteriia > Coriobacteriales > Coriobacteriaceae > Collinsella. Next base: position 3,805 of record UROO01000144.1, on the reverse strand, counting down.
CCTGACGCATACCACGCTCGTCGACGATCTTGTTGGGGTCATCGCCGGTCTGAGCCATAGCCTCAAAGACCTCGTGAGCCTGGTTGGAGCTGATGGCATCGGTCGCCAGCAGCTTGGCAAGAGCCGCCACTTGAGCCGGCGCGATACCGGACTCTGTCAGCGAGACGCCCGCACCCTTAAGGTAGGCGATCATCTCGTTGACCAGCAGGTTTGCGACCGTCTGGGCCTCTTTGCCAGCCATACCGGCAGCGGCGGCCTCAAAGAAGTCGGCAAACTCGGGGTCGCCGGCAATCTGCTCGGCATCAGCCGCCTTAATGCCAAAGTCGGCCTCAAAACGGGCGCGCTTGGCATCGGGCAGCTCGGGGATCTCGCCACGGCAGCGGTCGATAAACTTATCGTCCAGATCGAACGGCGCCAGGTCGGGATCGGGGAACAGACGATAGTCGTCGGCCGTTTCCTTCACACGCATGACAACGGTGCGCTTGCGGCTGGGCTCCCAGTGACGGGTCTCCTGGTAGATAATGCCGCCCTCCTCGAGCACCTCGGCCTGGCGGCAAATCTCGTAGGCAAGGCCGTCATGCAGGCTCTTAAACGAGTTGAGGTTCTTGAGCTCGGTCTTGGTACCCAGCTTGGTCTCGCCGCGGCGGCGCAGCGACACGTTGCCGTCGCAGCGCATGGAACCCTTCTCCATGGAGCAGTCCGAAATGCCCAGTGTCACAAAGATGCGACGGAGCTTTTCCATAAACAGGCGCGCTTCCTCGGGCGTGCGCAAGTCGGGCTCAGTGACGAGCTCAATGAGCGGCGTGCCGCAGCGGTTGTAGTCGACGAGCGACTCGGCCGCGGCGGTAATGCGGCCCTCGGCGCCGCCCACGTGCACCATCTTGGCGGCGTCCTCCTCCATGTGGATGCGCAGGATGCGGATGGGCACCGTGTAGGAACCGTCCTCGCGGCGCTCGGGCATCTGCAGGTTGGACGCGTCGTAGCTGGCCAGATGGCCGGCACGCTGGTTGCCCTCGCGCATGGTCGACGTCATGGACGTGGACAGGCCCTCGGCGTTGGCCGAGGCGCTCGCCAGACTCTGGGCCTCGGCCTCACCAAACGCGCAGTCGGGGCGCTCGGCGGCACCGCGACCGGTCACGTCCAGGTCCAGGTGACCGTACATGGCAAAGGCGACCGGGCCCTGCGTGGTCTGGAAGTTCTTGGCCATGTCGGGATAGAAGTAGTGCTTGCGGTAGAACATCGAGTGGCGCTGGATCTCGCAGTTGGTGGCCAGACCGGCCTTGACGATGCTCTCGATGGCGCGCTTGTTGGGCACCGGCAGGGCACCGGGCAGGCCCAGGCACACCGGGCACACGTTGGCGTTGGGCTCGTCATCGTGGCTGAGCTTGCAGTTGCAGAACATCTTGGTATCGAGCGCGGTGAGCTCGGTATGGATCTCCAGGCCGATCACGGCCTCCCAATCCTGCAGGACCTCGGAAAGCTCCTTCATTACAGCTCGCCTCCCTTCCCGGCAAAATCGGGCGCGACGGAAAGCGCGGGCGCACCCGTGGCGGCATCGGCAAAGCCGCGCTCCAGGGCGCGGGCAAACGTGAGCAGCTGACGGTCCTTAAACGCCGGACCCACCAGCTGGGCAGAAACAGGCAGCTGAGTATCCTCGCCCAGGCCCAGCGGCACCGAGATACCGCCGTTGCCGCAAATGTTGAGCGAGATGGTGTACAGGTCGGAGAGGTACATCTGCGTGGGGTCGCTGATCTCGCCAAACTTAAAGGCCGTGCGCGGCGAGGCGGGCATGAGGATGGTGTCCACCTTGGCATACGCGGCATCGTAGTCCTGCGTGATGAGCGTGCGGGCCTTTTGCGCAGCGTAGTAGTACTTGTCGTACACGCCCGAGCTCAGCAGGTAGGCGCCGAGCATCTGACGGCGCTTGGCCTCGGCGCCAAAGCCGTGGGCGCGTGAGAGCGAACTCTGGTCGGACAGGTTGGCGCAGCCCTCCTCCTGATAGCCGTAGCGAATGCCGTCGAATCGTGCCAGGTTGGAGAACGCCTCGGCAGGCCCGATGACGTAGTAGGCGGCGATGGCGGCGTCCAGGTGCGGCAGGTCGACCTCGACCAGCTCGGCGCCCTGGTTCTGCAGCTCCTGGGCGGCGCGCTGAACAGCGGCCTTGACCTCGGGCGTCAGGCCCTCGGCCTCCATAAACGCGGGGATGATGCCCACGCGCTTGCCCTCGATGCTGTCGTTGAGATGCTCGGTAAAGTCGACGGCGCAATCCTGGCTGGTGCAGTCGTACGGATCGTGGCCCGCGCCGGTAAGCGCGTTCATGGCCAGCGCGACATCCTCGACCGTGCGGCCAAAGGGACCCACCTGGTCGAGCGACGAGCCAAAGGCAACCACGCCGTAACGGCTCACGGCACCATACGTGGGCTTAAAGCCCACCACGCCGCACAGCGACGCCGGCTGGCGAATGGAGCCGCCGGTGTCCGAGCCCAGCGAGAGCGCGACCTCGCCCGCGGCGACGGCGGCAGCGGAGCCGCCCGAGGAGCCGCCGGGCACGCGCTCGGTATCCCAGGGGTTGTTGGTGCGGTGGAACGCCGAACTCTCGGTAGAGCTGCCAAAGGCAAACTCGTCCATGTTGGCCTTGCCCATGGGCAGGCAGCCGGCATCGAGCATGCGCTGGACGCAGGTGGCGGTGTAGACGCTCTGGTAGTCCTCGAGCATGCGGGAAGCGCAGGTGGTGCGCGTGCCCACGAGGTTCATGTTGTCCTTGATGGCCAGCGGCACGCCCGCGAGCGGGGGCAGCGGCTTGCCTGCGGCGCGGTCGGCATCCACGCGCGCGGCGGCCTCGAGCGCAAGCTCGGGCGATACCTGCAGGAATGCCTGGACCCCGCCCTCGCGCGCCTCGATGGCGGCAAGGGAGGCCTTGGCCACCTCGGTAGCGGTAAAGTCGCCGGCGGCAACGCCCGCGGCGATCTGGGCAGCGGTAAGGGAATCGAAGCTTAGCGCCATTACTCGCTCTCCCCCTCTCCCAAAATGGACGGCACGCGGAAGTAGCGGTCGCGCGCGCTGCCAGCGTTTTCGAGCGCGACGTCGAGCGGCAGATCGCGCTCGGGCTCGCGCAGGTCATCGCCCATCACGTTGGACAGGCTTCCGATGGGATGGAACGTGGGCTCCACGTCGGGCAAGTCATATTGCAAGACGGGCTCGAGCATCTGGACGGCGTCGTTCATGTAGGACGTCATCTGGGCGAGCTCGTCATCGGTCAGTGCGATCTTTGCGTACTCGGCAATGCCGCGCACGTCTTTCTCGCTGAGTGCCATAGGCGCTCCCTTCCGCATAACAGTTAAACCGCTCTAGTATACAGGGCAACGCCGGCTTGGAGCAGGCGCTTTACCCAAATGCAGCGAAAACGTAACGAGGGTGGCGGGACGGCAGGTGGCGGGTTGGCGATTCTGCAGCGAAACCGCACCGTCCGTAGCGAAAACCGTCTCGTCCATAGCGAAAACCGTCTCGTCCACAGCGAAAAGCATCACAACATTCGACGCTTTTCGCCAAAATCGCGATTTTCATCGAATGTTGTGATGGTTTGGAAGCCCCAACCACCACAAAGGTGCCTGTCCCCTTTGTGGTGGTTCTGGAGAATGTCTTATGCCGAGGCCTTGGCCTTGCGGCGTTTGCGGACCGCATGGATCACGATGTCCAGCAGCAACAGCACAATGGCTACGACCACGATGAGCACGGCAAACTCGCGCTTGCCCCAGTGGCGGCCGGCCAGCGACTTTTGCTTGTCGACATCCTTCTTGTTGTACTT
>UROO01000143.1 GCA_900549555.1 uncultured Collinsella sp. | reverse complement strand
CATACGAGATTCGCCTTAGTCTCGTGGGCTCGGTCGTACTCGATCCCGACCGCCGCGAAGTCACGGTCGGCGGCTCGCCCATCGCACTCACGGCTCGCGAGTTCGACGTCCTCGCCCTGCTCATGGCGCATGCCGAGACCGTGCTCACGCGCGAGCGCATCGCGCACGAAGCGCTGGGCTACGAATACTTGGGCGACACCAACAACGTCGACGTGCACATTGCGCACCTGCGCGCCAAGATCGAAGATGCCGGCAGCGCCCGCATCATCCAGACCGTGCGCGGGGTGGGCTATGTCTGCCGCGCGTAACACCGAGGCCAAGCGCGTCACCTCCATCGCCCGCGCCATCAACTGGGGCTATATGTGGCGCCGCTTGATGAGCTACGTCTGGCTCGATCTGCTGCTGATGGTGATTGCGGCGGCGATCCTCGTCTATGGATACAACCAGACGCTGCCCGACAGCGCGTTTACCGCAGGCTGGATCCCCGGCGCCACCGTTCACGGCATGTCGCTGACGCCCGCACGCGGCTGGGACCTGACAACGCTCACCTATACCGTCGAGCTTGCGCGCACCACCAAGACCTTCCCCCTCGCACAGGACCTCGTCACGCTATGGCCTCTCTACCTTGTCGTTGTGGGTTGGCAGGTCATCAGCGTGCTCAACATGCTCGGCGGTGCCCGCCGCGTACGCCGCACCATGGCGCCGCTCAACGACCTAGCCTTGCGCGTGGACGAACTAGGCCGCATGCAGCTCGCCGGCGGCAAGATGGAAACACTGGAGCAGGCCATCGAGCGCGCAAGCGTCGACTCGCCGAGCGTCACCACCGGCGACGCCGACCTGGCAAGCATCGAGGTCGCGCTCAACCGCCTGCTGCGCCAGATGCAAGAGGCCAAGCTGCAGCAGATGCGCTTTGTCAACGATGCAAGCCACGAGCTGCGCACGCCCATCGCGGTAATTCAGGGCTACGTAAACATGCTCGACCGCTGGGGCAAAGACGACCCGGACGTGCTGGCGGAATCCATCGCGTCCCTCAAGGCCGAAAGCGAGCACATGCAAGAGCTCGTGGAGCAGCTGCTGTTTTTGGCACGCGGCGATGCCGGGCGCACGGTCCTGCGGCGCGCGAATACCAACCTGGCTGCACTGGTCGGCGAGGTATGCGAGGAATCGCAGATGATCGATACCGAGCACACGTATCGACTGGCCTTTGACGCTGCGCTTGTCAGCGACCCGCGCTGCGACGCGCCCGTCGACGTGGCGCTCGTGAAGCAGGCTCTGCGCGTGATCGTGCAAAATGCCGCCAAGTATTCGGACGCGGGCACGCCCATCACGTTTGGCGTGGCGCCGGATGTGGGCGCAGGCACGATCGACATAAACGTTGAGGACGAGGGCATCGGCATGAACCAGGAATCCGCAGCTCACGCGTTCGAGCGGTTCTACCGTGCCGACAATGCGCGCGATGCCGGCACGCAGGGCTCGGGTCTGGGGCTCGCCATTGCCAAGTGGATCGTCGATAGCCATGGCGGTGTCATTGGCGTGACCTCAGTCGAGGGTGTCGGCAGCCGCTTTACGATTCGCCTGCCACGGTAGGAAGCCCCCTCGTGAATCGAGGTCTAATACTTTTCCGCGAAGTGAACGTCTGTTTTTGGACCCCTGAAGCATCCACATTTTTCGTCGGTAAAATCACAGGATTCTAGTATCGAAACCGCAGGAAACGATGCCCTTAAAGTGTCGATGCTTCGGGGGTCCGATTTGTCTCGTTCACTTCTCGGAAAAGTATTAGACTTCGGTTTTTTGACCGTTGCAAAAGTCGACCCCTCGGCATAAATAAAGGGATAAGGCTATGCAGCCCTATCCCTTTTTGCTAGCTATAGCAGCTTGTGCGCTACTCGCGGCACAGGTGCACGGCGAAGCCGGCAAACTCGCGCTTAAAGTACACGAGCTTGGTGCCGCCGTCGGGCAGCAGCACGCGCGACTCCTCGTTAACCTCGAGCCCGCGCTCGGCAAACCACTTCTCGGCCGCATCGATGTCGTTGACGGCAAAGCCAATGTGGCCCTTGGCGCCACGACCGTTCTGCTTCATGATCTCGACCAGCGAATCGTTAAAGTACGAAACGGGGGTCTCGATGACGGGCAGGCCCATCATCGTCGAGAACAGCTCCGCGATCTCCAGAGCGTCTGCCGGGTCGGTGGCGTTGATGCCCACATGGGCAACGCGCATGCCAAAGAGCTCGACCGGATTGGCGTTCTGCTCACTCATACAGGCAGCGCCTACTGAGCCATGACGTCGAGAACGGCCTTCTCAGCAGCGACGCGGTTCATGCCGGTCATGAAGGGCACGCCGCTCACGTACGGGCAGGTGAGGCCCTCGGGGGCAACGGTGGTGGCGATCAGCAGGTCAGCGCCCTCGTCGCAGTAGTCCTTGGCCTCGGAGATGGCGCACTGCACGATCTCATACTTGCCGGCATAACCGTTGGCGTCGAGCAGGGTGGCGACCTTCTGGGCAACGAGCGTGGAAGTAGCAGCGCCAGCACCGCAAGCCAAAACGATCTTCTTCATAGGTAATGTCTCCCTTCATGGTTTACTTTAGGTAAGTGTACCGCAGCGAGCGATGTCACTCGGCCTCGATGAGCTTTTATGCCAGTTTGCTTGCGCGCTGCGTATAATACATCTAGTACGTGTTGTCATACCGCTCGCTTTATGAGCGACTAAGGACCCTAATATGCCCGATTCCCGCACACTCTGGACCGCCGTCGTTATCATCTGCATCGCCGTGTCGGTGTTCTTTAGCGTAAAAAAACGTACCACGTTTAAACGCCTGCAGCAGCTTATGGCCGCCAAGCAGTGGGATGAGTTCGATCGTTTGCTCGACGGCAAACTCACCAGCATGCTGTACCCACGCTACAACCGCGACTACCTGCGCCTGAACTCCTATCTGCTGCGCGAGGACCACGAGCACGCCAGCGAGATGTTCGACCTGCTGCTGGGACTCAACCTGCCCAAGATGCAGCGTGTCGACCTGGTCATTAAGGCCTTTAACTACTACGTTGGCCAGGAGGACCGCAAAAAGTCCAAGGAGCTGCTACACGAGATCAAAGGCTTTGAGGGCGGTCAGGCCGAGGCAGTCGCGCACGAGTGCCAGCTGATGTACGACACGATGATCCTCAAGCGCCACAACGACATTCCCGAGCTGGAGCGCATGCTCGAGGAGGCCGGCGACGATAAGGTTAAGAGTTGCCGCTTGGAGTACCTGTTGGCCCTGCAGTACAAGAACAAGGGCGACGAGGCCAAGTTCCAAGAGTTCCTTGAGAAGTCGGGCCAACACTCGATGGCCGTCAACGCGTAACGGACGGCTTGTGCTAGACTTCTAGTCTCACGGGGGCGTGGCGGAATTGGCATACGCAGGAGACTTAAAATCTCTCGCCGCAAGGATTGTGGGTTCGAGTCCCACCGCCCCTACCATATGATTGCTTGCGAGCCCGTGTTCCCCAGGGATGCGGGCTCGTTTCTTTTGGACGCCGTCAACTGCAGAGCAGCTCATTTGGGACGGGGCTTTTTTGACTACTTTTTCCGCCCACCCAATGAGTTTCCTACCACATTTTCCGATGGAAAAACGTGGTTGTCTCGCACATTTTCCGATGGAAAAACGTGGTTGTCTCGCACATTTTTCGATGGAAACGCCCAAATGGCCTTATACTAGCCGAGAAGGTTGGGAGGCAATATGCAGCGACAGCTTATGAGTGAACTTATCGCTTGGAAATCAAGGGCGAATCGCAAACCTCTCTTGCTTAGGGGAGCCCGCCAGACAGGAAAGACTTGGCTTCTTAACGAATTCGCAAGCCAGCAGTATCGAAACGTCATTCGTTTTGACTTTATGCTCGAGCCGAGCACACGCTCGCTGTTCGATGGGGACCTCGACCCCAAGCGCATCATCTCCCAGATAGAACTCCTACGTGGCCAAACCGTAACGCCGGCAGACACGCTCATCATCTTCGACGAGATCCAAGAGGCGCCACGCGGGATCACCTCGCTCAAGTACTTCAACGAACTTGCACCCGAATACCACATCGTGGCAGCCGGTTCCTATATGGGCCTCGCGCTCCGACGCGAAAATGAGTCATTTCTGTCTCTTATACACATCTGACGCTGCCGACGAACTCTAGGG
>UROO01000142.1 GCA_900549555.1 uncultured Collinsella sp. | reverse complement strand
CGAGATAGGAGTCCGTCTCGTGGGCTCGGAGATGTGTATAAGAGACAGGCCGAGGACAGCGTGGTCTGCTCGCTGCAGCCACGCCAGGCGCGGCGCTCCTCCACCACCACGACGCCGCGTTTTTCGAGCGCCTTGATGGTCGCCGACATACTGTTGTAGAGCAGGTTAAGGTCACGCGTCGTGACCGGACCGCACTGGAGCGCCTCGATGAGCTGACGCTGGCGAACAGCGGTCTTGGGCGGCGTATAGTCGAAGCCCTCAGGTGTGAGCATCACCCAGCGGTTTTGGATAGGCTTGACGGCAGGACGCTCGACCGTCCACGCCCCGTCATCGCCCTTAACGACACGCGGGCTGCCACCCGGAGGCAAAAACAGGCGCAGGCACTCGGAAAGCGTCGCGACATATTCGCGGCTCATCCAACGCGCAATGCGGGCGGCCTCGGCACTAAAGAGCGGTTTGCTGAGAATCGCCTCGACGGGCTTGATGCGCGCGGGATCGAGGGCAATGTTGCCTTGCAGGTCGCCAAGCCCAGACGCAATGTCGACGATATAGCCCGCGGCCGCGCGGTTGCCAAAATGAACTAGGACGGTGGAGCCGATCTGGGGCTCATTGGCGAGTGACTGCGGAATGCCATAGGCAAACGGCTCGGACAGCGCACGGGTGGGAATGTCGAGGACCACGCTCGCGTAGGCGGCAATGGGCTCGGGCGCAGGCTCGGGCTTGGCCTGCTCGTCCGTGCGTCCCTCCTTTACGGGCGCCTGCTCAGGTTCAGGCGAACCAAACAGCGAAAGTTGCTCGGCCATGGTCTCTGTACCTCCCATCCCATACGTCTTTAGAAACAAGAGCCCCACTCGTGGTGAGCGGGGCTCGGATACATGCGTTTGCGCGACTGTTACAGCGCCATCGTGCGGGCGCGGTCGATACGCGCCAGGCAGTCGTCGCGGCCGACGAGCGCCATGGTCTCGCCCAGCGGAGGGCTCACCATGTTGCCGCAGACGGCGACGCGCACGGCCTGGAATACCACGCGCTTCTTGAGGTCCATCTGCTCGGGCAGCGGCTCAAGCGCGGCGTCGATGGCCTCGGCGGTCCACTCGGTAACACCCTCGAGCGCGGCCTTGGCGGCGTCCAGAATGGCACCCATGCCCTCCTTGGCCAGGCCCTTGTTGACGGACTTCTCGTCATACTCGAGCGTCTCGGCCGTGGCAAAGATGGGGGCGGCGACGGTCACGGCGTCGGCCGGCATCTTGGTGCGCGGCTTGACGATGGCGGCAAGCGCGTCGATCCAGTCCTCGCCGTACTCGACGTTGCCCTCGATGAGGCCCGCCTCGTGCAGCTCGGGGACCATGATCTCGTCGGCAAACTGAGCGTCGGACATGCCGTTGATGTACTCGGCATTGACCCAGTCGAGCTTTTTGGGATCGAAGGTCGCCGGGTTCTTGGAAATGCGGTCGAGCGAGAACTTGCTGGCCAGGACATCGCGCGGGATGATCGTGGTCTCGCCGTCGAGCGACCAGCCAAGCAGCGCCAGGTAGTTGACGAAGGCATCGGGCAGGTAGCCGGCGTCGCGGTACTCCTCCACCGAGGTGGCGCCGTGACGCTTGGAGAGTTTCTTGCCGTCAGCGCCCAGAATCATGGAGATGTGGGCGAACGTGGGCACGGGCGCGCCGAGGGCCTCGTAGACCATGACCTGGCGCGGGGTGTTGGAAAGGTGATCGTCGCCGCGGATGACGTGGGTGATCTTCATCATGGCGTCGTCGACGACGGTCGCGAAGTTGTACGTGGGCGTACCGTCGGAGCGGAAGATGACAAAGTCGTCGAGATCCTTGGCATCGAAGGTCACCTCGCCGTGGACGGCGTCGTGGATGACGACGTCGCCGCGGTCCTCGGGCACCTTGATGCGCAGGACGTAGGACTCGCCGGCCTCGATGCGACGGCGGGCCTCCTCGGGATCAAGATCGCGGCAACGGCGCTGATAGCCCTGGAAGGGGTCCTTGCGCTCCTGCGCGGCCTTGCGGTCGGCATCGAGCTGCTCCTTGGTGCAGAAGCAGGGATAGGCCTTGCCCTCGTCCCAAAGCTTCTGGGCGGCCTGCTTGTACAGGTCCAGGCGCTCGGTCTGGGCGTAGGGGCCATAGTCGCCGCCCACCCCGGGACCCTCGTCCCAGTCCAAGCCCAGCCAACGCATGGCGCGCAGGATGATCTGCGTGTTCTCGTCGGTGGAACGGGTGGGGTCGGTGTCGTCGATGCGCAGGATGAACGTGCCGCCGTTTGCGCGGGCGAAAGCCCAGTTATAGATAGCGGTGCGGGCGCCGCCGATGTGCAGCTTGCCCGTCGGTGAGGGTGCAAAGCGGACGCGAACGTCTGATGCCATGGAAGTCTCCTCGATTGCAGGATGGATGTCTAACCGCACCAGTATAAAGCAACAAAGCAACCTCCGCACAAAGGGCACCGACCTACTCATTGGGGACAGGCTTAAATGACCAGTCGTTGGGGAGGTTCTTAGTTTATGGCTGGTCATTTAAGCCTGTCCCCAATGAGTGGGTGCGGAAAGGGTGTGAATGTTGGATTTACGCGCTATGATGTCCCTTTGCATACAGAGCCCGGCGGAATGGTAACGGTCGCCGGGACGCGTTTTGAAAGGACAATCATGTCAGAAGAACTTCGTTCCATCCCACCCCAACACGCGTCCTTTGTGTTTACGTCGGAGTCGGTGACCGAAGGTCATCCCGATAAGATTGCCGACCAGATCAGCGATGCCGTTCTCGACGCAATCCTCGCCAAAGAAATAGAGCTGCAGGAGCAGGGCTATATTGCGCCCAACGGCGTGCCCGCCAACGTGGAAAACGTCCGCTGCGCCTGCGAGACCCTCGTGACCACCGGCACCGTCATCGTCGCCGGCGAGATCCGCACCCAGGCCTACGTCGACGTGCAGGAGATTGCCCGTGGCGTTATCCGCCGCATTGGCTACAACCGCGCCAAGTTTGGTTTTGACTGCGATACCTGTGGCGTTATGAGCCTCATCCACGAGCAGTCCCCCGATATCGCCCAGGGCGTCGACGAGTCGTTTGAGACCCAGACCGGCGCTACCACCGACCCGATCGATCTTATCGGTGCCGGCGACCAGGGCATGATGTTCGGCTACGCCTCCAACGAGACCAAGACCCTCATGCCCATGCCGCACTACCTGGCAAGCCGCCTGGCTGAGCGCCTGTCCGCCGTACGCCACGACGGTACCCTGGCGTATCTGCGCCCCGACGGCAAGACCCAGGTCACCGTGCGCTACGAGGACGGCAAGCCCGTCGAGGTCACGACCATCGTCATCTCCACGCAGCATGCTGCCGAGATCGAAGACATGGGCAAGATCAAGGACGACCTCATCGAGCACGTCATCACCCCCGTCATGGCTGCCGAGAACATGCCGTGGGACAACGCCGATATCTACGTGAACCCCACCGGTCGCTTTGTCGTGGGCGGCCCCATGGGCGACACGGGCCTGACCGGCCGCAAGATCATCGTCGACACCTATGGCGGCTACGGCCGTCACGGCGGCGGCGCCTTTAGCGGCAAGGACTGCACCAAGGTCGACCGCTCCGCCGCATACGCCGCGCGCTGGGTCGCCAAGAACGTCGTCGCCGCCGGCCTGGCCGACCGCTGCGAGGTCGAGCTGGCCTACGCCATCGGCGTGTCCAAGCCGTTGTCGATCATGGTCGACACCTTTGGCACCGCACATGTTGCCGAAGACAAGATCGTCGAGGCCGTGGAGAAGACCTTCGACCTGCGCCCGGGCGCCATCATCCGCGACCTGGACCTGCGCCGCCCCATCTACGAAAAGACGGCAGCCTACGGTCACTTTGGCCGCGAAGACCCTGACTTCACCTGGGAGAAAACCGACCGAGTCGAAGAACTCAAAGCAGCCTGCGGCCTCTAATTTAGATCCGCTAAGGTCACAACAACATACGCGCTTCCAAAAGAAGTACCGCCCCCAAGCGGTACTTCTTTTTTATTTACCCGGTGGTGAAGATATTTCGATATGAGCCTTCGCCGCGTCACCAGCCGATGAATTTTACAGCACAAGCGCCTCTACCATGTATCCTTAGTCCCGAGGGGCGGGGCATAAGGTCGATCGCGAGTTCCGCACGAGCCGGAGAGCACTTAATGTGCTCTCCGT
>UROO01000141.1 GCA_900549555.1 uncultured Collinsella sp. | reverse complement strand
CCGTCTCGTGGGCTCGGAGATGTGTATAAGAGACAGGTATAAGTGCCCTCGGGGAAGCTCTTCTCAAAGCCGGGGAAGCACGTGGCGCGGCGCCCCTCGAGAAGACCAAGCTCGCCCAGGATAAACGGGGCGGCGCAGATGGCGGCAACGTGCTTGGTCGCGGCGAAATCGCAGACTACATCGCAGACGCGCTGGTCGGCGCGCAGGTTGGTGGCACCGGGCAGGCCGCCGGGCAGCACGATGCAGTCGTACTCGTCAAAGTTGATTTCGTCAAAGAGAGCATCGCAGGTCACGGGAATCTGCAGTGAGCTCACGACCTCGCGCGTGGGCATGATCGAGACGAGCGTGGCACGCACGCCGCCGCGACGCATGACGTCGACCATGGTCAGGCATTCAATCGTTTCAAAGCCATCGGCGGCGAGAACGGCAACGCTGGGCATGAGAGTTCCTTTCGTAAGGCGGCATACAATTAGCCGTCTTATACCCCGAAGACATACGCTTGCCACGCTCGATTTCCCAATGTTTAAAAAGGGACGGGGCTATTTTAGCTACCCCACTTGCAGGGTAGCTAAAATAGCCCCGTCCGAATTAGCCACCCTCACCCATCCTCAACAATCTCAATCTGTAACATCTAGACCCACTTTTGACCCCTAACTGTTACAGATCAAGACAAACGGAAACCGCCCCGACAAAACGTCTAAATCTGTAACATCTACGGACCAAAACCGGGTCTTACTGTTGCAGATCGAGACAGTCCCCAACAGCACCGCCCCGTTCGGGGAACGACCGCCACAGGTACGGCGGGCAGAGACTCACTTTTTTCCTCGGTTTTTCTTGACGGAATCTCACCTGTTGTAGTACTTTGTCCCAGTCTAAAAACGCGTGGACTTTTCTGGGCGCTAGCCACCTTTTTGCCACGCAACCGAGCAGTCGGTTGCGTGGCTTTTTTCGTCTTGGCAGCAGGTACCACATGCACCGCCAGAAGACCGCACGAGCCCACCTTCCGACTGCAGGGAACAGACGCACGAGATATGCGTCTGCAAGACAGCAGACGGAAGGGAGCCTAATGGCAGGAACAAACACAATCAAGCAGCAGACCGCCGAGGCGGGAGCCGCGGGCGCGGGACAGGTCAAGGCGGCGCTCCAGGTCTTTGCGGGTGGCGCCTGCTACGGCGCGATGGCCACGACCTACAAGCTCGCCTACGCCGCGGGCTTCACCTCAGCGCAGGTGGTGGCGAGCCAGGCGTGGTTCGGCTGCCTCTTCTTCGCCCTCGCCACGCTCGCGGGCCACGCGCTCGGGCACCGCTGGCAGCGCGTGGGCTGGAAGCTCGCCCTCAAGCTCATGGGCCTGGGAGCCCTCACCTGCCTCACCTCAATCCTCTACTGCTACGCCATGAGCGTGCTGCCCGCCCCGGTGGCGCTCACGCTCCTCTTCCAGTTCACGTGGCTGGGGCTCGTGTGGCAGACCGTCATGACGCGCCGGCCGCCGAGGCTCCTCCAAGTGGCCTCCGCCCTGGTCATCGTCTTCGGGACGGTGTTCGCGAGCGGCGTTTACAAGACCGGTATCACCGGGTACGACCCCGTGGCCCTGCTCTGCGCGCTGGGGGCGGCCGTGTCCTGCTCCCTCTTCGTCACCCTCTCCGGCAGGGTCGAGGCCCCCTGCTCGTCCGAGCAGCGCGGCGTCATCGTGTGCGCGGGCTCCGTGATCATGTCACTCACGGTGTGCCCGGACTACATCGTCTCGGGCGTCCTCGCCCAGGGCATCCTGCCCTTTGCCGTCATCGCCGGCTTCTTTGGCATGCTCTGCCCGGTCCTGCTCTTCGGCATGGGCTCTCCGCACCTGCCCGCAGGCCTCTCCACTGTCATGGCCGCCGCGGAACTCCCCGCCGGCCTGCTCATCGCCATGATCGTCCTCGGCGAGCCGCTCGGCGTCGTCGAGTGGCTGGGCGTCGCCATCATCCTCGCCGGCGTATGCCTGGCACAGGTCCCCTCCCTGGTCGAAGGCCGGGAAGCACGTCGCGCCGCCGCGGGACAAGCCGTCAGCTAGTCACCCCTTCACGGGCGGCCCGCGCGCATCAGGGAAAGGGCCACGGGCCCGGCGCGTGAGGTCGCAAGGACGTTATAAAGCGTCCCCCGCAGAGGTGGGGGCGCCAGAGAGAAGGAGGCACTATGCCATTTCCAAAAGGGTTCCTTTGGGGAGGAGCCACCGCCGCCAACCAATGCGAGGGAGGTTATGACGAGGGCGGCCGCGGCCTTGCCAATGTCGACGTCATCCCACACGGGTCGGAGCGCAACGACGTAAGTCGCGGCCTGAGGCGCATGCTCGACTTCGAGCCAGGGTACTACTACCCGGCCCAGACGGGCATCGACTTCTACCACCGCTACCGCGAGGACATAGCCCTCTTCGCGGAGATGGGCTTTAAAGTCTTTCGCCTCTCCATCGCCTGGAGCCGCATCTTCCCCAACGGCGACGAGGAGGAGCCCAACGAGGCCGGGCTCGCCTTCTACGAGGACGTGTTCCGCTGCTGCCGCGAGCACGGAATCGAGCCCCTCGTGACCATCACGCACTTCGACTGCCCCATCCACCTCGTCAAGAAGTACGGCGCCTGGCGAAACCGCACCCTTATTGAGCTCTACAAGCGGCTCGTGACGGTGCTCTTCAACCGCTACCGCGGCCTCGTGCGCTGGTGGATCACGTTCAACGAGATGAACATGATCTTGCACCGTCCCTTCATGGGGGCCGGCATCGTCCTCGAGCCCGGGGAGAATGCCCGCGAGGCCGAGTACCGCGCCGCGCACAACGAGCTCGTGGCGAGCGCCTGGGCCACCAAGATCGCCCACGAGGTCGACCCGGAGAACAAGGTGGGCTGCATGCTCGCCGCGGGAAGCTACTACCCCTACTCCTGCCGCCCCGAGGACGTTCGCGCGGCGCAGGTCAAGAACCAGGAGGACCTCTTCTTCGTGGACGTGCAGGCGCGCGGGCGCTACCCCGGCTACGCGCTCAAGATGCTCGAGCGCGAGGGCATCGACGTGGGCATGACCGCCGAGGACGAGCGCATCCTTGCGGAGAACACCGTCGACTTCATCTCGTTTAGCTACTACTCCTCGCGCTGCACCGCGGGCGACCCCGACTCCGTGGGCGGCGTCGCCGAGGGCAACGCCTTCGCCGGCGTGGAGAACCCCTACGTGCGCACGAGCGACTGGGGCTGGGTCATCGACCCGCTTGGGTTCCGCATCACGATCAACGACCTCTGGGACCGCTACCAGAAGCCGCTCTTTGTGGTGGAGAACGGCCTCGGCGCCTATGACGAGGTGCTTCCCGACGGCACGATCGAGGATGACTACCGCATCGCCTACCTGCGCGAGCACATCGAGGCCATGCGCGACGCCATCGAGCAGGACGGCGTCGAGATGCTCGGCTACACCACCTGGGGGCCGATCGACCTCGTGAGCGCGGGCTCTGGCGAGATGGAGAAGCGCTACGGCTTCATCTACGTGGACCGCGACAACCTGGGCAACGGCACGCTCGAGCGCAGGCGCAAGAAGAGCTTCTACTGGTACCAACAGGCCATCGCCACCAACGGAGGCGACCTGGGCTAGCCGCCCGGGCAATATCACTAAGGAGATAATAATGGCAGAAAAATACGACGATCTGGCCAGATCCATACTCGAGAACGTAGGCGGCGCCGAGAATGTCGCCAGCGTCGCGCACTGCATCACGCGCGTGCGCTTCAAACTCAAGGACGAGTCCCGCGCCAACACTGCCAAGATCGAGGCCCTCAAGGGCGTCATCCAGGTCATCCAGGCCAACGGCCAGTACCAGGTGGTCGTGGGCAACATCGTCGAGGACGTCTACGACGCGGTCCTGGAGGCCGGCAACTTCTCGGGCGGCGCAAGCGCCGACGACGAGCCCCAGGGCGATAAGACCGTTGCCTCCGTCGTCATCGACCTCATCTCTGGCATCTTCCAGCCTATCCTGGGACCGCTTGCCGCCGCAGGCATCATGAAGGGACTGCTTGCCCTCATCACCTACTTTGTCCCGGCCTTTGCAAACGACGGCCTCTACACGCTGCTCTACACCGTGGCTGACGGCTTCTTCTACTTCCTTCCCGTCGCCCTGTCTCTTATACACATCTGACGCTGCCGACGAACTCTAGGGTGTAGA
>UROO01000140.1 GCA_900549555.1 uncultured Collinsella sp. | reverse complement strand
TGTATAAGAGACAGCAGGAAGGTAGATGACAGGCGCGCTTTCCGTATGATTCGAATAAACGGTTATCTGCTTTTGATGCGCTTCCATGACGGGCTTCTCTCAGTGTTGTGATATCGGCAGCCCCAATTGTCGCACGCCAGCGTATGCCGGTTGGGCTAGACCAAAGACAATCTCGTGCATCCCCTGCGGACGCATATGGAAAACGCCACCGCCGGAGGGGAGCTCGGCGGTGGCGTTGTTAAACGGTGCTGGGGCTCGGGGCCTTCGCGGGAGCTGCCATGTGCGCAGAGGCGTCTAAGAACGCTTGCGGCTCGCCATGGTGCCTGCGGCGATAGCGGCTGTTCCCGCAAGGACGGTTGCCACGATGGCCGCACCCGAGGTGTCGCCGGTTGCCGCGAGCACGCCGGTAGTCTTGGCTTTCGTGGTTGAAGCCGCAACGGCCTTGGTCGGCTTTGAGCCCTCAGGCTTGGGGTTCTGCTTGGACTCCGCGGGCTTGGTCTCGTCGGGCTTGGGGTCTTCCGGCTTGGCTACCTCGGGAGGTGCGATGGTCGTACTTTTGGCGACTGCTTTGATATAGAGGGAGTCGACCGTGGCGTCGCCCGTGCCGATGGCTTGGCCTGCCTCGTAGATGCCGTCACGGAGCTTGCGATAGCCAATGACCTTGCCGCCTTCGGGCGTCTGGATGGCGGCGTTCTCAATCTTGATGGTGCCGATTGTCTTGCCGTCAGCGCTCATGGCACGGGCAAAGATTGCCGCTGTATCTCCTTCGGCCGTTACCTTGCTGCGGATGATCGAGATGACTGCGGGTGTGACGCCCTCGCTGGTCTGGGCGATGATGCCGATGTTCTCGCCTTGGGGTTCGCGCCTCGTCTCGCCATCTTGGTTTTCGCTGTAGGGGATGGGGCCGTCGCCGTTCTCGACATAGCGGGCTATGGCCTTGACAACGGAGTCGCTGATGTAGATGTGGCCGCCCTTCTCGTTGGGTCGATTGTTTCTGGTGGAGAATGCAGCCGAAACCTCGCCTTCCGCAAACGCGTCCACGGTGGAGCCGTTCTTGACGACGATGTCGTCCTGGTAGGTGAAGAGGGCGTTGGCGCCACCGTATCTGCCTTTACTTGCACGGACCGTCACGTTTGCATGATCGAGGGTGATGCCCTTGTGGGCATAGACGCCATATTCAACACCGTTTACGTTGAGGGAGGCGTTTGTGGCTGCGAGGCTGCCCTTGGCCTCGACGGCAGCGTCTTTCTCGGCGTTTGCCTTGACCTGGCTGCCGTCCGAGATGTTGATATTGCCGCCGCTCCAAAGGGCCTCACCATCGGCTGAGCTTGCCTCGACCGTCCCGCCACCCTTGATGGTGAGGTTCTTGTCGGCTCCAATACCCTTGTCCTTGGTAGCCCTGGCGGTGACGGCTCCGCTGTCGTCAATCGTGATATTGCCGTTTGCCCTGATGCCATCCGATGCACCCGTGGCGTTGACGTTGCCCGAACCTTTGATAGCGAGATCACCTCCGGCATTGATGGCATCAAACCCAGTGCTCGTGGCGTAGACGGATCCGGCTCCGTCGATGTTGATATTACCCGTGGAGAGGATAGCGTCCTCAGTAGATGTCACGCTGAGCGTGCCGCCCTCGTCGCCTTGGATATTGAGCTCGGCATTCTCGTTAGTGCCATGAGAAACGTTGATGCTTTCGATCCATTCGGCAGTGACGATGTTGGTTCCCGAGTAATTCACGTTGAGCTTGCCTGCGGCCTGGATCTCGCTGCCGTTATAGTTGTTGAGCTTCAAGTCGTCGGCGCCGTCCCACGACCAGGTACCGGCCTCGTCGCTCGCCGCGGTGTTGTACTTGTTGCCGCCGACCTTGACCCATTCCGCTGCGAGCGAGACGCTCGGCATGAGCAGCGAGCTCACCGTGAGCGCGCACACGGCGCCCGAGACGATGCGGCGCGTCACGCGGCGCCAGCTGCCGTGCGCGAGTCCTATGCGACGGCGAACGTCGGGTTCGGCAACATGGGTTCCGGCGGTAGTGTCATTGCGTTTGGGGGTCGTGAACAAGGCTGCCATGGTTGCTCCCGTTCTCATAGGGCCTATACGACTAGATTCAGCGTATCTGCTGGATGTTGCCGGCGGTAGTGCCGTTTGGAGGGCAAAATGGCCAAAATGGGGGAGAAATAGGCCGCACGCCGGCGCAGGGACCGGCGCTAAAAGAAAAGCGCGGGGCCGCATGGCGACTCCGCGCTTTATTGTTCAGCTTTTGCAGCCTTGCCCTTACGCTACGAAGAAGTAGACGAGGAAGGCAAGGGCCGCGATCCACCCGTCCCGTGCGAAAAAGTGTTTACGAGCGCTTGCGGCTCACCACGGCGCCCGCGGCGATGGCGGCTGTTCCTGCAAGGGCGGTTGCCACGATGGCCGCACCCGAGGCGTCGCCGGTTGCCGCGAGCTTGCCGGTGGTCTTGGCTCCCGTGGCTGCAACTGCAACGGTCTTGGTCGTCTTCGTGCCCTCGGATTTGGAACCCTCGGGCTTGGTCTCGCCGTGCTTCTCCTCGGGTTTGGTCTCCTCGGGAGGCACGATGACCGTGCTCTTGGCGACAGCGGCGTCGTAGGGGGAGTTGATCGTGGTGTCGCCCGTGCCGATGGTTTGACCTGCCTCGTAGGAGATGCCGTCGTCGAGTTCTTCCTTGTTGCGATAGCCAATGATTTTGCCGCCTGCGGGCGTCTGGATGAGAGCGCCTTCGATCTCGATGATGCCGATGGTCTCGCCGTCCGCGCTCGTGGCAAGGGCGAAGATTGCCGCCGTGTCTCCCTCAGCTGTGACCTTACTGCGGACAATCGAGATGGTCGCGGGCGTGATGCCCTCCTCGGTCCGGGCAAAGATACCGATGTTCACGCCCCTATGCTCGGGAATGACCCCGCCGCTTTGGTCGTTGCTGTAGTGATCGGGGCCGTCGCTACCGGACTCGACATAGCGGGCTATAGCCTTGACAACGGAGTCGCTGATGTAGATGTGTCCGCCAGCGACGTTTGGCTGGTGGTTTCTGGTAGAGATTGCAACCGAGAATTTGCCTTCCGCGAACGCGTCCACGATGGAACCATTCTTGATGACGATGTCGTCCCCGTCAGTGATGAGGGCGATGGCCTGGCCGCCGCTCGCGCTTGTACGGACCGTCACGGTCGCGTGATCGAGCGTAACGCCCTTGTAGGCATAGACACCATATTCAACACCGCTTGCGTCAAGGGAGGCGTTCGTGACCGCGAGACTGCCCTCAGTGTCGACGGCAAGAGTTTCCTTGGAGCTCGCCTCGACCTGGCTGCCGCCCGAGATATCGATGTTGCCGCCAGCCCAAATCGCCACGTCCTTGATAGGGCTTGCCTCTACCGTGCCGCCGCCCTTGATGGTGAGGTTTCTCCCGGCAACGATTCCCTGATCCTCGGTAGCCTTGGCGGTGACGGCTCCGCTGTTGTCAATCGTGATGTTGCCGTCCGCCCTGATGCCATCCGATTTGCCCGTGGCGTTGACGTTGCCCGAGCCCTTGATGGTGAGATCGCCCACGGCGCCGATGGCGTCAGCCTCGGTACTCGTGGCGTTGACGGTGCCAGCTCCGTCGATGTTAATGTCTCTATTGGAGGAGATGGCGTCGTAATTAGATGTCACGTTGAGCGTGCTGGATGCGTCGCCTTGGATGTTGAGCTCGGCGTTCTCGGCATTGCCATCCTCAACCAAGATGCCCCAGCCGCTGTCATTGGTAACGGTGTTGCTCCCTGAGTAGCTTATGTTGAGCTTGCCGTCGGCCCTGATCTTGCCGCCGTTATAGTTGTTGAGCTTCATGTCGTCGGCGCCGTCCCAGCTCCAAGTGCCGGCGGCGTCGCCCGCTGCGGTGCCGGCGTTGTACTGGGCGCCGTCGACGTAGACCCACTCCGCCGCGAGCGAGACGCTCGGCATGAGCAGCGAACTTACCGTGAGCGCGCAAACGGCGCCTACAACGATGCGGCGTGTCACGCGGCGCCAGCTGCCGTGTGCGAGCAGCGTGCGGCGGCGCACGTCGGGCTCGACAAAATGGGCTCCAGAGGTTTTGTCATTGCGCTTGGGGGTCGTGAACAAGGCGGCCATGGTTACTCCCATCCTCATAGGGCCTATGCGATTAAGTCCAGCATATCTGCAGGATGTAGCCCTGTCTCTTATACACATCTCCGAGCCCACGAGACGGACTCCTATCT
>UROO01000139.1 GCA_900549555.1 uncultured Collinsella sp. | reverse complement strand
TCTACACCCTAGAGTTCGTCGGCAGCGTCAGATGTGTATAAGAGACAGGTGCATTTTCGGGAGTTTTCAGCAAGCCGGGGTGGCTGCATACGCGCCGGAAGCGTCTATTTGATCTCGCGAGATCCCTCGACGGGCGATTTGGGTTGGCAGACGGCGTACGGCGTGGCGATAGCGCGCGTTTCGCGCCGTGCCGCGCCCCAAAGCGACGCCGGCCGCGCGATGCTCCCGGTTCGCGGCGTCGCCGGCGGGGGCCGCGATGCTGAATACTCCGGTTTTTGCACGGTCCAAGCGGGGGTACGTTGGGACGGGAAGGGGCGCCCCCATCTATTTATGCATGGCACAAGCGAAAATATGCAAGACAATAGGGCGCCATGCGCCGGATGCCCAGATTGGGCGCGCCATACGCCGACGTTCGCCGCGTCCCTTCCGCGCCGTGCGCGAATCAAAAGGCGAGGGCAGTTATGGGCGTGCGGGCGGCCCTGCTGACGGCGGGGTTGCAGCGGAGCTTGCGCTTGCCGTGGGCGATCGCGCGCCCTGGGCGCCGGCGCTCGACGGCCGCATGCTCCTGCTTGCCACGCACGATGTCGCAGACGCTCAGGCCCTCGATATCTCGGACATCATCACGCTCTAAATTCTAGCTCAGCAACAAAATGATTCGTTTTCCTCCGTCGCCATGGGGTCGGCTGTGGTATTCTATCTGCGTGGTAATACTTAGAGATACCAAGTAATACCAACGCCGCAGAAACAAACTCCGGATGCGGGCCAATCGGGTTGCCTTCACAGCCCGTCGCCCAGCCGCGTGGCCCGCATCTATCCGCACTACCGTCGTTTCAAAAAGGAAGCGCCATGGCAGAACACATGACCCCCGTAGTCGCGAAGGTGTTGCCCGAGGAGAAGGCGGCCTTCGCGGCGGCGACCCAGCTCGTGGGCACCACGCCGTCCAACGCCATCCGCATGTTCATCGCCGCGTTCAATCGCTGCGGCACCTTTCCGTTCGACATTTCGCCCAGCGGGGCCTTTGGCACTGCGCCCGATTCTCATCAATAAGTGATCCGTTTTCCTCCGTCCCCATGGGATCAGCTCTCTGCCGAGTTGTGGTAGAACTAGGGAACGGTTTTGAGGAGGTTGGCATGCTCAATGCGATGATTTGGGCGCTTGCCTGTTTTGGCGTTGTCGCTGCCGATATAGCCCTGAGCGCGGTCCTGTTTTCAGTTCTCGATGCCGTGTCGGTGCTGACGGGCTATCCGATCGACAATCTCGATATTCAATGGTTCCAGGCTGCCGCTCAGACGGCGTCGTTTTTGATGGCGCTGCTGTGGTGGCGTTATCTGTGGCCGCGCTCGTTTATGGCGCGCTGGCAGGGCGAGCGCCCGCTTGGCGGGGGAGCGCGCGGCGCATGGAGGCGCATCGCCTGCGTTATCGTGATTGGCCTGGCCCTGCAGGTGGTCGTTGGCTACGTGACCGACGCCGTGCTGTCGCTGTTGCCCGAGGCGGCGGCCGATTACAGCGAACTTGTCGAGGAGACGGGCATGGGCGACACGAGCTATCTGGCCGTCCTGACCACGGTGCTCGGCGCTCCGTTTTGTGAAGAGCTGCTGGTGCGCGGCATCATTTTTGAGTTTTCGCTCCGAGCGTTTAATCCGCAGTGCCGTCCGCTCTGGAAACGCCGGCGTCGCGCGCGGGCACAGGACGGCGCCATGGTGCCCTGGGCGGCTCCAAGCACGTGGGGTATCGCCGCGGCGATTGTGCTGCAGGCGGCGGTCTTTGGCTTTATGCATATGAACTGGGTGCAGGGCTGCTACGCCGGCGCCGCCGGTCTGGTCTTTGGCTGGGTGCTCGTGACCACCGGAAAGCTCCGCTACACGATCCTGCTGCATTTTGCCTTTAACGCCGGGTCGTACCTCATGGGCCTGCTGTGGTTTGTGAACACGCCGCTCGACGTGATAATCACGGTCGCGATTGCCGGCTTTGTACTGGTAGAGGCGATGCGCTCGCTCAAGCTGACGTGCCAGCTGGCTCGCTCCCGTCAGTAAATGTGATTCCCCTAAGGAAAACACGGTTAGGTGCGTCTGAGCGTGTTTCCCCTAGGGAAATCACGACTGGAGACAGCCCAAGCGTGTTTCCCTTAGGGAAAACACGCTTGGCCGATGAAAGGACGCCGGCTGGCCATGAGACGCCGGCTGGCCCTCGCCGCGCTAGTTGCGCCTGCCGCCGCCGTTGGCGCCCTGTCGTCCCTGCGCCGCACGGTTGCGGCCCGCGGTGTTCTGCGCGCGCGACATGCCGCCGTGACCCTTGCTGCCCTTGGGCCCCTTGCCGGCGGCGCCAGCGCCACCATGCGGTTTGCCGCCCTTCTTGCCGGTGCCATGCCCACCGCCAGCAGATGTTTCGCCCGGGCGCGGCGGCGCGGGACGGATCAGGCAATGCTTGGTGTAGCCGATCAGGTCGCGACGGCCGGCCTTCTCCAGTGCCTCGCGCACGAGCTTGTAGTTCTCGGGCTTGCGATACTGGATGAGCGCGCGCTGCATGGCCTTCTCGTGCGGGTCGCGCGCCACATAGATCGGCTGCATGGTACGCGGATCTACGCCGGTGTAGTACATGCACGTCGACATGGTGGACGGCGTGGGGTAGAAGTCCTGCACCTGCTCGGGCATGTAGCCCATGTCGCGCACGGCTTCGGCAAGGTCCACGGCTTCCTTCATGGTTGAGCCGGGGTGACTCGAGATCAGGTACGGCACCACATACTGCTTGAGTCCGTATTCGCGGTTCAAACGTTCAAATTTACGGCAGAACGCATCGTAGACGGCGCGGCTCGGCTTGCCCATCACGGACAGCACTGCATCGCTCACGTGCTCGGGCGCTACGCGCAGCTGGCCCGAGACATGGTGTTCCAGCAGCTCGCGCAAAAACTCGTCCGAGGCATCGGCCATGGTGTAGTCAAAGCGGATGCCACTGCGGACAAAGACCTTCTTGACACCCGGCAGCTGGCGCAGGTCGCGCAACAGCTGCGTGTAGCCGCTCTCGTCGACCACCATGTTCTTGCATACGCTCGGCCACAGGCAGCGTTTGTTCTTGCATACGCCGTGCTTGAGCTGCTTGTCGCAGGCGGGACGGCTAAAGTTTGCCGTCGGTCCGCCCACGTCGTTGATGTAGCCCTTAAACTCGGGGTCGTGCGTGAGCAGCTCGGCCTCGCGCATGATCGAGTCGTGGCTGCGCATCTGCAGTACGCGGCCCTGGTGGAAGGTGAGGGCGCAAAACGAGCACTCGCCAAAACAGCCGCGGTTGGAGCTAATGGAAAACTTGATCTCGGCAAAGGCCGGCACGCCGCCCGCCGCGTCGTAGTCGGGATGCCAGTCACGTGCGTAGGGGAGTTCGGCCACCTCGTCCATCTCGTCGGTGGTGAGTGTCGCCGACGGCGGGTTCTGCACCACATAGACGCTGTTGGGGTAGGGCTCTACCAGGCGATGCCCGGTGATGGGGTCCATATTCTGCTGCTGCACGTTAAAGCTGCGCGCGTAGTTGAGCTTGTCGGCGACAAGGTCGTCCCAGCTGGGCAGCAGGTCGTAGTCGTAGACCTCGTCGAGCGAACCCGTGCGGTAAACGGTGCCGTTGATATAGGTAATCTGATCGACGGGCAGTCCGGCGTCGAGCGCGTCGGCGATCTCGACGATCGCGTGCTCGCCCATGCCGTAGATGAGAATGTCGGCGCCCGAGTCGAGCAGTACCGAGCGCTTGAGCTTGTCCTGCCAGTAGTCGTAGTGGGCCAGGCGGCGCAGGCTTGCCTCGATGCCGCCGATGATGATGGGGGCATCCTTAAACGTCTGACGGATAAGGTTGCCGTAGACCGTGACGGCACGGTTGGGGCGGTGACCTTCCTCGCCGCCGGGCGTGTAGGCGTCGGTGTGGCGGCGGTGCTTGGTCACCGAATAGTGGTTGACCATGGAGTCCATGTTACCGGCACTGACGAGAAAGCCCAGGCGTGGCTCGCCGAGCACGGTGATGCTGGCGGGATCGGTCCAGTCAGGCTGGCAGATGATGCCCACCTTGTAGCCGTGCGCGTCGAGGACGCGACTGATGATGGCCATGCCAAAGCTGGGATGGTCCACATAGGCGTCGCCGCAGATGTAGACAAAGTCGCACTGGTCCCAGCCGCGTGCATCCATGTCGGCTCGACTGACGGGCTGTCTCTTATACACATCTGACGCTGCCGACGAACTCTAGGGTGTAG
>UROO01000138.1 GCA_900549555.1 uncultured Collinsella sp. | reverse complement strand
GGCAGCGTCAGATGTGTATAAGAGACAGCACGAAGATTACGCCGATAATCTTCACGAACACGCTGAGCACCTTGAACACTTCGCCCGAGTGGGTCATGTTGAAGAAGATGCCGAAGATATAGATGGGCAAAAGCGGCAGCACCACTACCTGTATGGTCTTTGTGATGATGTCGCGGAACTCGCCGAACATCGACTTCAGCGTGTGCGACTCAAGATGGGCGATGCCAAGACCGAAGGTGAACGCCATAACCAAAGCAGTCATAATGTTGAGCGAAGCAGGGATGCTCACGGTGAAGAACGGCTCTATGCCCTTCGCCTCGCTAATCTGCGCCAGTGCACGGGCCTGCGCGACCTCATCGGAAATGGGGGCCGAAGCATCGGTGGCAACGGGGCGCTTCGCGCGCGTGGTGCGCGTCGTACGACGCTTGGGCTTTTCGGCATCCTCGCCGTCCACAGCAGGCTTGGCCACACGACGCGTGCGCTTAGGCTTAGCGGGAGCAGCCTCCTCGCTAGCAACGGGCGTGGTGGGCGCGGCGGCCTTAAGCGCCTCGGGAGCCGAGACCTGCGCCGGCGCGGAAAGCACGGCCTGGTCCGACGTAACCGGTGCAGCGGGAGCCGTTTGCGTCGTCGTTATTTCGTTTTCTTGTTGTTGATCAGACACAGTGTTTGCTCAACTTTCTTTTCAAGCCCTGTGATCACATGCTCCCTGCATAAACCTTCAGGGCGGCTAAACAGTCTAGCTCCGTCAAATACCGACGGACATCATTGATCTGTATAGAGATGATTGCGTTATATACGCAGCGTTAGTGTAACACAACCGCAACCACCTGCAACTTAGTCATCGGGGACGTTCTTAAACGACTAGTCAAAAGGGATGCTCTTTACAAAGTTCCGGCGTACACCATCGCCACATCATAAGCTGCGGTGAAATAGTTCCCAAATCCCGGCCGACACCTCTCAAGCAGGAACTATTCCACCGCAACTCATAAGAAGAAGGCAGATCAAGCCTCAAGCATCGAGAAAACGGAACAGCTAAGGGACAAGGGCATCGGCCCCAAGATCGATGTGCCACGAATCGCGCCCATCTACTACGTTTGCCCCCGCACCCCTGACCATACTCACTATTTTTCGAAAGTCGCAGACCTGCTACCTGCGGTTTTAATATTGCGATTTTCGGCGTGGTTCGGGGTACGCACTTAAACGTAGTAGATGCCCCCGATTCTTGGCAGAAGGTATCCCACCGTTCCTCCACGGGACAAAAATGATCCGTTTTCCTCCGTCCCCTAGGGTCATTTTCAAAACTATGGCTGTTTACTACGATGAATCGCTCAACCACGACCACGCCAAAAACCGAAAAAATAAAACCCCAGCTAGATGGCTTGCACTTTTCGGTGAAAAGCCCGTGTGATTGGAATCCCTCGATTCATCGTAGTAAACCGGTATAGTTGCGATTTGGTAGCATTTTCCAGCAAGCCAAATTGTCTCGCTAAACGCAAAAAGCCCGACCTCCGCATGGGAGATCGGGCTTTCGAGGCTCAGTCAAACCAAACCAACGCAGTCAAACGACCAGCGCTTACATCTGCTCGGGGGCAGAAACGCCAACGAGGGTAAGCACCAGGGCGAGCGTCACACGGACGGCGTCGCAGGCGGCCAAACGGGCGCGCGAGAGCTCAGGGTCGACGGGACGGCCCTCGCTCGGAAGGACCTGGCAGGCGGCGTAGAAGCTGTGGAAGTCGCCAGCGAGCTCCTCGGCAAAGTGCGTCAGGCGGAACGGGGCGCGATCGCGAGCGCAGCTACCGATGAGGTCGGTGAGCTCGTTGAGCTTACGCGAAAGGGCAAGCTCGGTCGGGTCGGTCAGCAGCGAGTAATCGGCGTTCTCGCCAATAGCCTTCTCGGCGACGGCCTTCATGCCCATCTCGGCGGCCTGCTCGGCGGTAACGTCGGCGGCACGACGCAGGATGGAGCACACGCGAGCGTGAGCGTACTGCACGTAGTACACCGGGTTGGAGTTGTCGCGCTTCTTGACGGCCTCGATATCGAAGTCGACCATCTGGTTGGAGCTCTTGGAGATGAGCGTGTAGCGAGCAGCGTCGGAGCCGACCTCGTCGACGAGCTCCTGCAGGGTCACCATGGTGCCCTTGCGCTTGGACATACGGACGGGCTTGCCGTTGCGCAGCAGGTTGACGAGCTGGCCCAGCAGAACCTCAAACTTGCCGGGATAGCCAAGAGCGTCACAGACGCAGCGGACGCGCTCGATGTAGCCGTGGTGGTCGGCGCCCCAGATGTCGATGACGTGGTCGACGCGCTGGAACTTATCCCAGTGATAGGCAACGTCGGAGGCGAAGTAGGTGTACTCGCCATCGGACTTGATCAGGACGCGGTCCTTGTCGTCGCCCAGGTCGGTGGAGCGGAACCACAGGGCACCGTCCTTGGTGTAGAGGTAGCCCATCTTGTCGAGCTTCTCAAAAGCGCGGTCGACGGCGGAGGTGCCGGCGGTCTCGCCCTCGGTGTCCTTCACGTACAGAGAGCGCTCGGAGAACCAACGATCAAAGTCGCAGTTAACGGCGTGGCAAAGGTCGCGCATGTTGTCGACCATCTTTACGTAGCCGCGCTCGCGGAAGCTCTCCATGCGCTCCTGCGGATCGGCGTTGACCCACTTATCGCCGTCGGTGCGCCAGAACTCGGCAGCCTCGTCGATGATGTAGTCGCCGCCGTAGGAGTCCTTGCCCAGAGTCTCGGCAAAGTTGTCCTGATACGGATGGGTCTCGGGATGCTCGTCGCTCTCGTCGGCAACAAAGGCGTCGCGGTCGGCGATCAGAAGCTTGTGAGCCTCGTCGATATCCACGCCCTGCTTGGCGATGATGTCGGCAAGCTGCATATAGCGCGTGCTGATGGAGTTACCGAAGGTGTTCATCTGAGAGCCGTGGTCGTTGATGTAGAACTCACGCTGGATGTCGTAACCGGCGTGGTCCATCACACGACAAAGGGAGTCGCCCAGAGCGGCCCAGCGACCATGACCGATGTGCATGGGGCCGACGGGGTTGGCGGAGACGAACTCGACCTGGGTCTTCAGGCCGCCACCGACGTTGGACTTAGCGAAGTCCATACCCTTCTCGCGGGCCTCGCCAAAGATGGCGTTCTTGACGGCGACGGAGAGGTAGAAGTTGATGAAGCCAGGACCGGCGATCTCGACCTTCTCGATCGCGGGGTCCTCGGGCATATGGGCAACGACGGCCTCGGCGATCTTGCGCGGGGCGCAGTGAGCCAGCTTGGCGGACTTCAGGGCCATGGTGGAGGTCCACTCGCCATGAGAAGTATCAGCCGGTCGCTCGATAGCGCAATCGTCAAGTTCAAATGCGGAAAGGTCGCCGGCCTCCTGGGCCGCAGCAAGCGCAGCGCGTACCAGCTCTTCAATCTTCTCGGGCATAGATCCTCCTTGTGTTAAAGCCCCCGAGCTCTTGGTCACTCGTAGGGCAAAAGCCAGAGTTTGTAGCACTCTATCACAAGCGGTAACTACTGTCGCAGGGTAAAGCTAATAGATATTGCATATGCACAAAAATGACTACCGCTCTTGCGCGGCGGTACAAAGTTGGCGGTTTGCCTGCTGTTTATACACGTTCTAGAAATGCATAAACGTATGAATAAGCCGTTCTATATATCGAATACTCTAACCTATCGGAGTTGTGTGCTTTTCCTGCATAAAGTGATGGTTTGCGCACGTCAGCGTGGTATTCTTAACATACGTAAATTCGTATAAGTTGGAGGTAGCATGTTCTCAATCGGTCAACACGTCATTCATCCGGGTCAGGGAGTCTGCACCGTCGTCGGCTTTAGGGACGACACACCGCAGCCCATGTTGTTGCTCGAGACCAAACAGGGACATGCGCAGACGATTCTCATGTACCCCGTGGCGCAGGCCGACCGTCTGCATGCCGCTATCTCCCAGCAAGATGCAGAGCACCTGCTGAGCCACTACGATGAGCTGGAGTGCGACACCTTTACCGAGCGCAATAGCTCGCTCGAGGAGACGCACTTTAAGCAGCAGCTCAAGCTGGGCGCGCCCGAGACGGTTCGCGTGGCAAAAACCATGATGCACCGTATTCGCCAGGCCGAGGAAGCAGATAAAAAGCCCAGCTCCTACTACATGCGCGTACTCAAGGAAGCCAAGCGCCGCTCCATCGAGGCTGTCTCTTATACACATCTGACGCTGCCGACGAACTCTAGGGTGTA
>UROO01000137.1 GCA_900549555.1 uncultured Collinsella sp. | reverse complement strand
AACTGCGGGAACGGCCTATTTGCTCAATGTGTTCGGCTGAGATCGGAAATCAACCGCAACATATCGTTTATTTACCGTGGTTATGGGGGATATCGTGCTGCCTTGCACGCATTGCCGCAGGTTTATGGGGGTGTGTAGGTTGGCGATCACTGCCTGAGTTGTATTGCTGATGGCGTGAATTGCTCAAACAATTAAGTTTGGCTAACAAACTTTGTACAAAACCGGGAAGGTAATTGCGCAACTTTTTGTGGGTGTTGGCGTGGGCGTCGCATTGCGAAGATGCTCATTGCACAATAGACACGCCTGGCTACAGAGTCAACGCATTTTGAGGCAGATTGTTGGGCAACTTTTGGGATGCAGCTAGATGTGGGCGTAAGGTTTATCGGGCGAGGTTGACGATCCCGTCTCCCAGTACGAGGCTCTCAGAAAATAGAGGAGAATAGATATAGAACATGCGTTCTATATCTGATAAAATAGAGTCAAAGGTATACGGGCAACGTGAGCCGGTACGGAGGCCCCCAATGGTACGTATCGGCGAGATGGATGCTTTATTCACAGAGACCGTCACTCAGAGCCCTTAGGCAGGTACGCGCCCCTGCTGGCCGGCACCCATAAAGTTCGGCCGACAATCGAGTATCGAATTGGACATGCATGTGCCCAATGGATTGATGTGGAGCGCGAAAATGAATGGAAATCAGATTGTTCTATTTGAATCCAACGACCGAGAGGTCACGATTCCTGTTGTGATTGACAAAGGAAGCGAAACTGTATGGCTGACCCGAAATGAGATGGCAGCGCTGTTTGATAGGGATGTCAAAACAATCGGCAAGCATATCAACAACGCTTTAAAAGAGGAATTAAGCGACGATGATTCAGTTGTCGCAAAATTTGCGACAACTGCTGCTGACGGCAAAAGATATCAAACTGATCATTACAGCTTAGACATGATATTGTCCATTGGATACCGCGTTAAATCTCAACGCGGGGTTGAATTCCGTCGCTGGGCAACCAATGTGCTCAACAAGTTTATTATTCAAGGACACGTTGAAAACGAACGTAGACTCGAGCAACTAGGGACAGTCGCTCAGATTATCGAACGTCTACCCGAGGACCTCGGCTCTCGTGAGATACTCGATATCGTTGAGAGCTATATAGATGTCTTTAAACTGCTCGATGAGTACGATCGTGAATCCATTAATCGGCCCAAGGGACAAACTGGGGTATACACACTCGAATACGAGCTCTGTATGAGATTAATAGCCCAAATGCGAAGCCGATTTACGAGCGACCTGTTTGGCGTTGAAAAAGATGAGTCCTTCCGCAGCAGCATCTCGGTAATCAATCAGTCGTTTGGAGGCCAAGACCTCTACCCATCCGTACAGGAAAAGGCAGCAAATCTGTTGTACCTCATCATCAAAAACCATTCATTTCTCGATGGAAACAAGCGAATCGGATGCAGCCTCTTTCTCTACTATCTAGATCGCAACGGACTGCTTTTTCGCGGCTTAGACAAACGGATCGCAGACAGCACGCTTGTTGCTGTCGCGCTCATGATTGCTGAGTCGAGACCTGAAGAAAAAGAGTCCATGGTCTCGCTGGTTATGAATTTTTTGGAGTAGATGAAGAGGCTGGCGCACAACCTCGTATTTAGGGACAGGTTTCAATCTGGCGACTTTGGAACATCCCCATTTGGAGTCTCTCCCCAAATGGGGATCAAAAGATATCGCAAATAAAAAAGGCCACTCAATCGAGTGGCCTTACATTCACGATGGTGGAGACGAGGGGAATCGAACCCCTGACCTCTTGACTGCCAGTCAAGCGCTCTCCCAGCTGAGCTACGCCCCCGTGACGAGGTAGTACTATAGGGGAAGATTCTTAGTTGTGCAAGAAGTTTTTTGGGTTGATTCTCGCACTTACGGGTTTTCCTGCTCGCCCACCATCCCGATAGAACCATCACGTAACAAATACGCTATTGCAGTACCGGTGTGGACTTCGATCTTTGCGGTTGATCTCACTACGTTGCTAATGCCCGTGTCGGCTAGCAGACCCAGCGGGCTCCGATCCAGCTCCCACTCTAGGCCGTGTTCACTTACCACAGTGTTGGGGGCTATAGCGATGATGGAAAACGTCTTGCCTTCGGCGCCTTCGATGGTCCACGACTCGCTTGCGTGGAGGATGCGGACGACCACCTTGTTCTCGGCGATCCAAACGGGGGCATCCTCGTAGCCCGCGAGCAGCCCCAGTACGGACAGGGCCATGTCGGGACGGCCGCCGGTGGCGCAGGTCGCAACCACTTCGGCACCCGGCCAGCGACGGCGGACGGAATCGAGCGCCAGCGCCAGATCGGTAGAGTCCTTGTAGGGGTCGTGGCGCTCAACTTCAAAGTCGGTGGCATCATCGACCAGCGCGCGACCTGCGTCGCTCACCGTGTCGGCATCTCCCACATATACGTCGCAGCCCAGCCCCGCGCCCAGCAGCGCGTCGAGCCCGCGGTCCACTGCGACAACGTGGTCGCACTCCCCTGCCAGATGGCACAGCAACTCGGAGCTCGCCAGCACCGGCGAGCCGCAAACCACTAATACTTTGCAAGCCACGGCCCTCGCCTAGCCCTCAAACGAAAGCACGAGGGCCAGGTCCAGGTCCTCATAGTTATCGATAAAGATATCGCAGTTGGCACGCACCTCGTCGCGCTCCATACGGCCGTGTGGGTCATAGATGCCCACACGCTTAAAGCCTGCGGTGCCGGAGCTCTTAAGTCCAAAGACGGCGTCCTCAAACACCCACGCGCGCTCAAACTTGTGCCCGTGGCGCTCCTCCAGACGGCGCAGCGCCAGCTCGTACACATCGGGGAACTGCTTGGAGCGCCCCGCCTCGCCCGTGGTGGTCACAAACTCCATGTAGGCATCGAGCCCGGCGCCCGCAAGCGCAGACGTAACCAGCTCGGCCGGCGTGGACGTGGCAACGCACATGGCAATACCGGCAGCCTTCGCCTTCTCCAAAAATGCCATGAGTCCCTCGCGTGGCGGCACCTTAGAGTAGCCATCGATCAGGATGTCGCTCAGCTCGCGGTAGAGCTCCTCGCCATTTGCGCCGATGCCCCAGGTGTCGTGGTAGGCCTGGCACTCATCCTCGAGCGACAAATGCTCAAACTGGGCAAAATCATCGACCGTCACGTCAACCCCGTGGCGGTGCAATAACTCGGGCTGGGCATAGGCCCAAACGGGGGTGCTGTTAACCAGCGTGCCGTCGCAATCGAAAATAAAAGCAACACTCGGGGCAGCGATGTGGTCCATAAACGAGCCTTTCGATGTCAAAGGGTAAACAACCTGCTAAAAACGTTTTACCAAACGTCAACCCAACTATCTTGAAACCCTAATTGGTAAAACTGTCAAGAGTTTTACCATCGCAATTCTGCCAGTGGTATAAACATGGCGCTTACCGATTAAACGCCACCGCAAAAACACTTTCGTTCATATAAGTAACGTACAGGTGTTATCGTAGTTTTTGTCGAAAGTTCCACCGAGCACGCGAGGTGGAACGAATCATAGAACTATCGCCGTCCCTTCGATTCGTGCAGCCTTGGACCTTTCGCATCTAGTCACCAAGGCAACACGCTGCCGCGTCATGATGGGATCAAACGTGAGCGATACAAAGCTAAAGCCAGCAACCAAAAAGCCTGCTACCCGTAAAGCCGCCCCGCATGCACCGGAGCTCACCAAGGACGATGTCTACCTGTTTGGCATCGGTACGTGGGAGCGCAGCTGGGAAAAGATGGGCGCGCATCCCGACACGCAGAACCGTACGCGCGGCTGGCGTTTTTGCGTTTGGGCTCCCGACGTAAAGAGCGTTCACGTCATTGGCGAATTTAACGAATGGGATGAACAAGCCAACCCGCTGGTGCCCGTGCATACAAGCGCTATCTGGGAAGGCTTTATTCCTGGCGCCGAGCAAGGTCAGCTCTATAAGTACCTTATCGAGACCAACGAGGGCGAAAAGCTCTACAAGGCCGATCCGTACGCCTTTAAGGCCGAGTGCCCTCCGGGTACCGCGAGCGTGCTGTGGACCCTCGATGGCTACAATTGGAACGACGCGGCTTGGCTCAAGCGCCGTGCCAGCCATAACCACATGTCGCAACCCCTTAACATCTACGAGGTGCATATTGGCTCGTGGAAGCGTCACGGCGACGCGCCGCAGGGCGACCCCGACGCTGTCTCTTATACACATCTGACGCTGCCGACGAA
>UROO01000136.1 GCA_900549555.1 uncultured Collinsella sp. | reverse complement strand
TACGAGATAGGAGTCCGTCTCGTGGGCTCGGAGATGTGTATAAGAGACAGAGACCCCGGAGGGCGAGTAAGCCATGTCGCTGCGCGGTGGAATCGGATTGCCTGAACTTCCCATCAAGGATGGGCACGAGTTTCGGCTTGGCATTATGGGCGGCACCTTTGACCCGATTCATTACGGGCACTTGGTAACCGCTGAGCAGGCGCGTGAGTCCCTTGACTTGGACGCCGTGCTCTTTATGCCTGCGGGCTCGCCTGCCTTTAAGCTCGACAAACCGGTGACGCCTGCTGAGGACCGTTATGCCATGACGGTCCTCGCGACCGCCGCGAACCCGGCCTTTTTGGCAAGCCGCTTCGAGATCGATCGTGCCGGTGTCACCTACACAGCCGATACGCTGCGTGCCCTTCGCGAGTTTTACCCGCCACAGGTGAAGCTTTATTTTATTACGGGTGCCGATGCGATTATCGATATTGTGACCTGGCACAATGCAGATGAGATTGCCGAACTGGCAACCTTTATTGCTGCGACGCGTCCCGGCTTTGACATCGATACGGCCCGGGCGCGGATTAAGGAATCGGGGCTGCCGTTCGACGTTCGCTATATTCAGATTCCGGCGCTGGCGATTAGCTCGACCAACATTCGCAAGCGGGTTGCTCGCGGCATGAGCGTGCGCTATCTTACGAGCGAGTCCGTGCTCGGCTATATCCGTAAGCGCGGCCTGTATGCCGATCTTGGGCAAGAAGATTTTGATTGATGGGGGAGAACGTTGTCGGTAGAAGAACAGTTTGAGGACGACGAGCGCGCTCTCTTGACGCGTATCCACGAGTTGCTCGATGTGCGCATGAAGGATAAGCGTAAGCGCTACGTGCATTCGCTCGGGGTTGCCGAGACTGCGTTGCACCTAGCCGAGGTGTACGGTGTCGACCGCTTTGATGCCGCTGCCGCCGGCCTGATCCATGACTGGGATAAGGTGCTCTCCGACGACGAGCTGGTCACGCGCGCTCTGCATTATGGCATTAAGATTGCCGGCTCTCCGTCTGCCGCGACGCCGCTTTTGCATGGCCCGGTTGCCGCCTATGAGCTTCCGCAGCTTTTTCCCGAGCTGTCGCCGGCGGTCTTTCAGGCTGTCGACCGTCACACCGTGGGCGCTTGCGACATGACGCCGCTCGATATGGTGGTCTTTGTGGCCGATGCCATCGAACCCAACCGCCACGGCGATTATGCCCATGCGCTGCGCAAGATGGTGGGGAAGTCCTCACTCGACGAGTTGTTCTTCTCCTGTTTTGCGCAGGGTCTGGTCTATGTGATCCAGACCGGGCGTTATCTTTATCCCACGGCTATTACGATTTACAACCATTACGCCCAGCTGCGCTAGCTCGGGTGCGTCTAGAAAGAGGTATTCCATGGCCGACCAGACCATGACCGACGAGCAGATTCTTGAAGGTGTGGAGCACAAGAGTTTCGTTGCCACGTCCGACCGCACTGCCGCAACGCTTTCCGCGAGCGGTGTTGCCGCCGAGGATGTCGCCCGCGCCGCCGCGCAGGCCGCCTACGACAAGAAAGGCGAGGACATTCAGGTGCTCGACCTGACTGAGCTTTCCGATGTGTGCGACTACTTTGTTCTCGCTACCGGCACCAACAACCGCCAGGTTGATTCCATCGTTGACGAGATTGAGGAGAAGGTCGCCGAGGCTTGCGGCGAGCACCCGTTTTCCATCGAGGGCCGCGAGCAGAAGACTTGGATGCTCATGGACTACGGTTCGGTTGTCGTCCATGTCTTCACTCCCGAGGCCCGCGAGTTCTACCGTCTCGAGAAGCTCTGGGGCGACGCTCCCCAGCTTCCCCTTGACTTCCTTTAGTAGTTCATTTGAGACGGGCTTTTTAGCTAACCTTTACCGTTCGCCGGGCAGCTGCATCATTCGCAGCTGCCCGGCTTTCTTTTTGCCTAAGGGACTAATCGTTGAAGCGGGATTGACGGCCGAAGGATAGGGCGGTGTCGCCGAACTTGTCTCTGACGGCGTCGATGGCGACCGAGAGGTCGCGACGGTCGCTGGATTGGGCTCCGCGGTCGTCGATTTCGCAGAACAGGTCGGTCTGGATACCGCCCTGATGGTCGAAGTCGCTCATGCCGACGCCCGCCAGGCGCACATGCATCCCTTCCTGC
Source organism: uncultured Collinsella sp. (assembly GCA_900549555.1). Taxonomy (GTDB): domain Bacteria; phylum Actinomycetota; class Coriobacteriia; order Coriobacteriales; family Coriobacteriaceae; genus Collinsella. The sequence goes on along the minus strand of UROO01000136.1, from coordinate 2,235 downwards.
CAGATGTTGTCGAGCAGTTCGAGCGCCACCGCCACGAAGATGTTCTCATCGTCGGTCGGATGGGGCAGCCGGCGCTGTGCCGAGCGACCGCTTCCATACGAATACTTGAGTTTGAGCGTCACCGTGGCGCCCGTTAGTCCCTGACGTCGCAGACGGCGTCCCACTGACTCTCCCAACAGCGCAATCGCCGCTTCGATGTCCCCACGCTCAGTTAAATCGTTCGCAAAGGTGCGTTCATTGCTGACCGACTTGACCTCGCGCTCTTCATCGAGGCTCGTGACTTCGGAGATTTCGAGTCCCAGCGCGCGCTGGCGCATGCGTTCGCCGTTGACGCCAAAAATAGTGGCCAAGGTTGATTCCGGTGCGCGTGATAGCTCGCCGAGCGTGTAGATGCGCATACGACGCAGTCGCTCCTCGGCCGAGCGTCCGATGCCGCTCATGGCAGATACCGGCAGCGCGGCCAAAAAGCGCTGCTCGGTTCCGGGGCGCACGATGGTCAGCCCAAACGGCTTGTCCCGCTCGCTTGCGATCTTTGCGACCGTCTTGTTGCAGCCCACGCCAATGGAGCAGGTCACTCCCAGCGCTGCCACGCGGTCGCTTATGCGCCGTGCAACCTGCAACGGGTCTTCGGGTGCAAAGCGACCCGGTGTGATATCGATAAAAGCTTCGTCGATGGATACACGCTCAACGCGCGGGGTCTCGTCGGCGAGGATCGCCATGACCTGCGCGCTGACCTCGCGGTAGCGATCGAAATGCCCATGCGTCCAAATGGCCCGCGGACAGAGGCGCCGTGCCTCGGCCGAGGGCATGGCTGAGTGCACGCCAAAGCGACGTGCCTCGTATGAGCAGGTGGACACGACGCCGCGGGAATCGGCATCGCCGCCCACGATGAGCGGCTTGCCGCGCCACTCGGGATGATCGAGCATCTCCACGCTCGCAAAAAACGCATCGAGATCCATGAGGCCCACCGCCGGACCCGTCCAGGGCGGCGGCGTGACGCCCGCAGCATCTTCATAACCGTATGTATGTTCGCGTCTTTTCATGGCATGAGTATACCGCGCAGCTCATGTGGGGTGCGTGGATGTGCTTGCAAATCGTGAATTCTTGTCTAAGATATGGATTTGCCTTCGACTACACCGAAGAAGTTGGTCTCACGGACTTCACCTGCCCGCGTCGATGGCGTATTATGTTCAACTGTTTGTTTGTAGTTGCAGCCTAAAGCTGCTTGGTTGGAGGAGTTTCCTTTGGCAGTCAAGATTCGCCTTGCTCGTCACGGCGCTAAGAAGCGTCCGTACTACCGTGTCGTCGTCGCCGATTCCCGCGCCCCGCGTGACGGTCGTATCATCGAGGAGGTTGGCCGCTACAACCCGATGACCGCCCCCAAGACCATCAACCTCGATCTCGAGAAGATCGCTGACTGGCAGTCCAAGGGCGCTCAGCTCACCGACGCTGTCGCTGCTCTGGTCAAGGCCGCCAACGAGGGCGAGAAGACCGAGACCGTCGTCAAGAAGTCCAAGAAGCAGCTCGCCAAAGAGGCCGAGGCCGCTAAGGCTGCCGCTGAGGCCGCTGAGGGCGCCGAGGAGTAAATCGTGCCTGAGGTTGACGCTGCACAGCTCGAGGGTGAGGCAATGCTCTCAGATCGCATCGCCGATCTCGTCGAATATCTCGTTGTTCAGATCGTCGACGACCCGGATTCCGTGAGCCTTGAGGTCATCGATGGTGACGACGCCTCCACGATTGAGGTTTCGGTTGCCGAGGATGACGTCGCTAAGGTCATCGGCCGTCGCGGCCGTACCATCAAGGCCATTCGCACGCTCGCCCGTGCACTGGCCGCTCGCCTCGACACTGCAGTCGAGGTAGAGGTTCTGGGCTAGGACCTTGAGGTCCCAGTACAAAAACATCGCCCGTGTGGTCAAGCCGCACGGAAGGAAGGGGGAGGTCCTCGCGCAGCCGCTGCGGGGGCTTCCTTCTGTATTGACGCCGGGTATGCGCGTCGCCTTGACGCCGCCGGCGCTCAAACGCGACCGTTTTTGCACGGTCGTATCCGTCACCGATACGGGCGATGGCGATCTGGTCTCGTTCGAGGGCATTGACGACTTGACTGCTGCCGAGGGCATCACCGGATGCTATGTGCTGGCAAATCGTGACGACTTTGAGCTCGATTCGCTCGACGCCGCCTATACCGACCTGATGCTGTCTCTTATACACATCTGACGCTGCCGACGAACTCTAGGG
>UROO01000135.1 GCA_900549555.1 uncultured Collinsella sp. | reverse complement strand
CTGGCTCCCCGGGTAGGACTCGAACCTACAACAGCGCGGTTAACAGCCGCGTGCTCTACCATTGAGCTACCGAGGAATTTAAAAGCCCTACGGAAAGGGCTGGAAAATTCTGGCTCCCCGGGTAGGACTCGAACCTACAACAGCGCGGTTAACAGCCGCGTGCTCTACCATTGAGCTACCGAGGAATAGGTGCGTGCTCTCAAGCAACGAAGTTTATTATACGGACGAATCAGCTCAGGGCAAGAACTTTTTTGAGAATTTTTCCGACCTAGCCATTGGAGACGTCCCCGATGACTACATGAAAGCGCCCTCAAGCGGATGTGCTTGAGGGCGCTTCTTGCTTGACTAGCTTTCGATGTAGTCCTTCAGCTTGCTGCTGCGGCTGGGGTGGCGGAGCTTGGCCAGAGTCTTGGACTCGATCTGGCGGATACGCTCACGCGTGACGCCAAACTCGCGGCCGACTTCCTCGAGCGTACGGGGATGTCCGTCGACAAGGCCAAAGCGCAGCTCGATAACCTTGCGCTCACGATCGGCAAGCGAGTCGAGCACCTGGGTGAGCTGCTCCTGCAGCATGGAGAAGCTGGCGGCATCGGGCGGGACGATAGCCTGGGAGTCCTCGATGAAGTCGCCCAGCTGGGAATCCTCTTCCTCGCCGATAGGGGTCTCGAGCGACACGGGCTCCTGCGAAATCTTCTGGATCTCGCGGACGCGGTCGGCGCTCATGTCCATCTCGGCACCGATCTCCTCGGGGGTCGGGTCGCGACCCAGGTCCTGGAGAAGCTGGCGCTGCACGCGAACGAGCTTGTTAATGGTCTCGACCATGTGCACGGGGATGCGGATGGTACGGGCCTGGTCGGCGATAGCGCGCGTGATGGCCTGGCGAATCCACCACGTGGCGTACGTGGAGAACTTAAAGCCCTTCTGGTAGTCGAACTTCTCGACGGCGCGGATCAGGCCGAGGTTGCCCTCCTGGATCAGGTCCAGGAACAGCATGCCGCGACCGACATAGCGCTTGGCGATAGAGACGACCAGACGCAGGTTGGCGCTGATGAGCGCCTGCTTGGCCTCGAGGCCCACGTTCTCGATACGAGTCAGGCGACGCATCTCGGAGCGGGTGAGCTCGATCTCGCCCGCATCGGCGGCCTCGAGCTTCTCGGTGGCATCGAGACCGGCCTCGATCTTCATGGCCAGATCGACCTCTTCGGAGGCGGTCAGCAGGTCGACCTTACCGATCTCCTTAAGGTACATACGAACCGGGTCGCCGGTCAGCATCACCGTGGAAGCGTCAATGCCGCGCACGCGCGAGCGCGAACGGGACGTGCGCACGGTACGCTTCTTCTTGCTCTTGGAAGAACCCATCTCGGCGTCGGCCTGACGGGCCATCTTAAGCTCGTGGTCGTCGAGCGAGCCGGAATCGTGCTCGTCGTCATCGAAATCGTCGGTATCGCTATCGTTATCGTCATCGTCGACGTCCATGGGGGCGTCGTCGTTACCGCTCGCGGAGATAATCTGGATGCCGCTGTTGCGCAGCGCGGAATACACCGCGTTGAGCTGCTCGTCAGACACATCGATATCCTTCAGGGCGACCTGAATCTCGTCCTCGGTTACCGAAGTCCTGTTTGAGCCGTTGCCCATGAGCTTTGCAACGTAGGATTCCAGCCCAGTACCCGTGCTCTCACTCTTTTTTGGCACAGAATCTCCCTTCATAGTCCACAGGACTCATTACTTTAGCACACACATAGACGTCTATACCCAAAATTCAGACTGGATATAGGCGCGAATACGCTGGTTGACCACAACATCTAGGCCTGATCGGCGCCCGCCGTCTCCAAACCGATCAAACGGAAGGGGTCTGCCACGCCACCGATCGACTTTTGGAGCTCGCGCTGGCGCTGAGAATCTTGCATCGCCTGCATCGTCAGCACACGGCGCGCCTCATCGTCGAGCGACCGGTCCTGACGAAGCTTGGCCTGTGCGGCGCGCATACGGCGCTTGATGGTGTAGAGCTCGAGGGTATCGAGCATAAACACGATGTTCGTCTCGGTGGGATGCTTACTCGTCGACGAAATGCGCCCGGCGCTGACAAGGGAGGCCGCCTCGGGACACACCGCGCGCGCCGCATCCATGCACGCCGTGGGGTCGGTGCCCGGCGGCGTCGCGAGCACGGCCCACGCGATGGACTCGTGGCGCGGATCCACCCACTCGATAGAGCAGATGCGGTCGGCATACGTGCGGAACAGGTCGGGGTAGCTCGTGAGCATCGTCAGCAGCTCACGCTCCCCCGCCAAAGACTTTCGCTCCAGGTCGGTCAACACGATCGGCATCGTCGGCGCCGCGGACGCGTCCGTTGCATCGGCAACCGGCGAAGTGCCATCCATGCCAACCGGCACATCGATCGGCGGCATATCGTCGACGACCTCGACCGGCGCGGCCCCGTAAGCCTCGAGCGGCACATAGTCGTACGGCTCTTCCTCGACCGGCGTGGACACCGGCGGCGTCGCCCCCGACACCCAAGTACCGCGAGACGCCCCCTGCGAGCTAGACGCCCGACCGCCCGCGCTGCCTGCGCGCTCGGACTGCGCCCGCTGGCGCTCGTAGTTCTGCTCGCGACGACGCTCGGCGTCCTCGCGCTTGGCAACATCACGAAACACACGGCCCGAGCTCGAACGCACCGTCTCCAAGTCCAGCCCCAGCAGGTCGGCAATCTGGATAAAGTACGTATCGATCATGTAGCTATCGCGCAGCGGATAGATAAGCGTCAGCGCATCCTCGAGCGCCTTGGCACGACCGCCCGGCGTGGTAATGTCGCTCGACTCCTGCAGTGAGCGGTACACAAAGTCCATGAGGGGCTCGGCGGCGTCGATACGCACCTGCAGTGCCTCGCCACCATGCGCTGTGATGAACTCCATGGGGTCGTTGCCGTCGGGAAGTACCACGCAGCGCAGGTCCATCGAATCCTGCTCGATAAACTGAATCGCGCGGCGTGCGGCCTTTTGACCGGCGGCATCGCCGTCGAACATATACACGATGCGCTTGGCAAAACGGGTGAGTGTCTTTACGTGATGTTCCGTCAGCGCCGTGCCCAGCGTAGCGACGACGTTTTTAATCCCTGCCTCCCAGCAGGCGATACAGTCGGTATATCCCTCCACCACGATGGCGGTGTCCTGCGCGACGATAAACTCCTTAGCCCAATTAAAGCCATAGAGGTTTCGCTTTTTATGGAACACGCTCGTCTCGGCGGTGTTGAGGTACTTCGGCTGGCCGTCGCCCATAATGCGCCCGCCAAAGGCGATGTTATGCCCCTGCTCGTCAAAAATGGGAAACATCACGCGGTCGTAAAATCGGTCGGCGAGCTGCCCGCGCCCACGGCTCACGGCCACGTTGGCGTCGATCATCTCCTGCGGGGTAAAGCCCGCCTGCGACAGATGCGACACCAGCGCGTTGCGACCCGGCGCAAAGCCCAAGCAGTAGCGGCGGCAGACATCGCCGCCCATACCGCGGCTGGCAAAGTACTCACGCGGACGGCTGTCCTTACCGCGCATAAGCATGGTGTGGTAGAACTGGGCGGTCTCGGCGCACAGGTCATAGATGCGGGCGCGCTTGGTGCCGCGCTCGCGATAGGCGCCGGTATCGTGCAGCTCAATGCCGGCACGGTCGGCTAGGTAGCGAATCGACTCGGGAAAGCTCAGGTTCTCGCGCTTCATGATGTAGGTGAAGACGTCGCCGCCCTCGCCACAGCCAAAGCAATGCCACACCTGCGTGGCGGGGATAATGTGAAACGACGGGGTCTTTTCGCCATGGAAGGGGCAGCAGCCCCAAAACTCATGGCCGCGAGGCTTGAGCTCAACCGTTTCCTGCACGATGGCAACCAGATCGGACGCAGCGCGTACCTGGTCTTTTTCCTCATCGCTAATCACGGATGCTCACCCCCTGCTCACCCAAGTTGTGGCGAATATCGTCAATATTACCCTCGACGGTCGCGATAAGCTCATCCAGCGAATCGAACACGCGCGAGGGGCGCAGCCAACGCGTAAACGCCAGCGACACCGAGGCGCCGTACAGGTCGCCCGCATACCCGATCAAGTTGGCCTCGAGATGCGCCGAGGCGGCGTCGTCGGCATACGTCGGCGGCAGGCCCACGTTGACGGCGGCAGGCCACACGGTATCGTCGACCAGCACCAGACCCTCATAGACGCCATCGGCAGGCACCTGAATGCCCTCGGGCACCTGGATGTTTGCCGTGGGAAAACCCATATCGGAGCCCTGGTGACGACCGCCGGCAACAATGCCTCGCAACATGTACAGGCGGCCGAGCAGCTCGGCGGCAAGCTCAACATGACCTTGGCGGAGCTCATGGCGAATACGGGTGGCGCAGATCGTCTGCCCATCGACGCACAGCAGCTCGTGACCAAAGACGTCTACACCTGTCTCTTATACACATCTGACGCTGCCGACGAACTCTAGGGTGTAG
>UROO01000134.1 GCA_900549555.1 uncultured Collinsella sp. | reverse complement strand
GACGCCGCCCTCTCAAGGCGGAGATCACCAGTTCGAATCTGGTACGGGCTACCACAAAATGAACGCCCGGGCCTCGCAAGAGACCCGGGTTTTGTGTATTGACCGTATATGCGGCGTCTGCCGTGTTTCGCTCAGATCGAGGAGTAGCCATGGATCTGCCCATCAGCTTGCAAGACATCACGTATGCCGAGAACTATCTGGCGCAGGGCGACCTGGCCACGGCGACGCCGCTGTTGGAGCGTCTGGTTGAGCTCGCCGAGGAGTATATCGATGCCGAGTGCAAGACGGAGGAGAACCGCCAGTACTTTAGCTTCGATAGCAAGTTTGAGCGTCTGGCCTACCGCCGCGTGGAAAAGGATCCGCGCGAGCTGGTGCAGGTCGAGGTGCCCTTTGATCGCCTGTATTCCGACATGGCGTATGCCTACATTCGCCAGCAGGATTATGTGAGCGCTCGTAATGCCCTGATGCAGGCCGTGCGCTGGGACCCCATGAACTGCAACTACCGCCTGGATCTGGCCGAGCTGTTCCGTGCACTCGAGGACAAGCAGGAGTGGGCCTCGCTTTCGTTTTCGGTACTAGAGCGTGCGAGCGACGGCAAGTGCGCCGCCCGCGCCTACGCCAACTTGGGCCAGTATTTCCTTGAGCCCGAGACCGAGAACGTCTCGGCGGCTGTGGGTTGCGCGCGCCTGGCGCTGCGCTTGGCCCCTGGCGACGCGCATACGACGCGCCTGCTCAACAAGATCCATACTGCCTATCCGGATGCCGCCGATGAGAGCGACGACCACGTGATGGGCGAGCTGAGCCTGCAAGGCGTGCCGACCTCGCCTTCGGCCGAGATTGCCATCTGCCTGATCATGTGTGCGACCGATGCTGCGAGCGACGGTGACAAGCAGGAGGCTACGCGCCTGACGGTCCGTGCCCGCGACCTGGTGGGCGAGGAGGCATGTGCGGCGATCATTAAGCTGGTGCGCGAGAGCGATGCCGAGCTCAACGCCGAGCGCAAGGCAAAGCGCGCAGGCGCCGACAAGGGAGCCGACGGCGTCAAGGAGGCCGGCGATGCCCAGTAAGCGCGAACGCAAGCTCATTTCCAAAAATCGTTCGGCGCATCACGAGTACTTTATCGACGAGACGTTCGAATGCGGCATTGAGCTGAGCGGTACCGAGGTCAAGTCGATTCGCGAGCGCGCCTGTCAGATCACTGACACCTTTGCGCTGATTCGCGGCGGCGAGTGCTGGCTGGTGGGCCTGCACATTCACCCTTACAGCCACGGTGGCGTGTGGAACCGTGACCCCGATCGCCGTCGCCGTCTGCTGCTGCATCGCAAGGAGATTGATTTTCTTGACGGCAAACTGCGCAACCGCGGCTATGCGCTGGTGCCGTTGGAGCTCTACTTTAATACCGATGGTCGTGTAAAGCTGCTGCTGGGCCTGGGTCGCGGCAAAAAGCTCTACGACAAGCGCGAAGACATGGCCAAGCGCGACGTTCAGCGCGAAATCGATCGCGCGCTAAAGGAGCGCAACCGCTAGGCGCTCTGTATAAGTTGCGGTGGAATACGGACTGTTTTGCCTGTTTAAGGGGTTATTCAGTCTCTATTTCACCGCAACTGCGGGCGTCTCATCTTGCTTGCTGTTCTGGCACATATGTCTCAAAGGTGGCGTCCGGTATGGGCGCCGCCTATTTTTATGGGTACATACACCCATGAGGTTCAATCCCGGGTTAGGGGAGTGGTCGTTATGGACAAAACTGCGTTCTTTACCATGCCGAGCGGTCTGTACGTGGTAAGCGCCGCGGCAGACGGGCTGCGCGCCGGCTGCGTCATCAACACTGCGGTGCAGGTGACGTCCATGCCGCCGCGCATCTCGATTGCCGTGAACAAGGACAACGTCACGTCTGGCGTTATTGCGTCTGCCAAGGCCTTTGCGCTGACCGTGATCGATCAGACGGCCGATATGCTCTACATTGGCAACTTTGGGTTCCGTACCAGCAGCGATTATGACAAGTTTGCCAAGTACGAGACGCGCGAGACGGCGCTTGGCATGCCCTATGTTCCCGAGCATGCGGCGGCCTTGTTTAGCTGCCGTTTGATCGACACTGTTGACGTGGGCACACATCTGCTCTTTATTGGCGAGGTCGAAGATGCCGAGCGTCTGAGCGGCGAGACTCCGTTGACCTATGACTACTACCACAAGGTGCTGAAGGGCAAGACGCCGCCCAAGGCGTCTTCGTACCAAGGGTAGAAATGCTGCAAAACTACTTGCATAATATTATTGAGAATATATACTAATAAGCAAGTACACCAGCAGTCACGTTCGAGAGGAGAACATCATGGCTGAGGAAAAGAAGACGTATAAGTTCGTTTGCGTCGTTTGTGGTTACGAGGTTGAGGTCGATACGCCCGAGCTGCCCGAGGATTACGTGTGCCCGGTGTGCGGCGTCGGCCCCGATCAGTTTGAGCTCGTCGAGGAGTAACTCGCAGGCACACGGCGAAAGCCGAACATAGCTCTGTCCAAGGACCCCGGTCGGACATCCCGGCCGGGGCCCTTTTCCTCCGTCCCCAAGGGATCACGGCTGCTGTTAGCCGATCCTGTCTGTCGTGAGTCCGGCCGACCTTTGGTCTTAATCTGTAACATCTAACGGCTCAAAACGGGTCTATCTGTTACAGATTGAGACAAAAGGTTGGAGCTGAAGAAATGTCTCGATCTGTAACATCTGGAAGTGGAAATTGGGCCCACTTGTTACAGATCAAGACAAACCAAAACCGTCCGGCAGAAGATCTCGATCTGTAACATCTAGCGGTGAAAACGGGGTCAACGTGTTACAGATTGAGACAAACGGAGCTGCCCCTCGGAATGATCTCGATCTGTAACATCTAGACATCAAAAGCGTGTCTAGATGTTACAGATCGAGACGTTTGCCTGGGTAGGTGCCCCGTCCCATTACATCCCTGTCAACAACACGACATCGAGAATCGTCACGATGGCGCCGATCCCTACGAGTAACGCGTTGAGCGGGCGTGAATTGGCATATTTGCCCATGACGCGGCGTGAACTGGTGAGCCGTATGAGCACAAAGACCGTAATCGGCAGCTGAAGCGACAGCAGCGCCTGACTCCAAATGAGACCCTCAAAAGGATTCGGGATGACCAGGCAGGCAGCGACTGCGCCAGCGAAGCACAATGCCACCCCGATCGAGGAATGTCGGTCGTGGATGTCGTATTCCTCGTCGAACATGCCCGCGGTGATGGTGCCCGCCGCCATGCCCGCCGTCACACTACTCGATATGCCCGCAAACAGCAGCGCCACCGCAAAGATGGTCGAGCTTGCCGGGCCCAAAATGGGGGAGAGCGTGGCCGCTGCGACGGCGAGGTCGTCTACGACAATGCCGTGCGCAAAGAAGGTCGTTGCGGCCAGGATGACCATGGCCGAGTTGATTGCCCAGCCCACGCCCATCGAAAAGAGCGTGTCGAAGAGCTCGTAGCGCAGACGTTCTTCGATAACCTGCTCACCTTGGCCTTCGAAGTGCATGGATTGGATGACCTCGGAGTGCAGAAAAAGGTTGTGTGGCATAACGACCGCGCCTAGGACACTTACGATAATCGCGGCCGAGCCGGTGGGCATACTGGGTGTGATCCAGCTTGTGGCGGCTTGCGGCCAGTCGATCTTGACTAGTGCAAGCTCGGCCAAAAACGAGAGTCCCACCACGCCCACGAAGGCGATGATCCAGCGTTCGGCACGCTTGTAGGAGTTCGTCATGAGCATGGCAATCGATGCCGCCGCGACGATGATGCAGCCGGCGCGCACGGGCAGCCCAAAGAGCATTTGAAGTGCGATCGCACCGCCCAGCACTTCGGCCATGGCGGTGGCGACCGTGGCTAGATGCGCGCTGCCGAGTATCGCACGCCCAACGAAGCGGGGGAGGTAACGTGTTGTGGCCTCGGCAAGACAGGCGCCTGTGGCGATACCCAGGTGTGCCGCGTTGTGCTGCAGCACAATGAGCATAATCGTGGACAGCGTGACGATCCACAGCAGCGCGTAGCCAAACTGCGAGCCGGCGGCCATATTGGAGGCCCAGTTGCCCGGGTCGATAAAGCCGACGGTCACGAGCAGCCCGGGGCCGATATGCCGTGCGATATCCAGACCTCCATGGCCTCCGGTGCGGTGCGAGCCAAAGTGTTGTTTGAGATGGTTGAGCATGGTGCGCTCCTGCGTGCCGTTTGTTTGACTCCGCAAAGGATACCCGTTTTAAGCCAAATAGTTAACCAAGACTAACAAAATTGTTGTATTTGGATAGGCTGGTGAAAGGGGATTGCCGAAATGTCTTGATCTGTAACAACTAGGGATGGAAATTGGGTCTAGGTGTTACAGATCGAGACAGGAAGAAATGGTCCTATGGAAAATCTCGATCTGTAACAGCTGACCGCCAAAACCGGCCCTTCGTGTTACAGATCGAGACAAACCAAAACCGTCCTGCAGAAAATCTCAATCTGTAACATCTAGGCGCCAAAATTTGGTCTTCCTGTTACAGATTGAGATGTTTGAAGCGGTGAGCTTACAGGCCGAACCTGGGGCCCTTGTTGTTGCC
>UROO01000133.1 GCA_900549555.1 uncultured Collinsella sp. | reverse complement strand
GCTCGGAGATGTGTATAAGAGACAGCGCGGATGGCGGGGTTCTTCGACTTGAGATATTCGCCCGTACCGGTGATGGTGCCGCCGGTGCCGACGCCGGCGACGAAGATGTCGACCTTGCCGTCGGTGTCGTCCCAGATCTCGGGGCCGGTCGTGGCCTTGTGAATGGCGGGGTTGGCGGGGTTCACAAACTGGCCGGCGATAATGCTGTTGGGAGTCTCCTTCTGCAGCTCCTCGGCCTTGGCGATGGCGCCCTTCATGCCCTTGGATCCGTCGGTGAGCACGAGCTGTGCGCCGTATGCCTGCATCAGCTTGCGGCGCTCGACGGACATAGTCTCGGGCATGGTGATGATCACCTTGTAGCCGCGAGCCGCCGCCACCGAGGCGATGCCGACGCCGGTATTGCCGCTCGTGGGCTCGATGATGGTGTAGTCGCCGTCGCGCACGAGCTTGCCGGCCTTCTCGGCCTCGTCGATCATGTTCTTGGCGACGCGGTCTTTGACGGACCCGGCGGGGTTGAAGTATTCCAGCTTGACGAGCACGCGGGCTTTGAGGTCCTCATCGGCCTCAAAGTGAGTGAGCTCCAGAAGCGGGGTGTGGCCGATAAGCTGATCGATGGACGTATAAACATTGCTCATGGTGAACCTCCAAAGTGTTCAAATGACTGGATACCGTGTGGCTTCACGGTGTGTGTAACAGCGAAACCCATAAACCTTATGGGTTGTTCTTTTTGCTGTTGGCAAGCATAGTAGACAGTAAAGCCTAGTAACGCAATAGGAAATAGAAGATTATTACGAGGCGATTAACCAGCTTGACGGGAATAGGTATTTTCAAAGCCAATTTTTCGGCTAGAATTTCAACGGACTAAAAGACCGAAAGGCAGCACTATATATGTTGGTTTCTACTAAGGGCAGGTACGCCCTGCGCGTTATGGTTGACCTGGCCGAGCACCAGGCGGCAGGCCGCATTCCCCTCAAAGAGATCGCCGCGCGTCAGGGGATTTCGGAGAAATATCTGGAGAACATTTTGGCCACGCTCGTGCGCGCCAATATGCTCTCGGGCATGCGCGGCAAAGGCGGCGGCTACGTGCTCACGCGCCCGCCCGAGCAGTACACGGTAGGCGAGATCTTGCGCCTGACCGAGGGCAGCCTGGCGCCGGTCGCATGTCTGGACGGCGACTGCAAGGGCTGTTCACGTTCGGATGAGTGTCCCACACTCGACGTGTGGAAGAACCTGGACAAGCTCATCAATGACTACCTCGACGGCGTGACGCTCGATGCGCTCGTCGCCCCCAACGAGGGCTACGACTACGTCATCTAGCCCCACCTGCCATTTGGGGACGGGGCAGAAATGGTAGATTTTCTTGCCCTCTGAGGCTTGACAAATGACAAGGCCGCCCATCGTTGCGATGGACGGACTTCTTTTGGCGTGTTGTGGCGGTCCGTATCCGGTCGCTTTAGTTCCTGGCGATGCTGTCGAGAATGCTGCGCATGATGGATACCAGGATGCTGCCCATAAAGGCCGATCCAAAGCCGGCAATGGAGATGCCCGCGCCCAGCAGATTGACCGACAGGTAGCTGGCCAGTTCGAGCATAAAGCTGTTGACTACGAGCTGAAAAATACCAAGCGTGATAATAGTGAGCGGCAGCGAGATGACCGTCAGGAACGGCTTGACGAGCGAGTCGACGATGTTGAGGAACAGTCCCACGAAGGCAAAGCAGACCCAGGTGTCGGCCATGCCGAAGGGCTGAATGCCGGGGACGAGAAACGTTGCGATCGCGATGGCGATTGAGGTCAAAAGCCAGTTGAGTAAAAAGCGCATGGTGGGAATCCTTTCTTGCGCATGGCGTGGTGAGGGGCGTGAGGGGCACACACCTTTGCAACTCGGATAGATGCACGGACACGGCCCTGTTTGGGCACCCATTGTTCCAGATATTCGTGGAGCTTGCGTGCGCATTCGGTTTCAAAACGGCGTTCGTCCTAAAAAACGTGCCGCTGGCAGAGAGTCTTGTCGCTTTAGTTTGGTGGTGTGCTAAACTGCTACGGGCAAAAGCCACAGGCGTTGCCCTATTGCATATTACGGGTGAACGATGCCCGATGTCAGTATCAACTTCGATGCCTTTTGGCGGGTTTGGCGGTGATCGATGAATATCGAGAACATGTTTGACAAGCCTGATGTCAAGCAGCTGGTCCACGCATTTAGCCTTTTGGACGACGAGAAAGATATCCAAGCGTTTTTGACCGATATCTGCACGCCGCGTGAGATTTGCGACCTATCGCAGCGTCTGCAGGTCGCGCGTTACCTGGACGAGGGCGAGCCCTATGTCGAGGTTCAGGCGCGTACCGGCGCTTCGTCCACCACGGTGAGCCGTGTGTCCAAGGCGCTCAACGGCGAGTACGGTGGCTACCGCAAGATACTCATTAAACTGGAGGATGGCGAGTAGGCCACGCAAAAAACGAATTTTACAAAACCGCTCTTCCGGGGGCGGTTTTTTGATCCCTTGGGGACGGAGGAAAACGGATCACCGGGTTAGACTGACCCCCTCGATGATCCGTTTTCCTCCGTCCCCAAGGGATCAAATCTGTTGGCGTGGGGCAAATCTGTCCGCTTGGGCGGGTAGGATGGATACATTGATTATTGCGAACAGTTTGAGCGGAGGACCATGTCTGTTCGAATCTATACCACCAATGCCGGCACGGATTTGAGCGATGCCGAGTCGGCGCTGCTTGCCGACCTTATTGCCCGCCACGGGCGTGCCGTGTTGCTGGCGCCAACGTTTGCCGAGCTCGACCTGTGCCGTCATGATGCGGCGGAAGCCGGGATTTCGCTGGGTATTGACTACAAGACGCCTACATCGTGGCTTCGCTCGCTTTGGGAGCTTTTGGGCGACGGGCGCGGTTTCGTCGACAACCTGCAGCGCCAGATGCTGTTCTCGGACATGGTCACGCGTCTCGACGATGCCGATTTGCAGCCGCTTTCGCGCAGCCAGGGCACGGTGCGCATGCTCGCGCGCATGGCCCGCGACGTGCTGCCGGGTGTGGCGGGGACGGGTGCCGAACGATGCCGTGGCGACAACTGCCAGCCGGAGCCAAAAAGCGATGCCGAGGCTCGTGTGTTCGAGCTTTTGCGCGCCTACGCGGGCGGTTTGGACCGTCGAGATATGGTCGAGCCCTGTGAGGCGGCCGACATTATGGCCGGTGCCCTGGCCGATAGCCTGCCGGCGTGCACCCGCGCCGTATGCGTGCGCGGTATCACGTCGTTTACGCACGGTCTGCTCGAGCTGCTGTCTGCCGTGGCGAACAATGAGGGAGAGGTCGTCGTGCTGCTTGCCCGCGAGCAGGCGGCGATGCGCGAGGAGCTTGCCGCGGCATTTGATGCCCGCGGCGTGCTGTTTGAGGCCGCGCCGCTGGAGGAGGACGCCGTCGCGTCTGATGCCGCTTGCGGGGCCGCCGCTCAGCCTGCCTTTATTGAGGTCGCCGGCCCCCATGCCCGTGCCCATGCTTATGCGGACGCCATCGATAAGTTGGTGAAATCGCACAAGGAGTCCAAGGCCGATAAAACTACTGCAACGCCCGCCGACCCCGTGCGCGTGCTCGTTGTTTCTGCTCGGGCACCCCAGCTGTTCGGTGAGCTCGCCTCTCGTCTGGCGGCTCGTCATATTGCTGCCGAGACAGTTGAGTTTACGGCGTTTTCCCAATCCATTGCGGGCAGGCAGTTTGCGGCGCTCGCCGGCCTGATCGAACGTATGAAGGCCGCCGATGAGGGCACGGCGTCAAAGACCGAGTGGTGGCCCGCGCCGGAGCTTACCGACTGGATCTACAGTCCGCTTTCGGGCGCTGATGCCGTCAATGCCCGTACCTTCGATAAGAATATGCGTCTCTCGCGCAGCAAGACTACCGCGGGCGTTAAGAGCCTGCTGCAGAGCGTTCAGGGCCAGGTGAGGGGCGCGCGCAAGGCGGCGAGCGACGAAAACTGGTTTAAGAACGTACCGTGTGTGGTCTCGGACGTGTTCCAGGCGCTGTGGCGTGACAAGCCCGTGACGGCGCTCAAGGCCATGCTTGCCGTTGCCGAGGCGTTGCCCGATCGCTTGCTGGGCAGCTTGGATGGCCAAGCCCGTCGCCAGGCGGAGGTGGCCCTGCTGCGCCATGTCATCGACATCCTTATGAATGGCGCCCGCGCGCTCGACGTGTCGCAGGCCGCGACCGTGCCCGTGCTCGATGGCATTCGCACCAAGGTGGACAAGCGTAGCGCCGCCTACGATTACGAGACCCACGAGGTTGACCGTACGCCACGTGCCCAGGCTCGCTTTGCTTCGCTTGCCGATGCGGCGGCTCTGCGCCCCGGCAGCTACGATGCCGTGCTGTTTGCCGATGTCGATCTGGACAGCTATCCGCTCTCGCACGAGGAGGGGCCGCTGGCCACGCTGACGGCGAGCCTTGGTCGCGAGGGCGTGACGCTTGAGCCCGCGGCCTTGCTGCGCGTGCGCTTTGGCCACGCGATGCAGGCGGCACGCGGCCCGGTTGCGCTTGCGCGCGTGACGCACGATCGCCAGGCGCGCGAGTGCTATCCGGCTGCCGTGTGGACCGAGTTGCGGGCGCATGCCGAGGCCGCTGACGCTGCTAAGGTAGCTGACGATGCTAAGGC
>UROO01000132.1 GCA_900549555.1 uncultured Collinsella sp. | reverse complement strand
GTGTATAAGAGACAGGCTCCGAGCAATGGTCCGGCACGTGGTGGCCGCGGCCGCGGCGGCGCTGCAGGCGCGTTCGGACGTCAGGGAGGCAAGTCCTCGAAGGCGCGTAAGAACCGTCTGGCGAAGCGTCAGGAATTCCAGGAGATGAAGGCTCCGGTCATCGGCGGCGTGCGCATTCCGACCGGCAACGGACAGGAAGTCCGTCTGCGTCAGGGTGCGTCCCTCGCCGATCTGGCCGAGAAGATCAACGTCAATCCGGCGGCGCTGGTCACCGTGCTGTTCCACCTTGGTGAAATGGCCACGGCCACCCAGTCCCTGGATGAGGCCACGTTCCAGATCCTCGGCGAGGAAATCGGCTGGAACATCAAGATCGTGTCCGCCGAAGAGGAAGACAAGGAGCTGCTGCAGCAGTTCGACATCAACCTGGACGAAGAGGAACTGCAGGAGGACGAGGATTTGAAGCCGCGTCCGCCGGTCGTCACCGTCATGGGCCATGTCGACCACGGTAAGACCCGACTGCTCGACACCATCCGCCGCACCAACGTCATCGAAGGCGAAGCCGGCGGCATCACCCAGCGCATCGGCGCATACCAGGTGACCGTCAACCTTGAGGGCGAGCCGCGCAAGATCACGTTCCTTGATACCCCGGGCCACGAAGCCTTCACCGCAATGCGTGCCCGTGGCGCCGAACTCACCGACGTCGCGATCCTCGTGGTCGCCGCGGATGACGGCGTGATGCCGCAGACCGTCGAGGCCATCAACCACGCGCAGGCGGCCAAGGTGCCGATCGTCGTGGCCGTCAACAAGATCGATAAGCCGGGCGCCAACCCCGACCGCGTGCGCCAGGAGCTTACCGAGTACGGCATCATCCCCGAGGAGTGGGGCGGACAGAACATGTTCGTCAACATCTCGGCCAAGCAGAAGATCGGTATCGACGACCTGCTCGAGACCGTGCTGCTCCAGGCCGACGTGCTTGAGCTCAAGGCCAACCCGGACACCTTTGCCTCCGGTAACGTCCTCGAGGCTAAGCTCGACAAAGGCCGCGGTTCGGTCGCTACCGTGCTGGTGACCCGCGGTACCCTGCACGTGGGCGATACGCTGGTCGCCGGCCTTACCTACGGCCGCGTCCGCGCCATGCTCGATCCCAAGGGCAACGCCGTCACCGAGGCCGGCCCCTCCGACGCCGTCGAGATCTTGGGCCTGCAGTCCGTGCCCAACGCCGGTGACGAGTTCCGCGTGTTCGAGGACGAGCGCGAGGCTCGCGCCCTGGCCGATGAGCGCTCGCTCAAGGCCCGTATCGAGGAGCAGAGCCGCGTGAAGCACGTCACGCTCGAGAACCTCTTCGAGACCATCGCCGACGCCGAAGTCAAGGAGCTCAACCTGATCATCAAGGCCGACGTCCAGGGTTCCATCGAGGCCCTTCAGGACTCGCTCGACAAGATGGATCAGTCCGAGGTCCGCATCAACACGATCCACTCCGCCGTCGGTGCCATCAACGAGACCGACGTCGTCCTGGCCGACGCCTCCAACGCCATCATCATCGGCTTTGGCGTGCGTCCCGACGGCAAGGCCCGCTCCGCCGCCGAGCGCGAGGGCGTCGAGATCCGTTGCTACGACGTTATCTACAAGTGCCTCGAGGAGCTCGACGCTGCCCGTATCGGCATGCTCAAGCCCACCGAGGTCGAGGTCTCCACGGGTACCGCGACCGTCCTGGACACCTTCAAGGTGCCCAAAGTCGGTATCGCCGCCGGTGTCCGCGTCGAGGAGGGCGAGATCGCCGCGACCGATTCCGTGCGCCTGGTGCGTGATGGCATTGTGGTCTTCAACGGCAAGATCGCCTCGATGCGCCACTACAAGGACGAGGCAAAGAGCCTCAAGAGCGGTTCCGAGGGCGGCATTGGCCTGGAGAACTTCCAGGACATCAAGCCCGGCGACCAGATCGAGGGTTACCGTATCGACCAGGTTGCCCGTACCGAGTAGGGGGTACCGCTATGAAGCAAACGCAGGCAACCCGCCGTCTGGGCGAGCAGCTTCGCGAGAAGCTTGGTTATATCCTGCTCTTTGAGGTTTCCGATCCGCGTCTCGACCTGGTCACCCTGACCGCGGTCGAGGTCGCGGTGGACCGTTCGTTCGCGCGCGTGTACGTGTCGTGCGATGCGAGCCGCTACGATGAGGTCATGGAGGCGCTCTCCAGCGCCAAGGGCCGTATTCGTAGCCTGTTGGCTCGTTCGCTCGATTGGCGCGTCACGCCCGAGCTCGATTTTCGCATCGATCGCTCGACCGATGAGGCCGAGCGCATCACGCGTGCGCTGGAAAACGTTCCGGCCACGCTTGCGATCGAAAAGGACGAGGACGGCTACCCCATAGCGGATGCCGCCCAGGAGGCAGCTTTAGATGACTAATTCCGCCGATCTCGTCTCGTGCGAGTCTGCAGATATTAAACGACGCATCCTCGAGCTCATCGAGGGTGCGTCCTCCATTGCGATCTCGGGTCACACCTCTCCCGACGGCGATGCCCTGGGCTCCGTGTTGGGCCTGGGCCTTTCGCTTATGAAGGTGTTCCCCGACAAGGACATCGCCCTGCTGCTGGCAGACGACGATCCTGTTCCGCGCATCTACCGTTTTATGGAGGGCGCCGATCTGCTGGTGCCGGCATCTGCCTACACCGGCAACCCGGACCTGTTCATCTCGGTGGACGTGCCGGTCGTCGAGCGCCTCAATAATTCCGCCGAGGTTCTCCGTCGTTCGGCCCATGTGGCATGCTTTGACCATCACCCGGCGCGCGAGGAGTTTGCTGAGGTCAGCCTCAGGTGTGTCAATGCCGCTGCATGCGCCATGATCATCGACCGCTTTTTGGCCGATTGCGGTATTACCGCAAGCGACAGCATCGCCACCTGCCTGCTGTGCGGCCTGGTTACCGACACCGGTCGTTTTCAGTATCAGAACGCCGATGCCGCAGCCTTTCATGCCGCCTCGCGTCTGGTGGCGCACGGTGCCGATCCGGCGCGCGTCGCGCTCGAGGTATACCAGAGCATGCGTGTCGAGTTCTTGCACCTCAAGTCCATCGTCATGGGTCGCATTAAGACGGTCGCGCACGGGCGCGTGGCGTATAGCTACGCCTACGAGAGCGACCTTAAGGACTGCGGCGTCACCTCGGACGAGTGCGACGGCCTGGTCGATGTGGTGCGCGCGGTGATGGGCGTCGAGGTCTGCTTGTTCCTTAAGGGCATCGAGGGCGATACCAAGGTGCGCGGCAACCTGCGCTCCAAGGGCGAACTTGATGTTTCCGAGATTGCGGCCAACTTTGGCGGAGGTGGGCACCACGCTGCCGCCGGCTTTACCAACGCCGGAACGATTTCCGAGACGCTCACCGCGGCACTTCCCATGCTGGCCGAGCTGGTAGGGGAGGATCCCGCTTCGGTGACCGTCGAGCTCTAACTTTTTGGATGGTACATGGCTCGTCGTACACCTTCTCAACTTAATCTGCTGTTCGCCGTCGATAAGCCGGTGGGCTGCACGTCCCACGACGTGGTTTTGCAATGCCGACGCGCCCTCCATGAGCGGCGCGTCGGTCATGCCGGAACGCTCGACCCCATGGCATCGGGTGTCATGGTGGTGGGCGTGGGCCAGGCAACGCGTCTGCTGGGCATGCTCACGCTCGATACCAAAAGCTACGTCGCCGACATCTCGTTTGGCGTCGAGACCAATACCGATGATGCGGAAGGCGAGGCCGTCCGCACAGTGCCCATTGCCGCCGACCTGCGCGATCCGGCCTATGCCCGCGAGCGCCTGTCCGCCATGCTGGGCCCGCAGATGCAGGTGCCTCCGGCGTTTTCGGCCATTTCGGTCAACGGCGTGCGCGCCTATAAGGCTGCGCGCGAGGGCAATGCCGTGTCACTGCCCCCGCGTCCGATCGAGGTATATTCCGCCGACCTGATTGCCGTGGGCGGCGAGGGCGACGTTTGCGTTTGGACCGTGGCGTTTTCGGTGAGTAAGGGCACCTATATCCGTGCGCTCGCTCGCGATCTGGGTCGTGCCTGCGACAGTGCGGCACATATTTCCGCACTGCGCCGTACGGCCTCCGGTGTCGTTTCCATCGGCGCTTGCCATGCGGTCGAGGAGCTTTCTGCCGAGTCCGCTGCCGGCTTTGCCCTGGATCCCATTGCGGCGCTGGGCGCCACGCGCGTCGACTTGACGGGCGATCTTGCCGACGATCTACTGTGCGGACGTCGTATTCCTATTGAGCGCGCGCTTGCGGGCTTCGATGCGTCGAAGGCGCCGTTTGCGCTGGTGCTCGATGGCGGGCTCAAGGCGCTCGCCCGTATCGAGGGCGGTCGCTTTGTAATGGAGCACGTCTTTCCGCAGGCGATCGGCGGTGTTCGGTGATGCTGGCTCCCCACGAGCTCGCGCGTATTTTTTTCGCGGGCGAGTCGGATGAGGCCCGCATCGTCGCCGCCGATGCATTTGATGATTGCGCGTGCCTGGGCGCCGCGTCGATCGCCATCGGTGTGTTCGATGGCGTACATCGGGGGCATCACGAACTGATCGACGCGGTCGTTCGCGATGCACGCGCCCGTGGCTGCAAGGCGGT
Source organism: uncultured Collinsella sp. (assembly GCA_900549555.1). Classification (GTDB taxonomy): domain Bacteria; phylum Actinomycetota; class Coriobacteriia; order Coriobacteriales; family Coriobacteriaceae; genus Collinsella. The sequence goes on along the minus strand of UROO01000132.1, from coordinate 129 downwards.
TGTGGTCACCTTCGATCCCGACCCGGACGTAGTGGTGAGCCCTTCGCCCGCTCAAAAATTGATGACGACGGCCGACCGCCTGCATGCCCTGGCTCTCACCCTGTCTCTTATACACATCTCCGAGCCCAC
>UROO01000131.1 GCA_900549555.1 uncultured Collinsella sp. | reverse complement strand
GGACGCCGCCCTCTCAAGGCGGAGATCACCAGTTCGAATCTGGTACGGGCTACCACTTCTTTTCTGCTGACGCTTATGGCCCGTTCGTCTAGCGGTTTAGGACGCCGCCCTCTCAAGGCGGAGATCACCAGTTCGAATCTGGTACGGGCTACCATGTTTTAGATACCCGGTCTTTCGTAAGAAGGTCGGGTTTTTTAATGCATGCGGGCTGGTCTGTTAATCCCATTTGCCTCATAGCTTTACGTTTTGCTCTTCTCCCATACGGGTACAATAGGCCAGGTACTTTGACGGTCAGAAGGAGCCTCATGACGGAGTCCTCTCAGCATAGCCCAAAGCCCCAGGTCGAGGTTTCTGGCGGCGATGACAACAAGAGCGCGCGTCGCGGCGCTATCTTTATCGGCGTTGTGCTGGTCGGCTATATCGTCTATTTGGTCGTGACCGGGCAGATGGGGCAGTTTTGGGCCGCTATGTCCAGTGTCCAGATGTCCTGGCTCTTTGCTGCATGCTTTTGCATGTTTTTGTATCTCGTTTTTGGCATCGTGGCGTACGCGATCGCCGTTTGGCTCGACCCCGAATCGCCCGTCGGTATTCGCGACCTCATTTCGGTCGAGGCGAGCGGCATCTTCTTTGGCAACCTGACACCCATGATGATGGGCTCTACGCCTGCCCAGATTTACCGCCTGACCAAAGCCGGCCAAAACGTGGGCGAGGCAGGTGCCACGCAGTTCACGCGCTTTATCGTGTACCAGTTTGGCCTGGTGGCATGGGGCGCCATTCTTCTGCTCGCCCGTATGCCGTTTTTCGCCGAGCGTTATGGCGACATGACGCTGCTGTGCGTCTTTAGTTTTGGCGGCCACTGCTGCATCCTGCTCGGCATCTTTGCCGTGGCCTTGATGCCCAGGACCGTCACGCGCGTCGCTCATTGCATCATCAATTGGCTCGAGCGCGTGGGCGTCTCGGCCACAAAGATCGAGGGCTGGCGCACCTTTGTCGATGGCGAGATCTACTCGTTCTCCGAGAAATTCAAACTCTCTGCCGGCCATTTTTCGTCCATGCTGCTCACAGTTGTCATCACCATGCTGCAGCTGGCGTTTTTCTACCTGGTTCCGTACTTTTTGATGCTCTCCTTTGGCCACCACGAAGTCGACTTTTTCTCGGTCATGGCCGCGAGCGCCTTTGTCCAGCTGCTGAGCTCCGCCGTTCCGCTGCCCGGCGGCACTGGTGGCGCCGAGGGTGGCTTCGCACTTTTCTTGGGTCACTTTTTTGGCACGGCCTCTACTGCCGGCTATCTACTGTGGCGTCTGATCACCTTTATCGCGCCGACCATTTTGGCTGCCCCACTGCTGGGCCTTAAGAGTGCTCACAACGAGAGTATTCATGCGCGCTGGGATCGTGTGATGCGAAAGCTTGGACGCACGCCTCAGACGCCCTCTGCGCCCGTTAAGGCGCATCCTGCGTACCAGGTTACCGTGGACCCCAATCAGCGTGCTCAAAAGGCTGCTGTGGCCTCTAAGCCGGCTCGCAAGACCTACGTTCGTCAGACTGGCGACGGTATCCGCGTTTCCCCGGCGGCGCTCAATAAAAAGAAGCGGCCCTAGGACTCAGTGGGCGAGTCGTGCGTTCTTGATGACGCTCGTCATTGCGATGTGAGTTGTAGGATAATCCTCTTACGTTGATTATCTCCCACATGTAGAGGACTTACAGGTGGGCTGTTGACATGAAGGGGACACGTCTATGGCTACCACCAAACCGCGCCTTGACCGTCGTATCGTCCGTAGTCGCAATGCGATTCTTTCGGCGTTTGAGCGACTGCTTATGGAAAAGCCCCTGGCCGATATTACTGTGAGCGCTATCGCGAGCGAGGCAAATGTCGACCGTAAGACCTTCTACGTGCACTTTGGCACGGTCGACGGCTTGCTCGACGCCATTGCCGTCGATGTGGTCGAGATGATCGTCGATTCAGTCGAGAAGACGCTTTCCTCCATGGGCGGCGACACCAACGAGCGCGCACTTGGCGCTGCGGCGTCCTTTTTCAAGACCGTTAACGAGGCGCTGTGCAACAACCTGGTGCTTAATCGCCAGTTGATCGAAAACATTCCGCTCGACGACTTTATGGCTCGTCTGCGTGTGCCGCTCGAGCACGAGATCGCTGAGCGCGATCTGCTGCCCGAGGGTCTAAAGGACGAGATGTTCGATTACTACCTGGCGTTTTTGCTGTCCGGCATTATCGGCATCTATCGCACGTGGGCGTTGTCGGACGGCTCGGTTCCCATCGAGCGCGTCTCGGCGGTCGCCAACGACCTGACGTTGAATGGACTATCGAGTCTGGAATCTCGTTTCGAATAGCACTAGCGCCTTATCCCCCTGAGTTGCGGTGAAATAAGGACTGAATAGGCCTTTTAACAGCTTAAACACTCCCTATTTCACCGCAACTCAGGGGGGATTGCATTACTGATAGCGCAGACACTCGACTGGATCGAGCTTTGCGGCGCGGCGGGCGGGGTAGAAGCCAAAGATCACGCCGATGCCGACCGATACGGCAAACGCGAGCAGCACAGTTGTAATGGAGAAGCTCGGCGTAATCGTCCCGGTGGCTCCGAACTCGCTCATAATGCCCGAGTTGGCGGCAAAGAACGTGAGCCCCCAGGCCAGCAGATAGCCAATCACGACACCTAAAATGCCGCCGGTGATGCACAGCGCCGAGGATTCGGCCAAAAACTGGGCCGTGATATCGCGTCGGCTTGCGCCCAGAGCGCGGCGAATACCGATCTCGCGAATGCGCTCGGTCACGTTGGTGAGCATCATGTTCATAATGCCGATACCGCCGACTAAAAGTGAGATGCCAGCAACGGCGCCCATGATGAGCGAGAAGGCGCTCATAAAGGAGTTGAGGGCATCGATAGCGCTCTTCATGGAGCTTGCCGACACGCTGTCGTACTCGTCGTCCTCCGAGATGCCCTTCATGCTGCGCACCTTGGACTCGATCGTCTTGCAGAGCTCGTCCATATCGGTGCCCTCGGCGGCGAGTGCCGTCACACTGGGAAACGATGGATTGTCATCGCCGAAAAGCTCGGCGATCGTTGCTCGTGGCATGTACAGGCTCAGCGAGGCCATGGAGTCGTTGCCGCCGTCGATGACGCCAATAATCTGCACGTCTCCGCTCGAAACCTTGATGGTCTTGCCAATCGCGTCCTGTTCGTTGCCGTACAGTTGATCGGCGCCGCCGCGGCCAATGAGCGCCACTCGAGCGCCGGATTTGGACTCGATGTCGCTATAGGGACGACCGGCGACGATCTTGCTGGCGCCCACGGCGTCGAGCATGTCGCTATCGACACCCTGGGCCATGACGGTATAGCTTTTATCTCCCACTTTGTACTCGGAATAGGCGCTGTCGACGATGCCGATCTGCTCAATTTGCGGCACGATTTTGCGCAGCTTCTCGACATCCGAATCGGTGAGCTCTTGGGACGAGTAGATCTGCACCATGCGGGCCGCGTTGAGGCCCAAGCTGTTGACCAGGCTGTTTTGGATGCCGCCGATGAGCGAGGTCATGGCTATGACCGAGGCGATGCCAATGACGATGCCCAGGATGGTGAGCAGGCTACGTCCCTTGTTGGCCTCGAGCGAGTGCAGAGCTTCTTGGACAAGATCGCGGGTGCTCATGCCTTCGCTCCTTTCGGCAACATGGAAGATGTACAAGTCGCGGGTAGGTTGCCGATGGCGCCGCGTAGCGTATTCGGCGCATGCGCGATATATGCGCCGTCATGGATTCGCCCGTCGCGAATGGTCACGGCCCGGTCGGCCTCGGCGGCAATGCCCGGGTCGTGCGTGATGAGTACGATGGTCTTGCCTCGTTCTTGGAGCTTATGGAACGTTTCCATGACGAGTGCCCCGGTTGTCGAGTCTAGGTTCCCCGTGGGCTCGTCGGCCAGGATGATGGGCGGATCGTTGACGAGAGCGCGCGCGATGGCGACGCGCTGCATCTGGCCGCCCGAGAGCTCGGATATGCGATGGTCCCAGTGGTCGACCGGAAGCGTGACGGCCTGCAGCGCGTGCACGGCGCGCATCTCGCGCTGGCTGCGCGGCACATTGGTGTAGGACAGCGGCAGCATGACGTTTTCGATAACCGACAGGCGTGGCAGCAGGTTGAAACTCTGAAAGACAAAGCCGATGCTCAGCGTACGCACCTCGGTGAGCTCATCATCGTCGAGTTCGGCGACATTGAGGCCCTGCAGGTAATAGTCGCCCGCCGTCGGTTTGTCCAAGCAACCCAGGATGTTCATGAGCGTCGACTTGCCCGAGCCCGAGGGGCCGGTGATGGCGACGAACTCACCGGGGTCTACCGCCAGGCTCACGTTGTGCAGGATGTGGGCGCAACCGGCTTCGCTCTCAAAGATGCGGTGCACGTTGCGGATGTCGATGACGGGGCGCATTACATGCCCTCGTCGGCGGGCGTGCCGTCGCCGCCGTCTGCCGTCATGCCCGCGCCAGTATCCATAACGATAGTGTCGCCATCGCGCAGCTTGGTAACCGGCACGTCGGGGTTGATCTCGTTGCCCTGGTCGTCGCGCTTGACCTGCGTCTTGCCGACCACGGCGTCGTTGTCGTTTTGCGTCACGACAGATACCTTCACGCGGCGCGTTTCCTTGCCTTCGTCATCGGTGGCCAGATTGACGTAATAGTGCTCGCCGTCCTCGGTCATCAGCGCCATGGTGGGTACCATGACCACGTCGTCGAGCTGCTCGGTCACCACCGAGACCTCGGCAGTCATACCGGGCTTAAGGCGGCTGTCGGGTGCTTCGATGAGGATGTCGACTGTCTCTTATACACATCTCCGAGCCCACGAGACGGACTCCTATCTCGTA
>UROO01000130.1 GCA_900549555.1 uncultured Collinsella sp. | reverse complement strand
GCGTGGCAGCACGAGGTGCCGGCTGCTGCTGCGGCATAGCGGCGGGGTGTTGCTGCGGGGCGGCAAACTGCTGCTGGCCGGCGCGCGGGGCGCTGGCGGCACGGCTCGCGGCTGAGTTGTTCTGGCCCAGGCCGTTTTGGTAGGCGCGCTCTTCCTCGTACAGGCGACCGAGCGTGGGGGCATCGACGTTCTCGGCAAAGACCGAGAACTTGCCGCCGCGCAGCTGCGGGTCGATCATAAAGCGAACGAGGGGCTCGCCGACAAAGACGTAACGGCGCTTTTCGGCCTGCGCTTTCACAAACTCGCGGACCTCGCGCGAAAGCTCGGGATAGAACGGGGCGAGCATGGGATCGTCGTCGGCGGCAATCAGGATGGTATAGAGCGCCGGCGCGGTGTTGACGCCGTTGATCACCAGAGTCTGATCCTCCATGTCGCGAGCGGCCTGCTTGGCAAGCTTCTTAAAGGAGAACGGGGCACGGGTGGCACCGAAGATGCCGGCCACGTGGTCCTCGAAGATGTTCAGGAAGTTCACGAAAGATCACTCTCCGTATAGGTTCTTTGGTATCCGAGCAAATAAAGGCATATCCCGACGATTATAGAGGATAGGATTCCCGTAACCGCCGCCTTGGCGACGACCGGGCCCGCAAGGCTGGCAATTTCCATATGGTGTGCAAGACAAAACGATACGGCCGAGCCGATGCCGGCGACGGCAATTGCGACGATGGCGGCAAGGTTCGATCCCTGCTCGGCGCGCTTGGCATGAGCATTGAGCAGCAGCGATGTTGCCGCGGCTGTTGCTGCAACCAGCGCGATTGCAGCGAGAAGGAGCGCGTCTCCCAGCGCTGCGGCGACATTGCTAAGCCCCAGTACGCCTTCCACAGAGAGAGCCGCTGCAGCAAGGCGGGCAAAGAGTGCGCCCATGCCCGTGGCCGCCGCGGCGCTTGCCGGGCCGAGCCAAAACGCCGCGATGCTCGCGGCGGCTCCGGCGGCAAGGAGGGCGTCGCCGGTTAGGCAACCCAGCGCAAGCGCGCAGGTGAGCGTCGCGCTCGCAGCCGCCTCGGTGCGTCCCCAAGCAATCCACCAACCGGACATGGCAGCGGCAAAAATGACCGCGACCGGCAGCATCGACAGGATGCCCTGCGCCTGCATGGTGGCGTTGGCCATGAGCACCAAAAAGCCCACGGCCGAGATGGCCGAGCCAATCTGCGGGGCCAAGCCTGCCGCCGCGCCAATGGCGACGGCCGCCACGACCAGCCCGGGGAGCGCCGCGACGCCGGCTGTCTGCATAAGCAAAAAGCTAAAGGCTCCGCATGAGAGCGCTGAGATGCCGCGCATGGTGTAGTTGCGCGCGTGGCTCCAGCGCGAGCCCGCCCAACCAAGCGCGGGGTCGATCTCGACGGTGTCATCTTCGTAGGGTAGCGACTCCATATCGTCTGCCGCGCACTCGTCATCTGAAAGTTCGCCCACCATCTGCTCCAAGCTGCGACGGCCTTCGCGCACGCTTCCTAAGCCGGCAAGGAGTCGGTCGCAGAATGCCTCAATGCTATCGGGGCGGTCTTGCGGCATGGGGGAGAGGGCGCTCATGAGCGCCGCCTCGGCCCCCGGGGGAAAGTGTGGGATCAGTTCGCTGGGATAGGTGGCGCCGCCGATGATGCGGTCGAGCGAGTCGGCGGGCGTGGACGCCATAAAGGGGGCGCTGCCGCACAGGCCCTCGTAGATCACGCAGGCAAGGGCAAAGACATCGGCGCGCTCGTCGACCGTGCCGGTCTCGATGTCGAGCTGCTCGGGCGGCATGTAGCCGATGGTGCCGCCGCGCGATCCGCCAAAGCCGCCGGCAGACGACAGCCGCGCCATGCCAAAGTCGGTGAGCTTTACATTGCCCGAATGGTCGATAAGTACATTGGCGGGCTTTATGTCCAGATGAAGCACGCCGTTTGCATGGGCAAAGGTGAGTGCCTGACCCAGCGCGTCGGCAATGGCAGCGGCCTCGTCAAAGGTGAGCGAGTGGCCGTCCACGCGATGTAAAAACTCGGCGAGCGACATACCGTCGACATATTCCATAACCAGGTAGGCATAGGCGGTGTCGTGCGTAAAGTCGATAACCTGCACGATATTGGGATGTTGAAGCATGGCGGCGGTATGCGCCTCGCGCAGCACGTCCATGATGTCGCTGGCGGGCATGCCGGCGCCGTTGATAAGGGGGATGCGCTTAATGGCCACGCGACGGCGCAGGTGCGTGTCGCGGCAGATCTCGATGGAGCCAAAACCGCCGGTCGCAAGCGTCTCGAGCGGTTGGTACCGCTTGAGCAGCTCGCGAGAGCTAGTGCCCTCCAAGGGAACGTCCGGCGAGAACCGGGCGGTATGTTGCGCGAAAAGCGGCATGGCCAACCCTCGTGCGTTTAAAGTTCGTTTGCGAGCGGCGGGCGCGGGGCCGAGCCGTTCGCGGTGGCATAGATGCTGCTAGTGTAGCACGCTCAGGCGGATGGCGAGGATGGCGGGATGCGAGGCTGCCTGTCTGGCTTGGCCTTAGCGCTTCTTCTTGCTCTTCTTCTGCTTGCGCTGTTTGCCCTTGTTGTCCTGGGCCTTGTCGCCCTGCTTGGCTTCGGCTGCGGCCTTCTCGGCCTTCATTTTCTTCTTCTTGGTCTCGATGCGGAGTTTTTTGTTGATGCGCGCCTTAAGGAAGGGGCCAAACTGCTCAGCATCGCCACGGACGAAGGTGTCCTTGGGAATCGTCACGCCCTGGTCGGCGAACATGGCCACAAAGATGCGCTCGCCGTCGAGTACGTGGTCGAGCTTCTCAAACGGGAAGAACTGCGACTTGCCGCTCCTGCCCCAAACCATCAGACCGTCCTCGTTGGCGGCGACGCGTCGATAGCGGCCACCCATGGACTCGTCGGCCTCGACGGCGTCGATAAAGTCACGGGCGAGGGTGTGGTGCAGGTTTTTGCTCCACCAGGCCAAAAAGGCGCCGAATACGATCAGGACGACGCCAAACTTGATCCAGTTGCCGCCGGCCACCAGCATGCCAATGCCGAGCAGCGCGGCAATTGCCGCGGCGACATACAGCGAGCCGCGACGCCTGGGCGAGGCGACCAAGCGGGCGAAGTCGGTGACTAGATCGTTTTCGTACTGGTACTCGTTGAGGTACAGGATGCCGTCGTCGGCTGCGGCCTGCTTCTCGAGCGCGACCTCGACCTGGTCGGCTGCTTCGGAGGGAACGAGGTTGCTCTCTGCGTCTGCCATGCTCTTTGGACTCCTATCGCGGCGGGCTCGCCGTACGGGTTATTATGAGTGAAGTATGCCGTGCGACCGCATGGCCGTCGCGGCAACAAGACTCAGTATACCCGGGGGAGCACCCATGGAATCGTTGTACCGAAAGTATCGCCCGCTCACCTTCGACTCCGTGGTGGGCCAGCAGCATATCGTCTCGACGCTCGAGCACGCCATCACCGAGGGGCGTCTGTCCCACGCGTACCTGTTCTGCGGACCGCGCGGCACGGGCAAGACCACCATGGCGCGCATTCTGGCCAAGGCGCTACTGTGTCGCAACGCCGAGGCGGCGCGCGCCGAGGGCGCAAGCGGCTGCATGCCCGACGGCACCTGTGAGGAGTGCGAGCTCATCGCCGAGGGCAACCACCCCGATGTCTACGAGCTCGATGCCGCAAGCCGCACGGGCGTGGACAACGTGCGCGAGGAGATCATCAACTCCGTCAACTTTGCCCCGGTGCGCGGCAAGTACAAGATCTATATCATCGACGAGGTTCACATGCTCACGACGGCGGCGTTCAACGCGCTGCTCAAGACGCTCGAGGAGCCGCCGGCACACGTGATCTTTGTGCTGTGCACCACCGATCCGCAAAAGATTCTGGAGACCATCCTCTCGCGCTGCCAGCGCTTCGATTTCCACCGCATCGGCAACGAGGATATCGAGCATCGCCTGTCCTACGTGTGCGAGCAGGAGGGCTTCGATTACGACGACGAGGCGCTCGCCATCGTGGCGCGCCATGCCAAGGGCGGCATGCGCGACGCGCTCTCCACGCTGGAGCAGCTGAGCGTTTTTGGCAACGGCGCCGTGCATGCGGACGATGCCCGCTCGCTTTTGGGCGAGGTTTCGGACCAGATTCTGGGCGAGTTTGCCCGCGCCATCGCCGAGCGTGATATTGCTGAGCTCTATGGGCTCATTCGTGCACAGGTCGAGGAGGGCAATGACCTGCTTGAGCTGACGCGCGACCTGGTGGCGCATGTGCGCGACGTGTATGTGGCTTGCGTTGCCGGTGCCCGTGCCGAGCTGTTTGAGGGCGGGGTCGAGCGGGCCGAGGCGCTTGCTGCCGAGGCCGCTGCCTTTGGCGAGCATCCTGCCGATCGTTTGGCTCGCGTACTGACCGTGCTCGACGACGCCGCCTTGGAGATGAGGGGTGCGAGCGACGTGCGCCTGGTGCTCGAGATCGCCTGCACGCGCCTGGCACGTCCCGAGGCCGATTTGACGATTGAAGCCTTGGCCGAGCGTGTGGCACGCTTGGAGGCCATGGTCGCCAACGCCGCGGTGCCGGCGAGCGTGGCTGCTGCTGGTGCTGCGCCTGCGGCTGTCGCGGCTGCACCTGCGGCGACGCAACAACCGACACTGATCTCGGGTGCCCGTGCTGCCGCTTCGGCAGCATCCGCTGCTCCCGCCGCTGCATCTGCGCGCCAGGGCGGCATGCCCTGGGACCGCGGCGCTGCCGCTCCGGCGACCCAGCCTGCGCCCGCGCCGACCCCCAAGCCCGCCGCGCCTGCGCCTCAGCCTACACCGGCTCCGATGCCCCAGTCCGCCGCTGCCCTGGCTCTGTCTCTTATACACATCTGACGCTGCCGACGAACTCTAGGGTGTAG
>UROO01000129.1 GCA_900549555.1 uncultured Collinsella sp. | reverse complement strand
GTGTATAAGAGACAGCTTGAGGTTCGGCGGGTTCGACGAAGATGGTTGGATTCGCCTGCTCCACGCGGACGAACTTGACGGTCACGACCTCAAAGCCCGCCTTGTGCAGAACGTCGGCGTAAACGCGCGCCTGCAAGGCGTGTTTCTCGAGCAGCTGCTCCGGCGTCTCGTCCGGCGTGCCACCCGTCTTGTAGTCGATGACCAGTGCGCGCGACGGATCCGCCGGGTCGGTTGCCAAGGCATCGATGGCGCCCTCGGCATAAGCACCGTAGCGAGCGATGTCCTCGTCCTCGCAGCCCAGCGAGAAGAACGGTACCTCGGCACGAACGCACGGCCAGGCAAGCAGCTCGGCACGGACCGCCGACTTGAGCCAGCGATTCAGGGCGACATCGAAGCGCTCGCGCTGCTCCGGCGTCAGGCGCCACAGACGCGCCAGCGCATCGGCGCGCGCAGCGGGCAGCGCATCAGCACCCATCTCGATGAGCCACTGGCAGGCGGCGTGGAACGCCGAGCCCAGCGCCATAGGGTTGCCGGCGGGCTCAACGGCGGCCACGTCTGCATCCGTCATCTCGGAGCCATCCGACTCCGCATCATCGCCGGCCTCGTCCATGGGAACACGAGCCTCGGCGGCACGATCTTCCGTCTCGGCATGCAGCGCCGCGGCAATTGACGAGTAGCTATACGAATCACGCATCGGATACGGACAGATGCCCATGCGCACGCCCACTGCCTGGGGATACACAAGCTCAAACGAATCGGGATCGGGGTCGGCAGGACCGGGGACGATTGTACTGGCCAAATCGTCGGCAGTATCTGCATCGACATCGCCACGAACAAGCCTGCCCTCGGCATCCAGCGAAGCGTTAGCCTCAAACGCCTGCTCACCAAACGTAAAGTCCGCCAGCGAAATGAGCTCGTAATCGCCCGGCTTGGAGTTGTCGAACACCAGGCGGTCGCTATCGAGCTGCGGCATGTCCAGACTGTCGGTCGGCAGGATGCGGCGCAGGACGTCGTAGGTCAGGTCCGTCTCGACATCGAAGGTCGGCGCCGTCACCTTGCCACGGCTCACGCCGGCGTCCATCGCCAAAATGACCAGCTCACGCGCTCGCGTCATGGCGACATAGAGCAGACGAGCCCGCTCCTCAAGCGAAAGCTGCAGGTCGTCGTTGCGCAGGCGGGCAAATGCCTCGGCGGGAGAGCCCGTCGCGCATACGTCCTCCATAAGCTCTGGCGGCAGCCACAGCGACGTGCCCTTGCCCTTAAACGCGTGTTCAAACTGCTTTTTGACGTCATCGCCCTTCACGAAGGTTCCGTCGGCAAGCTTAACGCCATCGAAGCGCGCCGGCAGCGCCACGACTTGCGCTCCGCCCTCGACGCGACCCATCTGTGCCGCACCGGACGATTTGCGCACGCCAAAACACTCGGCAACCGCTACGACCGGATACTCCAGACCCTTGGACGCATGCACGGTCATGATGCGTACCGCGCCGTCACCCTCCTCGTTGAGGGCGCCCGGGGCCTCCTTGCCCGCCAAGAAGCGGTCGAAGGCGAGCGCGATGGAGCGCGGCGAGTTGCCGAACTCGGCCTCTGCCTCGGCCACAGCGTCGAGCGCCTTGAGCACGTTGGCGGCAATGGCCTTGCCCTCGGGGCCGCGCTGCGCCAGACGCACGAACCAGCCGGAGGCATTGACCACGTCGCGCGCGATGGCGGCGAACGAATCGCGTCCCACGCGACGAAGCGCGTAGCGCAGCACCTCGCGGGCGCGCGTTACGAGCGGCAGGCCCTGCAAACCCGGCACATCGGAATCGCTCATGATGCCCGCATCGATGTTGCGACGCGACGTCTCGCCCGTCTGCTCGTCGAGCTTGGTCGCCAGCGCCAGGAACTCCTGGGCGCCGAGTGCAAACATCGGCGAGGCCAGCAGTGGCATAAAACCCTGCGCCGTATCGGCCGGATTGGCGAGTGCACAAACCAGGGCGCGCACCGTCTGCACCTCGGCCGCCTGGGCAAAGACCGAGCCGCCTGCGATGACGCAGTCGAGTCCTTGGTCGCGGAAGGCCTGTGCGTAGACGTCGGCATTGGTCATGCGACCCAGCAGCAACACCATATCGCCCTGGGGCTGCCCCGCTTTGACGAGCGCTTGGAACCGCTCCGCAATCGCACGAGCTTTCGCCTGCGTTCGCTCCTGCGTGCTGCCACCGGCAACGAACAGCGCCTGGCGGCGCGAAGCCTTTGCCTTGAGCTTGTCCTTGCGTTTGTCGCTCGGTTCAAGATCCAAGAACCCCTGCATCAAACCACCGGTATCGCCGTCAAAGACGCGCGCCACATAGCGCAGCACCTCGTCGTGGCTGCGGAAGTTGCGCACGAGTTTGACGAGCTCGCCGGCGGGGGCATCGGACGTGGCGACCGTCTCGGACGCCGTCGTCGAACCCACCTTGCGCTCCTGGCGACGGAATACCTCGACCTCGGCGCCACGAAAGCGGTAGATCGACTGCTGCGCATCGCCTACGGTGCACAGCGCGCGCTCCCCCGCGCCCGTCAGGTAACGGATCAAATCGACCTGCATCTGGTCGGTATCCTGGAACTCATCGATCATGACCATCTTAAAGCGGCCCTCATAGGCTGCTCGGATGGCGGGATAATCGTGCAGCGCCTCGTACGCCATGCGCAACAGATCGTTATTGTCGAGCGCGGACTGGCCGGCCTTGAGCGCGCGGTACTCCGCCTCCACAGCACGAGCAAGCCCCGTCAGCGCATCAAGTGCCGAGTCACCGCAAGCCAGCACAATATTGACGAACGTGTCGGCAGCCTCTGCCTTGAGCAGCTCGACATTCTCCTTTGGGAACATCTTACTCGCGCGCGGCATACTGCACGCCATCATAAGCCGCGCCACATCCGCCATGGTCTTGCCGCTCGCCTCGAACGCGTCGATGGCTTCGAGCGCCACCTGCGCCTTTTCGGTCGCCGCCTTGCTCGCGCCGAGCGCCGCGCGATAGGCGTCTGCCAGGGCCGAGGTATCGGCACAGCCACGAACCACGCGCACATCGTCCATGCCGCCCGGCAGCTGGCTCGATAGCTCCAACAGGTCGCGCACCAGGCCTTTGATGGTGGTACCGGCACCAAACGGCCCGCCCTCGCTCGCCATGGGATACCAAGCGTAGAGAGCCTTAAGCGAAGCGGCGAGCTCGGGCGCGGCATCGGGCGCCGTCGCGCGCCCCAGCACATGCTCGACAGCCTGATCCATAAGCTCATCGGTATCGGTAAGCACCGTGAACTCGGGATCGATGCCCAACTCCAACGCGTGCGCGCGCAGGATGCGCGAGCACATGCCGTGAATGGTCGAGATCCAAGCGTCGTCGACCGTCAGGGCCTCTTCGTCCATACCCTCTTCGATAAGCGCACGGCGCACACGGTCGCGAATCTCAGCCGCGGCGTCTTTGGTAAAGGTAATGGCGAGCACCTGATCCAGATGCTCGACAAACGGACCGGATTCGGGCGAGAGCGCGTAGACGATGCGGCGCGTAAGGGTAAAGGTCTTGCCCGAGCCGGCACCCGCCGAGACAAATAGCGGGCGGTCGAGCGTTTTGACGACTTGCAGCTGTTGCGGCATCAAAGTCGAAAGATCCATGGCCTACACGTCCCTCCTTACAAACGTTCCTTCGTGGTTATACGAGCAGCGCGCATGCGCGGCTTGCGCCGATGTCGGATCGACCGCCGTCACGACGCCCGCCTCGAGTTCGCGCAGGCGCTCGGCAATGCCGGTCTCCACGCGGTCGAGCAGCGCATCGAAGTCCATGTTGCCGCCCTCGCCCGGAAAGCCCTTCTTAAGGCCCGGAATGCGACCGTCGCCGCGCTCTTCCTCGAGCAACTCGGCACTCGCCGCGCCGCGCAGCGCGGGCTTGCCGCCCTTGGTCGAAAAATAGAGCGCAGCGCGGGTATCTAGGCCCAGCGCCCGACGCATAGCCTGGGCGTAGATGAGCGTCTGGGTATGCGGCGGCAGCCAGCGCGGGTCGTCGGCGGGCACCGCACCCGTCTTCTCGTCGAACACCGTGGGGTCGGCAAGCTTATACTCCTCGACGCCCGAGCGATGTTTGTAGTCGATCACCACGGCACGGTTCTCGGCATCCACGTCCACGCGGTCGATGCGCCCACCGAGCGGCCAACCGGCATACTCGACCTTAAGCTCATTAAAGGCGAACTCAAGGTAGTGTGGCGCAAAGGGGGCAAGCGCCTCGGACTCGTAGGCAAGCACGCCTTCCAGCTGCGGCAGAATCTCGGCCACCTGGCGCTCCTCCACTGGAGAGAGCGGCACCAGCGGGCCCTCGGTACCGCGCTTCCCGGCGTGCTCGGCCAGGGTCTCGTCAAAGACCTCGCGCAGCAGCTCCTGTGCGCGCGGCAGATTCATGGACGTCACGCGCTCCATGCCCTCTTGGGGCAGACGGGCATGCAGGTGCTCCAGCACGTCGTGGACGAAGTTGCCCTTCTCCATGTTGCCAAAATCCGCGTCGATAGACTGGGGCTTGACGCGATACGAGACAAACCAGCACAGCGGGCAGGTGGAATAGGCCTCGATCTGCGAGGCGGACGTCAGGCGCGGCACAAGCAGCGCGTCCTCGCCCTCACCGTCGCGGTGGCGCAGGACCAAATACGGCACGGCCTCGGCACTCAGATGCTGAGGGGCTTCACAGGTCACGCGCTCGCGCTTGAGGCCTTCGCCTGCCGCGGGATCGAAGTCCTTTACGATATCGCCCTCGCCCACGCACTTCGCCTTGTCGGCGTCAGCGGCCTTAGCGTCACCAGTGGTCTTAGCGTCGTCAGCGGCCTTAGCATCTGTCTCTTATACACATCTCCGAGCCCACGAGACGGACTCCTATCTCG
>UROO01000128.1 GCA_900549555.1 uncultured Collinsella sp. | reverse complement strand
AGAGTTCGTCGGCAGCGTCAGATGTGTATAAGAGACAGGGTCCATACCGCAGATAGCGGCATAGCCACCCAGCAGCAGCGGCGTCACGCCAAACTTGGTACCGATGCGACGCGACGTATGATGAATATCGAAGCGGCACGGTAGGCCCAAGAAAAACTCGGTGACGCGCACGCCGCACGCACGGGCCGCCAAAAAGTGGCCGCCCTCATGCAGAAACACGAGGACGGATAGCATCAAAAGGCCCCAAAAGACTGAGGAGAGAACGCTCAGAACAGTATCCATAAAACGAAAAGCAATCCTTACGATTAAGAGCGGGTTGCAGCGAGCACCTCGGCGGCCTTGGCACGAGCCCACGTATCGATATCGCGAAGCTGCTCAAAGGATGCGACCGCCTGCATATCGTGTGCATCCATGCACGACTCGACGATACGGTCGATATCGGTAAAGGTACAGGCATCGTGCAGGAAGGCATCGACGGCAACTTCGTTGGCGGCATTCAGCACGCACGGCATGGTGCCGCCCGTTCTGCCGGCACGCTCGGCCAGCGCCAGGCAGCGGAATGTGTCCATATCGGCAGCATCAAACGTGAGCTGCCCGAGCTCGCGGAAATCGATTCGAGGCGCTGGGGTATCCCACCGCTCGGGATACGAGAACGCGAACTGGATGGGAATGCGCATGTCGGACGCACCAAGATGTGCCATCACAGAGCCGTCCGCATACTCGACCATCGAGTGGATCTTTGACTGGCGTTGAACGACCACGTTGATAAAGTCGAGATCGCACCCGAACAGGTGCATCGCCTCGATACGCTCCAAGCCCTTATTCATGAGGGTCGCAGAGTCGATGGTGATCTTAGCACCCATGGCCCACGTGGGGTGTGCCAGCGCATCGGAGCGTGTCACGCAATTGAGCTCGTCGCGCGTACGGCCAAAGAACGGACCACCCGAGCAAGTGAGCCAAATGCAGTGAGCCTCGCGCGGATTCTCCCCCAGATAGCACTGGTAGATGGCGGAGTGCTCGGAGTCGACCGGAATAAGCTGACCGGGCTGCGCCAACGGCATCAGCAGGTCACCGCCGACAACGAGGGACTCCTTGTTAGCAAGTGCAAGACGCTTGTTCGAGGTCAGGGCTGCATGGCTCGCTTCGAGCCCGGCAGCGCCCACAATGGCAACAAGCACACAGTCGACGTCATCGCGACGCGCGAGCTCACAAACCGCCTGCGCACCAACACCGAGCTCGGTGCCCTCGGGCAGCTCCTGCAGCACAGCGTCCGTACCGTGGGTGGTGTCGGCCACGGCAACGGCCGGAACCGAAAACTCACGGGCAAACGCAACGAGCTCCGAGGTGCTGGAGTTAACGGACAGTGCCGTCACCTGCAGTCGATCGGCGTGCTGACGGCATACATCGAGTGCCTGCGTACCGATAGAGCCCGTACAACCCAGGATGGCAACGCGAAGGCGTCCATCGGGGCCATACGTCGTCTGAAAGGCCATTACAGCACGCCTCCGATCATCAAAAGCAGCTGCGCGGTAATGCAGCCAAAGATAAGCGAGTCGCTACGATCGAGCATGCCGCCATGGCCCGGAATAAGGTTGCCAGAATCCTTGACGCCCACGCCACGCTTGATGCGTGACTCGATGAGGTCACCGATAACGCCCAGGATGGACACAACCACGCCGCAAAGCAGCGCATAGGGCAAGCTCAGCTTATAGAAATGCGTCGCCCACAAAATAAGCCAGATAAGAACCGAGCCCAAGATGCCGCCGACAAAGCCCTCCCAGCTCTTTTTGGGAGAGATCTTGGGGACCATCTTGTGCTTGCCGATACGACTGCCCACGATGTAGGCAAACGAATCGGAGACCCAGAGAGACGCGCAGACACCCACCGAAAGCAGGGCGCCGGCAAAACCGGGCACGGCATCGCGCAGCAGTACGATAGCCGACAGCATAAATCCGGTGTAGATGGGACCCATGAGCGTCACAGCTACACCGGATATGCGGGTACGCGCCGACCAGACATACCAAATACCCACCGCAAGCATCAGAGCAAAAAGCAGGGCATTCAGCAGCAGCGAGTCGCCCAGCGCCGAGAGCGGAAAGAGCACGGCGGCAGCGATACCCAGGCGCTCGTTGGCAACTTTGCCATCGAGCTTCGTCATGCGGAAAAACTCAAAGCAGCACAGGCCGCTCATGACGGAGACGAAGATGGCGGTGGGAACGATACCCAAAACCAGGCAGAGAATAAATACGACGGCGTAGACGATACCTGCGGCGGCACGGGTAATAAAGCCGGCAAGCCACGAAGTCGCGGCCGCGCCGCTCTTGGCGGCAGGCGCCTTGGGAGCAGACGCCTTGGGACGATCGGACACGATTAAGCCTCCTCGGTCTTGCTCAGTCCACCAAACCTACGGTCGCGGCCCTGATAGGCCAAAATGGCGTTGACAAGACCCCAACGATCAAAGTCGGGCCAATAGGTATCGGTGACATAAAACTCGGAATAGGCAACCTGCCACAGCAGATAGTTCGAAAGGCGAAGCTCGCCGGAGGTTCGAATCACAAGCTCAGGATCGGGTAGCCCAGCGGTATACAGGTGCGAAGCAACCATATCATCGTCGATAGCGGCCGGATTGATCTTTCCGGCAGCGGCATCGAGCGCGATCTGACGGACAGCACGGGTGATCTCGGCACGGGCTCCGTAGTTGACGGCAAGTGCCAGCGTCATGCCGGTATGGTCGGCACACTCGGCAAGACCTCGCTCAAAGACATCGCGGGTCTTCTTGGGCAGTGCGGAAATATCGCCCAAAAAGACAACGCGCACGTTTTCGCGCTTAAGCAGCGGCAGCTCATCGATAAACGTCTTAGCAAACAGATGCATTAAAACGTTGACCTCATGCTGCGGACGATTCCAGTTTTCGGTGGAAAACGCATAGGCCGAAAGGACGTCGACGCCCAAACGCACGCATGCGGTAATGATCTCGCGCAGGGAGACGATACCGGCCTTGTGTCCCTCGGTGCGGGCAAGACCGCGCGCCGTGGCCCAGCGACCGTTACCGTCCATGATGCACGAAATATGATGCGGAATCTTATTGAGGTCAAGGTCGGAAAAACCGACGCCCGCAGGGGCGTCGGCAAAGTACTCGACCAGTTTATGCTCGTCGTATTGCACCTTAGATCTCCATGACCTCGGCTTCTTTTTCCTTCAGAAGCTCCTCAACCTTGGCAACATACTCATCGGTATACTTCTGGACCTTGGCCTGCTCGCGACGGACATCGTCCTCGGTGAGCTCTTCGTCGCGCTCGAGCTTGTTGTTAAAGTCGCGACGGATGTTGCGAATGGAGACCTTGGCCTGCTCGGCATACTCGCGGCACTCCTTGACGAGCTCGCGACGACGCTCCTCGGTGGGAGCCGGGAACGGCAGGCGCACGACGGTACCGTCAGAGTTGGGAGTAATGCCCAGATCGGAAGCGCTGATAGCCTTCACGATTGCATTGACGAGCGCCTTGTCCCAGGGCTCGATAAGCAGCATGTGAGCCTCGGGGGTCTTAACGGCGGCAACCTGGGTAACCGGCGTGGGAACACCGTAGTAATCGACCGAAATGTCGGACAGAATGTTAGCGTTGGCGCGGCCCGTGCGAACCTTGGAGAAGTTGTGCTTGAGGGACTCGAGCGACTTGTCCATGTGGGCGGTGATGTTCTCTGCCATGCTTAATCCTCCTGATAGACGAGCGTGCCGACGGGCTCACCCGAAAGCGCGCGTTTGACGGTGTCCTCGCCATCGATGTTGAGGACCAAAATCGGCATACGGTTATCCTGGCACAGCGCCGTGGCCGTGGAATCCATAACCTGCAGACCGCGGACGAGAACCTCATGATAGGTAATCTTGTCAAAACGGACGGCATCGGAACACTTGACAGGATCCTTGTCGTAGATGCCGTCAACCTTGGTGGCCTTAATCAGAATCTCGGCACCGATCTCGCAGGCACGAAGAGCCGCGGCGGTGTCGGTCGTAAAGTACGGATTGCCCGAACCGGCGGCAAAAATAACGACATTACCCTTGGAAAGGTGGTTGATGGCGCGACGGCGAATATAGGGCTCGCAGATCTCGTTCATCTGGATAGCGCTCATCACGCGGCAGGGAACATCGTTGTGCTCAAAGGCATCCTGCAGGGCAAGCGCGTTCATAACGGTTGCCAGCATGCCCATGTAGTCGGCCTGGGCGCGCTCCATGCCACCGGCAGCGCCGGCCATGCCGCGGAAAATGTTGCCGCCGCCGACAACGACGCCGACCTCATGGCCAACGGCGAGCAGCTCCTTGACCTGCTTGGCAAGATGGTCGGTAATCTTGGGGTCGATGCCATATTGGCCGTCGCCCATCAGTGCTTCGCCGGAAAGCTTCAGAAGCACGCGTTTATATCGGATGTCGGACAAAGCGATCCTCCTTTAATTAGACTCTCAATATGATAGCAAAGGCTCTGATAAGAGCCATGAAAAAGCAGGCTGTGAGTAAAACCCACAGCCTGCTCATTACCAGCTACAAGAGCTTATTTACTCGCCACGGACCAGACGGTCGAAGGCAACGACGGTAATGGTATCGCCGAGCTCCTTGGAGACCTGCTCAGCGTACTTCTTGATGGTGAGGGAGCTGTCCTTGATGAACTCCTGCTCGGTGAGCACGGACTGCTTGTAGAACTTCTCCAGACGGCCAACAGCCATCTTTTCCTGGATAGCCTCGGGCTTGCCGGACTCGGCAGCCTGAGCCATGTAGATCTCCTTCTCGTGCTCGACGGTCTCGGCCGGAACCTGATCGCGGGTAGCGCAAATCGGGGCGACGGCGGCAACCTGAAGGGCAACGTCGTGAGCGAAGGTCTTGAAGGACTCGGCCTGAGCGGTCTCGGCC
>UROO01000127.1 GCA_900549555.1 uncultured Collinsella sp. | reverse complement strand
CGTCGGCAGCGTCAGATGTGTATAAGAGACAGGGCTTATCGGGCTTCTCGGTGAACTTGGTGATGCGGCCGTCCTCGGGGTCGGTGGTCAGGATGCCAAAGCGGCTGGCCTCCTCCCACGGCACGGGCATAAC
Source organism: uncultured Collinsella sp. (assembly GCA_900549555.1). Lineage (GTDB taxonomy): Bacteria > Actinomycetota > Coriobacteriia > Coriobacteriales > Coriobacteriaceae > Collinsella. Next base: position 4,768 of record UROO01000127.1, on the reverse strand, counting down.
GCTCACCGTGAGGTCGGCGTTGTTCTCAATGTGCGTCTTGAGCATCTTGCGGTAGTCCATGCGATACAGGTGATCGCCCGAAAGAATCAGGACGTACTTGGGGTCGTTGGCCTTGATGTAGTCGAGGTTCTGCGTAATGGCGTCGGCCGTGCCCGCATACCAGGCGCCGCCGGTCTGCGTCTCGTACGGCGGCAGGATCGACACGCCGCCGTCGCGGCTGTCCAGATCCCACGCCTCGCCGGAACCAACATAGGCATGCAGCAGGTAGGGGCGATACTGCGTCAGAACGCCCACCGTGTCGATGCCCGAGTTGGAGCAGTTGGAGAGCGAAAAGTCGATAATGCGGAACTTGCCACCAAAGCTAACCGCCGGCTTAGCGATCTTTTGGGTGAGTGCCCCCAATCGGCTGCCCTGTCCTCCTGCGAGGAGCATCGCGATGCATTCTTTCTTACTCATCGATTTCTCCTTCTGTCATCGATGTTCCTAACCCATTAGCGACGGGCGCGGCGCTACGTCACGCCCGTCGAGTAATGCCGTGCTGGCATAGGGGAGCTCGCGCGCCTTTACGCGTGCCAGATCTCGTCGCGGTACTCGCGAATTGTGCGGTCGCTCGAGAACCAGCCGCTCGAGGCGGTGTTGAGCAGGGCCTTGCGGTTCCAGGTCTCCTGGTCGCCATAGCTGCCGGTGAGCTTCTCCCACGCATCCACGTAGCTGCGGAAGTCTGCCATGACCAGGTCGGGGTCGTTGTTGTTCATGAGCTCGTTGTAGATGCTCTCGAAGTTGCCCGAAAGACCCGCAAACGTGTTGTCCTTGAGCTCGTCCATCACGCGGCCCAGACGGTCGCGATCGTTGTTGAGCGTATCCCACGCAAAGTAGCTGTTGGATGCCCAGAGCTGCTCGACCTCGGGGGCGGTCAGGCCAAAGATGGCCTCGTTCTCGCGACCGGCCAGATCGGCGATCTCGATGTTGGCGCCGTCGAGGGTGCCCAGCGTAATGGCGCCGTTCATCATGAGCTTCATGTTGGACGTGCCCGAGGCCTCCTTGCCGGCCGTGGAGATCTGCTCCGAGATCTCGGCGGCGGGGTAGATGAGCTGGGCGTTGCTCACGCGGAAGTTGGGGATAAAGCAGACCTTCATGACCTCGTTGACGCGCGGGTCGTTGTTGATGACATCGGCCACGGAGTTAATGAGGCGGATGGTCTCCTTGGCGAAGGTGTAGCTCGAGGCAGCCTTGCCGCTAAAGATGAAGGTCGTCGGCGTCACGTGGAAGTTGGGATCGGCGATGCGACGGTTGTAGATGTCCATCACCTTCATGATGTTCATGAGCTGGCGCTTGTAGGCATGGAAGCGCTTAACCTGAACATCGAAGACGGTGTTGGGGTCAATGACCAGACCGGTCTCGGCCTTAACGTAGGCGGCCAGGCGTTCCTTGTTGGCGCGCTTGGAGGCACCCACGGCCTTCAGGAACTCGGTGTCGTTCTGGAAACCTTTAAGCTTCTCCAGCTCAAAGGCGTCCTTCAGCCAGCCGTCGCCAATAGCATCGGTCACGAGCTTGGCATAGGTGGGGTTGGCCTCGGCAAAGAAGCGACGGTGCGAGATGCCGTTGGTCTTGTTGTTGAACTTCTCGGGCGTCAGGGCGTAGAAGTCCTTGAGCACGATGTTCTTGATGATGTCGGAGTGGATCTTGGCCACGCCGTTGACGCTATGGCTGCAGATCACAGACAGGTTGGCCATGCGAATCTCGCCGTCCCACAGAATGGCGGTCTGGCGCAAACGCTCCTGCCAGCCCTCCTGCGTGGTGTCGAACGACTCATGCCAACGACGGCTGATTTCGTCGATGATCTGGTACACGCGGGGGAGGAGCTTGGAGAACATGCCGATAGGCCACTTCTCCAGGGCCTCGGGCAGGATGGTGTGGTTGGTGTAGCTCACGACCTGCGTCACGATGTTCCAGGCGTCATCCCACTCGAGCTTCTTCTCGTCGATGAGGATGCGCATGAGCTCGGGGCCGCACATGGCGGGGTGCGTGTCGTTGGTGTGGATGGCCACAAACTGCGGCAGCAGCTCCCAGTTCGCGCCGTGCTCCTTCTCAAAGGTGTCGAGCAGGCTGTAGATGCCGGCCGAGACAAACAGGTACTCCTGCTTCAGGCGCAGCAGGCGGCCGTGCTCGCCGGCGTCGTTGGGGTAGAGGATGGCGCTGATGGCCTCGGCCTCGGCGCGCTCGGCATCGGCCAGGGCGTAGTCGCCGCGGTTGAAGGCCTCAAGGTCAAAGTGCTCCTCGACCGGCTCGGCGGCCCAGACGCGCAGCTTGTTGACGGTCTCGCCGGCATAACCCACCACGGGGATGTCGTAGGGGACAGCCAAGATGTCCTGCGTGTCCACCGTGCGGTAGAACGTGCGGCCGTTCTCCTCAAAGCCCTCGACGCGGCCACCAAACTTAATGGTCACGGCCTTGTCCTGACGACGGACCTCCCAGGGATAGCCGTGGGTGAGCCACTCGTCGGTGGCCTCGACCTGGCTGCCGTTGACGATCTCCTGCTTAAACAGGCCGTAGCGGTAGCGCATGCCGTTGCCGTAGCCGGCAATGCCCTCGGCTGCCATGGAATCCAGGAAGCATGCGGCCAGACGGCCCAGGCCACCGTTGCCCAGTGCCGGATCGGGCTCCTGGTTCTCGATGACGGACAGGTCAAAGCCCATGTCGTCAAGCGCCTCGGCGACCATGTCACGCACGCCAAAGTTGAGCAGGTAGTTGTCGAGCAGGCGGCCGATCAAAAACTCGATCGAGAAGTAGTACACGCGCTTCTTGCCCTCGGCGGCAACACGGGCGTCGCTGGTGGTGGCAACGGTGCGTGCCTTCTCGGCCACGAGCTTTGCCAGGGCGTTGAAGCGGTCCAGGTCGCTGGCGGCCTCGACGCTCTTGCCGCTGATGCTCATGACGGCTTCGCGATAGAGCTCGGTAAACTCCTGCTTGTTGTCGAAGATCTTATTCATACGTTCCTTTCCCCCGGGGATGTTTCTCCCGGAACGGTTATGACTTGTATCCTAAGCCCCGTCGGGGCTGGTAATTACAGCTGTAACGGCTTTGTTACGCTTTCTTGGCAGACGACTTAACAGAAGCAGACTTGGCCTTGGTAGCGGCCTTTTTGGCAGCCGGCTTCTTGGCTGCGGCCTTAGAGGCGGGCTTTGCGGCGGTCTTGGCCTTGGCCTTGGTCGTCGTAGCCTTCGCCTTAGCCGGAGCCTTCTTAGCAGCCGCGGTCTTGGGCTTCACCGAAGACGAACGCTTACGCGTCGCCTTCTTGGGAGTCTCGACCACGGGCGGCTTATAGCTGCTGGGACCGCGGCGCTTGAGTACCACGCCAGCCAGGCCGGGCACCTTGATCTCGATGGAGTCCATCTGCCCGTTCCAGGGATAGGGCTCGCTCGAGCAGGTGTAGGGTTCCTCGCCGGCGTATCCGCTGCCGCCAAACTCGGGACGGTCAGAATCGAAGATGACCTCCCAGTCACCCTCGCGCGGCACGCCCACACGGAAGCTCTCGTAGCTCGCCGGGTCAAAGTTGATCAGGATCACCAGGTCGTCGTCGATGTCCTCGCCCTGGCGCACAAAGCTCACGATGGACTGCTTGGAGTTGTCCGCATCGATCCAGGTAAAGCCGTCGTCGGTGTAGCTGCGCTCGTACAGGGCGGGCTCGGCGGTGTACAGGTGGTTGAGCGCCTTGATAAACGCCTGATGATGCTTGTGAGTCTCATACTCCTCGGTTAGGAACCACTGGATGGACTCGTAGTAGCGCCATTCAATAAACTGGCCGATCTCGTTGCCCATAAAGTTGAGCTTGGCACCGGGGTGCGTCATCTGATAGAAGGCAAGCGTGCGCAGACCGGCAAACTGGCGCCACCAGTCGCCCGGCATGCGGCCGATGAGCGAGCACTTGCCGTGCACGACCTCGTCGTGGCTCAGCGGGCAGATAAAGTTCTCGGTAAAGGCGTACATGATGGAGAACGTGAGTAGCCCGTGGTTGCCGGGGCGCCACGGAAAATCGGTCTGCATGTAGTGCAGGGTGTCGTTCATCCAGCCCATGTCCCACTTGTAGTGGAAGCCCAGGCCGCCGTCCTGCGGCGGGTAGGTCACGAGCGGCCACGCGGTGGACTCCTCGGCCATCATCATCACGTCGGGGTAGTGCGCCTCTACGGCGCAGTTGACCTGACGGATAAACGCGCTGGCGTCCAGGTCCTCCTCGGTACCGTACTTGTTGAACTTCTTTTGGCCCGGATCGTCGATGCCAAAGTTGAGGTACAGCATGCTGGACACGCCGTCCATGCGAATGCCGTCCACGTGGAAGTTTTCGAGCCAGTACAGCACGTTGGAGACCAGGAAGGAGCGGACCTCGCCGCGGGCGAAGTCAAACTTGTGCGTGCCCCAGTTGGGGTGAATCTCGTGCTCAAACAGCATGTGGCCGTTAAAGGTGGCAAGGCCGTGGGAGTCGGCACAAAAACCGCCGGGCACCCAGTCCATGATCACGCCGATGCCCGCCTCGTGGCAAGCGTCGATAAAGTGCATGAGCTGCTGCGGGTTGCCGTAGCGCGACGTGGCGGCGTAATAGCCGGTCGTCTGGTAGCCCCAGGAACCATCGAAAGGATGCTCCATAAGCGGCATGACCTCGATATGCGTATAGCCCATGTCGCGCACGTAGTCCACGAGCTCCACCGACAGGTCGTCGTAGGTGTAAAACTCACCGCGCTGTGCGGGCTGTCTCTTATACACATCTCCGAGC
>UROO01000126.1 GCA_900549555.1 uncultured Collinsella sp. | reverse complement strand
CTACACCCTAGAGTTCGTCGGCAGCGTCAGATGTGTATAAGAGACAGGTGTTTGAGCGTGACGACCGCCCGGGCGGCCTGCTCATGTACGGCATTCCCAACATGAAGCTCGAGAAGTCCGTGGTCGAGCGCCGTGTGGCACTTATGCGCGAGCTGGGTATCGTCTTTGAGCTGAGCGCCGACGTGACGGACCCTGCGGTAGCGGCCAAGCTCAATGGCTTTGACGCCGTTGTGGTGGCTGCCGGTGCTCGCGCGCCCCGCGGTCTTTCGGCTACGAATGTGGATGCTCCGGGCGTGGTGTATGCCGTGGACTACCTGACGGCCTCGACCGTCTCGGTGCTCGATGGTGGTGAGCCCGCGGTGAACGCGCGCGGCCTGGACGTTGTGGTCATTGGCGGCGGCGATACCGGCAACGACTGCGTGGGTACCGCGGTGCGCCAGGGCGCGCGCAGCGTGCGTCAGTTTGAGTTCTTGCCGGCCGCGCCCGATAAGCGTGCAGTGAGCAACCCCTGGCCGCAGTGGCCCAACGTGAAGAAGACCGATTACGGCCAGCAGGAGGCCATCGCTGCCATGGGCGGCGAGATGCGTGCCTGGGGCGTGGATACGCTCGAGGTGCTGCTGGACAAGAAGGGCGCCGCCGCGGGTCTGCGCGTGGTCGACCTGGATTGGTCGGCCGGCAAGCCCGAACGCATTGCGGGCTCCGAGCACGAGGTGTCGGCACAGCTGGTGCTGATCGCCTGCGGCTTTACGGGTCCGGAGCACAGCGTGTTCGATGCCGTCGGCGTGCCTGTTGCTACGGCGGGCCGCCCGCTGCCCGTGATGGCTTCCGAGGGCTCGCACCTTGCGGCTCGCGTAGATGGTGTTGCTGTGGATGCCGCGCCGGTGTATGTGGCCGGTGATGCCCGTAACGGCAGCTCGCTCGTGGTGAGCGCCATGGCAGACTCCCTGGCCTGCGCGGCCGAGGTTGCCGAGACCTTGGGGCTGTAAGGTAGTCATTCAGGCGCGTCCCCAACGACTAGTCATTGGGGACGCGCTTTTTTGTCTAGTCGTCGGGGACACTCTTGATGTCTGACTGCTCATTTGCTGACGTGCGGGCTCGCGGCGCCTTGCTGTTTTCGTGATGGCTGCGGCTGGGCAGCTCAAAATCTCTGTTTATTTGTCTATGTTTAACTGGGGTTTTGCTTCGGTATAACGTATCGGTCAAGCGCTCCGTCAAGTATTCGGTCAGCATCTGGTTTGCAGCCCGATGCCCATTTCGCCCGCGCTGGCGGCGACCACCGGCCCTCCTCGTAAGCTCAAATTGAGGTTCATCAGTTTGAGGAGGATGTCATGGCTGATCATGTTTTGGACCGGGGACGTCTGACCGAGGCCGTCGGTGACGATATTGCCGACATGGCCCAATTTTGGATGCTGCGCAAGTTTCAGTTTTTGGAGTCGGCGCGCACACAGTTCGAAGTGATCGTCGATCCGTGGCTCGGCTATTGCGAGGAGCCCTCGCAAAACGAAATCATGGCCTATAACATGGCATTTACCGATTGGCTGCTGTTCGAGCGTCCCTATTACCATGGCAAGACGTTGCTTGAGCTGTATGTTGACGAGCCGCCGGCGTCGCTTTCGCCTGCTTCGCTCAGGCGGCTCGAACAGGTGCGCGACACGCAGTATTTCTCGCGCTTTGGCATTTTGGACAAGGATCCCGCGACTGGCATGGTCGTGCTGAAGGACACGCGCACCGACCGTCGCTTTGACGTCTACGACCCACATATCGTGCAAAAGGAGCACTGGAACGATGGCGCGATTGCGGTGCGACTCGCGTGCGTCGACGATGCCTGGCTGACGGCGGGGCAGCTCTACCTCTATGACATTGCGCGCCTGAGCGATACGGCGGTCGACGGGCCCGGCGCGGTGCATCCCGAGGACCTAGAGGATGGTTTCGACACCTCGTGTATCAGCTTCTTTTTGAGGCTGGTCCGCGACATCATGGGTGCCCAGGGGCGGTATGTGAAGTCGCTCAACATCTACGAACAGGAATGGGAGTAGGGGACGGGCAGCCGCAGCGCCGCCGCCTGTCTATTTGTCTCGATCTGTAACGTCTAGGGGCCGTTTGGGGCCGTAAACGTTACAGATTGAGATAAGCGGGAACGGTGCCGTCTGAATGTCTCGATCTATAACAACAAGGGGCCGTTTGGCCTTCTAACTGTTACAGATCAAGACGGAAGGTTGGCGCCTGCCGAAAGATCTCGATCTGTAACAGGAAGGGGCCAAAAATCGGTCTAACTGTTACAGATTGAGACAAAGGTTGGACGCACGACTGAAAATCTCGATCTGTAACAACTAGAGGCTCAAAGACTGTCTTCCTGTTACAGGTCGAGACGTTTGTCGGCGGCAACAGCGGCGATGGCCCATTTCTCCGATGTGGTGGTGATGAAAGTGTCTAATACCGTTTTTAAACACAAGCATGCAGCGCGTAACACCTTGGCGCGGAATAGGATGCTTGCCAGGCTCACGGAGGCGGCTGAACAAGGCGTGCTGTTTGTGACACACGACAATGCCGAGCTCATGTGGCTGCGGCGCCATGTGGGCACAGACGATATTGCGGAGCCCGAATCGCACCTATTTTGTTTTCAGCATGAATGGGATGCATTGACGCCGCCGGAGCGAGTGAGATGGACCATCAAGGGGCTTGCCGAGTTTCACCCCGATTGGGCGTTTTGGGGATATGACGCCGCGCTGATATGGGGTCTGGAGGTGCCGAATGATCTGCTCGGGCCGCGTTACTTGGTCAAGACGGGTTGTTCGGTGGCGTTGAGTACGGGATATAGGCTGCTGCGTCCGCAGGCGGCGGGTGCGCTTGAGCGCGTCGACGGCGTGCGGGTGACGCCGTTTTGGCGCACGGTAGAGGATTGCCTGCTACGTGCCCCGTTTTCGTATGGTCTGGCGATCGCCGATTCTGCATTGCGGGTGAAGGGCGTATCGCGCGACGACCTCTGCAATCGGCTTCAGGCCGATTGCGAGGGCAGGCGAGGGTATCGCAGAGCTCAGGTGATTGCGTCACATGCGGACGGGCTGTCCGAAAACGGTGGCGAGTCTCGGTTCCGAGCATTCTTTATTGCATACGGTTTTCCGGTGCCAGAGTTGCAGGTGGAGTTTCGCGATCCGCTCGATTCGAGCCAGGTGTTTCGGGTCGATTATTTCTGGAGGCTCGAGGACGGGACGTGTGTCATCGGCGAGCTCGACGGAAAGGGGAAGTATACCTTGCAGAACGGCGAGGGTCGGGAGTCGGTCGACCCGTTCGTGGCAGAGCGTCAGCGGGAATCTCATCTGACAATGCTCGGGCACAAGGTGCTTCGGTTCACGTTTGATGAGCTCAAGAACCCGGGAAAGCTGGTTGAAAAGATGAGGCTAGCAGGTATTCCGCAGCGGGTCGATTTGGCTGAGGAATGGAGACACCAGTGGTATGGGCGCTGAAGCGGACCGTCTCAATCTGTAACAACAGAGGACCGTTTGGCCTCGTAACCGTTACAGATCAAGACGGAAGGTTGGCGGCTGACGAAAAATCTCAATCTGTAACATCTAGAGGCCGAAAACCTGTCTACTTGTTACAGATTAAGACGTTTGACGATGGGGCCGGAGAATGTCTCGATCTGTAACATCTAACGGCCAAAAATCGACCCAACTGTTACAGATTGAGACAAAGATTGGACGCACGACTGAAAATCTCGATCTGTAACATCTGGCGGCTCAAAACCGAGCTTACTGTTATAGATCAAGACGTTTTGCTGGAACGACCGAAGCATCGCTGCACTGGTCTGCTCATCCTCACGCCCTTCTCTTCCCTCCGTTAACCGATATGTCCGCAGTAACCCTGTTGGGCTGGGTGATAATGGACAAATGTTCAAGTTAATCGTGGGGGAGGAGCTCGATATGGCGTCTGCCGATCGTTCCACGTTGTTTATCAATGCGACCGTCCTGGATGGTTCGGAACATATGGAGCCGCAGCCCGATATGGCCGTGGCCGTTGAGCGTGGTCTCATCACGTGGATGGGGCCGAGTGCCGTGGCGCAGGCGCCTGCAGGTGCCGAGGTCATCGACCTGGCAGGTGCGTATCTCATGCCCGGTCTCATCAATATGCATGTGCATCTGTGCGGTTCGGGCAAGCCGGTTTCGGCGGGCGATGCGGGCGCGCTGATGAAGAAGCTCGATAATCCCGTGGGGCGTGCCATTGTCCGCCATATCCTCAAGGGTAGCGCTCAGCAGCAGCTGGCAAGTGGCGTGACCACGGTGCGCGGCGCGGGCGACCCGCTGTTTGCCGATCTTGCCGTGCGCGATGCTATCGATGCCGGCAAGTATCAGGGTCCTCGCCTGGTGGCGCCGGGAACGGGCATCACGGTGCCGGGCGGCCATGGTGCAGGCTTGTTCGCCCAGGTGGCCAACAGTCCCGCCGAGGCAGCCGAACAGGTGCGCGACCTGTATGCGCGCGGTGCCGACGTCATTAAACTGTTCGTAACGGGTGGCGTGTTCGATGCGACCGAGGTGGGCGAGCCGGGTGTGCTGCGTATGCCCGTGGAGGTTGCCGCAGCGGCGTGCAAGGCGGCGCACGATATGGGCCTTCCGGTTATGGCTCATGTCGAGAGTACCGAGGGCGTGAAGGCCGCGCTTGAGGCCGGCGTTGACACGATTGAGCACGGCGCTCCGTTGACGCCCGAGATCCTGGAGCTGTACCGCGGCGCCGCGGGCACACAGCTTGAGGGGCGTGCGCCGAGTGTGACCTGCACTATCAGTCCGGCGCTGCCGTTTGTATTGCTCGACCCGAAAAAGACCCATTCGACCGATACGCAAAAGAAGAACGGCGATATCGTGTGCTCGGGCATTATCGAGAGCGCTCGTGCCGCATTGGAAGCTGGCGTTAAGGTGGGCCTGGGCACAGATT
>UROO01000125.1 GCA_900549555.1 uncultured Collinsella sp. | reverse complement strand
CGTGGGCTCGGAGATGTGTATAAGAGACAGCACCACAGGTCTCGCTCCACGCAGCGCGCCGTCTCATCCTCGCCCAGCAGTTTGCCATAACGCACGAGACCGTCACCAGTCAGCTGAACCTGATCCCAGTCCGCGGTCTGGCGCCACTCATCAAGCGCCATGGCGGCCTTGACCACGCGCTCGCGCTCAAACAGACGCTCGGGACCCTCGTCCCCCAGCACATACAGCGCCGGGTACACCTCGCCGCGCATGGCGTCGGCAAGAACACCAAGCTTGCCGCGTACGCCGGCCTTCCATGCCGTCCAGGCGCAAGCGTCAAGTGTCGACACGCCGAGCAACGGCACGTTGGCACCGCGTGCTAGACCCTTTGCGGTGGAGATGCCGATACGCACGCCCGTAAACGAACCCGGGCCGCGGCCGACGACGTAACTGCCGACATCGCTGCGATCCAGGCCGGTCTGCTTCAGTAGGCCATCAACAGTATTCACGAGCTCAACGTTGGCATGACGGCGACACAGATGGTCCCCACTCACCAGCTTTTCCTCGCCTGTCTGCACATCAATCCAGCTTGCCGCGCAGGCAAGCATGTCGGTCGATGTGTCGAGCGCCACCACCAGCGCGTTGTCGTTATGCAAGCTCATCTTGTACAGCCTTATCTATCAAATGGGAAAGCTCATCCGCGCGCTCGCCGTGTGCCTCGAGCGTTATCGTTCGCACGTCGCTGTCGTCCTCATCGCGCTTAAGCGTCACCGAAAGATACTCATCTGTCAGTTCATCCTGAAACTGCTCGCCCCATTCCAGCAGGCAAACACCCTCATAGCCCAGCACATCAAAAATGCCCGTATCCTCAAGCTCGTAGGCATGCTCCAGGCGGTACAGATCAAAATGGAACAGCGGAATACGCCCTTGGTCATGAACGGCCATGAGTGCGAACGTAGGGCTCGTGACCATATGCTCATCGCCCAGAGCGCGCGAAACGCCCTTGGTAAAGTGGGTTTTGCCCACCCCGAGGCCGCCGGTCAAAATCAGCACATCGCCATCTTCTAGACACGGTGCGACCAGCTCGCCAAAATGCTCCGTATCGGCAGTACGAGCCGTTCTATAGGTACCTACCCCCAGGCGCTCCAGGGACATATGCGCTCCTTATTATTCCGAGGCGGTCTCTGGCGCGGGGTGCCGCTCCAGATAGTCGCCCAGCATCTTAAAGTCTTCCTCCAGCAACTCCTGCCACGCCGGATTGCGCAGCGCCGCCGCAGGATGAAACGTCGGCATCACCACAAAGTGGCCCATCTGATGGAACCTGCCGCGCAGCTTGGTAATGCCGATCTCGGTCTTGAGCACAAAGTGCGTTGCGGGGTTACCGAGCGTCACGATGATATCGGGCCAGATGCTTCGAATCTGCTCGCGCAAAAACGGTGAGCAAGCCAGCACTTCCTCGGGACGCGGATTGCGGTTTCCCGGCGGGCGACACTTAAGCACGTTGGCGATATAGACGTCCTCGCGCTTAAGACCTGCCAGGGACAAAATACCGTTGAGGTCTTCACCCGCCGCCCCCACAAAGGGTTCGCCCTGCAAATCCTCGTTGCGACCCGGTGCTTCACCAATAAACATGACGCGAGCGTGGGGGTTTCCCACGCCAAACACGATGTTATGGCGCGACTGATAGAGCTGGCAGAGATGGCAGTCGCCTAAAACAGCCTCAATCTCCTCGAGTGCGACCTCACGTGGCGCCTGATGGGTATGGCCGGGGATGTGCATGACGCCCATAGCGGCTCCTACACGTAGACCTTGTCGAGACGCATGCCAAAGCCGCAGGCGACCTCGTAGTTAATCGTGCCGCGTAGGCGCGCCATCTCGTCCATGGTAATCTCGGCATCTCCATCGCGGCCGACAATGATCATCTCGTCACCATATTCGGCCTCGGGAATCTCGTGTGCCGGGTTGGACTGAATGGCGACCATAAACTGATCCATGCAGATATTGCCAACCTGACGCACGCGCTCGCCGCGATACAGCACATCCATACGATTGGAAAGTGTACGCGATAGGCCGTCGGCATAACCGATCGGCAGCGTGCAGATCTGAACGCGCGTACGCGGTACGCGGTAGGTAAAACCGTAGCCCACGCCCTCGCCCATCGCAGGGTGTGCCACGCGCGTCACGCGCGCATGGACGCTCATAACGGGATCGAGTTGCATCACGTGGCCACTCAGCTCGCACGGCTGCATGCCATACAAGCCAACGCCGGCGCGAATCATATCAAAATGCATCGAGGGATCGAGCATCGAGGACGGCGTGTTGGCGCAGTGCACGATACCGCACTCAAAACCCGCATCCTTAATGGCCTGAACGGCCTCGGTAAAGCGCTGACACTGCAGCTTGTAGTCCCAGCCCGAAGGTTCATCGGCCGTGGCGAAGTGCGTAAATACGCCGTCGCACTGAATACCGCGATGGAAATCAATACCGCGGACAAAGTCGAGCACCTGCGTATAATGTACGCCGATGCGGTTCATGCCCGTCTCGATGGCGAGATGATACTTGCCTACCTTGCCTGCCGCGACGGCATATTCGCCATACGCAAGAGCAAAGTCAGACGTATAGACCGAGGGCATAATATCGAACTCGAGCAACGTCGGAATGGCCTCGATAGGCGGCTCGCTTAGGATAAGGACGGGTTTCGTAATCCCGCCCTGTCGGAGCTCAACGCCCTCGCTAACCGTCGCCACGGCAAACATGTCGGCACCGGCCGAATACATGATCTTGGCGCACTCAACAGCTCCATGGCCATAAGCGTCGGCTTTAACCACGCAGCATAGGCGCTGGCGCGGGTTCAGCAAATTCTTATAGGCCCTCGTGTTGCGGCGGAGCGCCCCGCGGTCGATCTCGACCCAGGACCAACGCGTCAAATCGGCTTTATTCATAATTAGTCATCCGACCTTTCGTCTGTGATTCCCAGATCATCGAGCGCATCCTTTGCCGCCAACTCCATGGCGGGACCGATCAAGTCGATAAGATCGGTCGCGATAACGCTCTTCTCGCCAAACTCCGTCGCCGCGGCAAAACCGGCATAGCTATGAAGTGCGACGGCATACGAGTACAGCAGCTCCCAACGGTCCATCTCGTCGCGCATGGTGGCTAGCGTGCCGGCCAGAATGCCCGCAAGGACGTCACCCGAGCCAGCGGTCGCCAACGACGCCGGGCCCGAGAGCGGCAGCAGCACACGCTCAACACCGCAAATGGCTGTCGTCGGGCCCTTAGCGATAACAACGAGGTTATCGGAACCAGCGGCCCAGACAACCTTTTGCGCAGCAGCGATCGCGGTGCCAAGGTCATTGACCTCATCGCCGGCAACGAGACGCGAAAGCTCACGATAATGCGGCGTCATGACGAGCGGCTGTTCGCGACGATACATCTCGGGATTGCTGTCGATGCCGTCGATTGCAATCTTAGCAAGGCAGTTGAGGGCATCGGCATCCAAGATAAGCGGCACGTCGAGCTCAAGCAGACCCGAAACCACCTGCATGGCACCGGCAGACGTCGTCATGCCGGGACCACACAACACGCAGCTATATTTCTTGGCAATCTCACATACCGTCATGCGCGCTGCGGCGCCAAAAGATCCGCGGGAATCAGATGGAATAGCAAAGACCGGAATTGAGGGAAGTGCCATGCGGATAAGGTTGGCACACGCATCCGGCGTCGCGACCGCCACATAGCCGGCACCTGCGCGGGCAGCGGACTTGGCAGCCATAATGGCGGCGCCAGGGTACTGTGCCGATCCGGCAACAATGAGCACCGAGCCGCGCGAGTACTTATCGATATTCGTGGGCAGCGGAGCAAAGTAGTCCACAAGGTCGCCGGGTTCCACAATCTCGGCAGCATGGTCGACATCGTCAATGACCTCATCAAGGCGGTCATACAGACCACCGCAGACCAGATCGCCTGCATATTCGGGACCGTCAGCGCTGTATAAGCCGATCTTGGGAGCAATCATCGTCACCGTACGCTCGGCACGAATGCAGTCGTCATCCACAACGCCCGTCTCGGCATTCAGGCCCGAGGGAACATCGATGGAGACAACGCGGTCGGCATTTTCATTGACCGTAGAAATCCAGATTGAAAACGGCGCACGAAGATCACCGTGAAAACCAGTACCAAAAATGGCATCGACTACAACATCAGCCTTATCGATCAGCACCTCAAGCTCATCGCGAGAGGGCCCGACACACACGTGCACGTCGCGACCAGCAGTGCGACGGGCGACATGATGAGCGAGAGCGGCAGGGATCTCATCCGGCTCAACCGGGGAGACGATATCTACATCAACGCCCTTATGCGTCAGAATGTCAGCGGCAACCCAGCCATCTCCGCCATTGTTGCCAAAACCGACCAATACAAGAACACGATCGGGGTTGAGCTTTAAAATCTCATTGGCGGCAAATTCGCCCGCCAACTCCATGAGTTCGGCCTTCGAGGTGCCCTCACGCTCGATGATATCTTCGAGGCGAACGACTTCCTCGGTACTCAAAACCGGTTTCATCTATGCTCCTAGCGCATCTTGCGGAACATCATCCAGATGTTCCGACAAAGCAGATTGTTGCAGCTGTTCGAGCTCGTCCAAGACAGAACGAGCCTCTTTAAATGTCTGAGCAACGCGCTCCTTCGTGCTCACTTTTTCTTCCTTGGGTTTAGGTCGAGCATCCTCGGTGATCGCAATGGCATTAGCGACAGCCAAGTCACCCGTCAGGGTAATAGAAAGAGCAACCTCGACAACACCCAATTCCCGGGCGATTTCGAGAGCGCGGCCCGAAAGCAGCGCTTTTGGCTTACCGAGCTTATCGCGCGTTACAGAAACGTCTTTACGGCCGACGCCCTGGCTAAAACCGGTTCCAAGCGCCTTAAGCCTGTCTCTTATACACATCTGACGCTGCCG
>UROO01000124.1 GCA_900549555.1 uncultured Collinsella sp. | reverse complement strand
CGAGATAGGAGTCCGTCTCGTGGGCTCGGAGATGTGTATAAGAGACAGGAGTTGGTGGAGCCCGATCCCGAGGAAAACCCGCGCGAGCATGCCCAGTATGTGAAGGACATGGCCATGTGGGACGAGAAGGGCAACATCGACGAGCTCAAGCCGCCGCTGGTCATCAAGCCCATCTTTGGCTGCGAGGTCTACTTTACGCCGGACGAGACCCTTGCCCGCGACCACAAGCCCGAGCTCTACCACATGATTCTTCTGGCCAAGGACCAGGAGGGCTACGTCAACCTGATGCAGACGGTCTCCGAGGCCGCCGTGCAGGGCTTTTACTACAAGCCGCGTGTGACGCTCGACAACCTGCGCCGCCACGCCAAGGGCATGATCTGCACGAGCGCCTGCATCGCGGGCATCATCCCCAAGTACATCGACCGCGGTGACATGGAGGGCGCCGTCAAGTGGGCCGAGACCTTCCGCGATACCTTTGACCCCGGCGACTTTTATATCGAGATCCAGGAACACGGCATCACTACCGACAACGGCCTGACCGACGAGCAGATGGACCGCACGCTCATCGACATTGCCAAACAGGTGGGTGTCAAGGTCATCGCCACCAACGACTTCCACTACCTGCGCCGCGAGGACGCGCCCGTACAGGACGTCATCATGTGCATCGGCATGAACGCCAAGGTCGACGACCCCAACCGCATGCGCATGACCGGCTCGGAGTTTTACATGAAGACCGAGGAGGAGATGCGGGCGATGTTCCCGTATTGCCCCGAGGCCTGCGACAACACGCTCGAGATCGCCGACAAGTGTTACGTGGAGCTGGACTGGGATTCCATCATCCTGCCGCGCTTCCCGCTGCTCGACCCCGGCGAGACGCACGAGAGCCAGTTCCGCCGCGAGTGCGAGAAGGGCCTGCGCCAACACTATGGCGATGACTGGGCCACACGCGAAATCGGTGGCGTCAACATCAAAGAGCGCTTTGAGTACGAATACAAGGTCATTTGCGACAAGGGCTTTGCCGCCTACTTCCTCATCGTTGCCGAGTACGTGCAATGGGCCAAGGACAACGGCATCGGCGTCGGCCCCGGCCGTGGCTCGGCCGCCGGCGCTATCGTCGCCTACGCCATGAACATCACCGCGTTCGACCCGCTCGAGAACGGCCTGATGTTCGAGAGGTTCCTGTCCCCGCAGCGTACCGAGATGCCCGATATCGATATGGACTTCGACGATGAGCGGCGCCTCGAGGTCGTGGAGCACGTTCGCCAGCTCTACGGCCCCGAGAAGGTCACCCACGTTATCACCTACTCGACCATCAAGGCCAAGCAGGCCATCAACGATGCCGCGCGCGTTCTGGACTACCCGGTCTACATGGGCCAGCGCCTGTCCAAGATGGTCTCGAGCGATCCCAAGGTCAAGCTCAAGCAGGTACTCGAAAAGCAACCCGGCAAAGAGGATCTGTTTAACCCCGACTTTGCCGAGGCCTATAAAAAGGATGACGACGCCCGCCGCATCATCGACACGGCGCTCTCGATCGAGGGCCTCACCCGTGGCGAGGGCGTGCACGCGTGCGCCGTTCTGATCTGCCGCGATCCCGTCAACGAGCACGTGCCCACCAAGCTCGATACCAAGGGCGGCGTCGAGATTACCCAGTACGAGGGTCATACCGTTGCCGACATGGGCCTGCTCAAGATGGACTTCCTGGGCCTGCGCACGCTGACGGTTATCTCTAAGGCCAAGGCCAACATCAAAAAGAACTTCGGCATCGACATCAAAGAGGAAGAGATTCCCTTTGACGACCCCGAGATCTTTAAGCTCATGGGCTCCGGTCACACCGCCGGCGTCTTCCAGGTCGAGTCCGCCGGCATGACGGCCACGATCAAGAACATGAAGCCCACCGAGTACAAGCACGTCGTGGCATTGATCGCTCTATACCGCCCGGGCCCGCTGGGCGCCGGCATGGTTTCGTCCTACATCAACCGTATGAACGGCAAGGAGCCGGCCGTCTCCTACGACGACCGCCTGGACGACATCCTGGGCGAAACCTACGGCACCATGGTCTACCAGGAGCAGGTTATGCTCATCTCCGTCGAGATGTGCGGCTTCTCCAAGGGCGAATCGGACTCGCGTATCCGTAAGCCCGTGGCTAAGAAAAAGATCAAGCTGCTCACGTCGACGGTGCTCCACTGGGAGGATGGCTCGGACGAGACCACCTACGACCACTGGATGAACGGCGCCATCAAGAACAACTACACGCGCGAGGTCGCCCAGAAGATTTGGGACGATGTTCTCGAGTTCGCATCTTACGCCTTCAACAAGTCGCACTCCGCCGGCTACGCCATCTTGGTTATGCAGACGGCATGGCTCAAGGCGCACTATCCGCACGAGTACATGGCGGCCGTTCTGACGTCCTACACGGGCAAGACCGACAAGATCGTTCACTACGTCTCGGCATGCCGTCACGACGGCATCCCCGTGCTGTCGCCAGATGTCAACGAGTCCGGTACCGAGTTCACGGCCACCAAGGAGGGCGTGCGCTTTGGTTTGGCCGGCATCCGCGGCGTGGGCACCGGCGTGGCGCAGGCGATTATCGCCGAGCGCGAGGCGGGCGGCCCGTTTAAGACGCTGCACGACTTTGTCGAGCGCGTGGACTCGAGCCAGGCAAACCGCCGCGTGATCGAATCGCTCATCAAGGCAGGCGCCTTTGACTCCACGGGGTATCCGCGTCGCCAGATGATGCACTTTGTGGACAAGAACAACCCCGAGAACATCATCGATGCAGCCGTGAAGCGCCAGAAGGACCGTGCGAGCGGCCAGACGTCGTTCTTCGACATGTTTGGCGACGTTGAGGGCTCGGGCTTTGAGGTGAGCGTACCCGATCCGGACGGCCAGGAGTGGGACCGCCACCTTAAGCTGAGCCAGGAGAAGGAGGTTCTGGGCATCTATGTCTCGGACCACCCGCTGCGCCCGTTTGAGTATGCACTTAGCAAAGCGCGCGACTTCTCGTTCTCGCAGATCGACACCGGCTACGAGGTGCAAAACCCCACGGGCGGTACCATCAACCAGGAGATTCCCGAGGGCAAGGCGCTGTGGTGGGCCGGTATGGTCTCGAGCGTGTCCAAGCGCGTGACCAAAAACGGCGACCCCATGGGTATTGTGCAGCTCGAGGACATGGAAGGCGAGGCCACGGTCGTGGTGTTCCCCAAGACCTACAAAGAGGCCGAGGGATACCTGTACGGCGAGGTCGATCCCGAGACCGGTGCGCAGCTGTCCGATGCGTTTGTTCGCATTAAGGGCAAGCTCGAGCGTTCGGACCGCGGCGACCAGATCATCGCGCAGGAGATCGTGCCGCTTGAGCTTAACGAGGAGAACAACAAGCCCAAGGTGTTTGAGGTCATGGTGCCCAACAGCCGCTTTAGCCAGGGCAATATGGCGCGTCTTGCCACGGTGCTTACCGCCAACCCGGGCGGCGACCGCGTGGAGATCTTTATCGAGCAGGTGGACGGGCGCGTACTGCGTGCCGAGGTGCCGGCCAAGGTCAATGCGCGCTCGATTCCACTGCTGGCAGAGGCCAAGGCCATCGTGGGTAACCAAGGCCGCGTGACGGTGATCTAAAATGATTTTTCTGGGACGGGGATTAAAAAATCATTTTGGGTGACGTGTGGCGGAAGACCAGTCTTTCTGGGACGGGAATGATTTTTTCATCCCCGTCCCAGAAAAATCATTTGGCATGCGAGATTGGAGGAAGTGATGGCGCAGGGGACGTTTGTGCAGGCGCTTCGTAAGGAGGCGGCGCTTAGCAGCACCTTTATGAAGGGGCGCTCGCTCATGCTCAACGGTGCCGTGCTGTCGTTTGAGGACTCCGGCTCGCGCTTCTCCAAAAACGTGAACATCGAGGGCACGGTGCGTGGCTCGCGCGGCGACCTGTACAAGACGCGCGTGGCGCTCGATATGGACGAGCACGAGGTTATCGACTACGACTGCGATTGTCCCGCCGCCTTCCGCTATTCCGGCATGTGCAAGCACGTTATCGCCACGGCGCTGGCGTATCTGGATGCCAGTGGCGCCGAGCCCGTCGAGGGCTTGCGTACGCCGGTCCGCACGTTTACGGTACCGCCCGCACAGTCCAAGCAGCCCACGCGCCCCGCGCCCACCGCATCTGCGGTCAACCCCAACTTTCCCTTCCCGGCGCCCGTCCCCACGAGCCCGAGCCTTGTGGCGGCGCTTTCCGATCTTTCGGACGCGCGCATGGACGAGCTCGTGGCCATGCGTCGCAAGCTCGCCAGCACCATTGACCCCGATGCGCCCAAGGCGGTGCTGGAGCCCTCACTGGTGCCGTACTACAATCCGCTGTTTGCCGATCGCTTTAACTGGGCACTCGAGTTTCGCATTCGCTGCGGTTCGGTGTCCTACGTGGTTAAGGATATCGACGGCATGGCCGATGCCTATGTGCGCGGCGGTACGTTCTCCTATGGCAAGAAGCTTACGTTTGTTCATGTGCCCGAGGCTTTCGATGACGTGTCGACAAAGCTGCTCGACTTTATCGCAATGACGGTCGCCTACCTAGGCGATATTACGAGCTCGCGCTCGGCATCGTATGACTTTGCCCGCAGCGGTTTTGTCGCCGAGCGTCAGTTGCCGGTATCCGAGTATTCCATCGTGTCCGTGCTGGACTTGCTGCGTGGCAGGACCATGTCCTTTGAACCTGCTTGGTCGCGGGGGACGACGACGCATCGCTCCTACGAGGTAGCCGTCGAGCCGTCGCCGCAGGGGGAGGGCGAAGTTCCGGCTAAGTGCCCGCCGCTCCTTGCCGCCAAGATTGCACCGGCGGCGGGAGGCAGCTACGACTTGCGCCTGCCGGCCGATACGTACTGCTTTGTCGCTGGCGACGCAGCCTATCTGGTCGATACGCGCCGCGCGCGCCGTACCGACACGGCGTTTGCCCAACATGCGGCGCCGTTTCTATCGCACTTGTTGCCCTGCCGCACGCCGGTCCATATCGCCGCCGACCAGGTGGGCGAGTTCTGCCG
>UROO01000123.1 GCA_900549555.1 uncultured Collinsella sp. | reverse complement strand
CTACACCCTAGAGTTCGTCGGCAGCGTCAGATGTGTATAAGAGACAGGCCCAAGGTGAGGCTCGCCTTAAAGCCCGTCGAGTTCGGAACCGTCATCTCCACATCGCCCGAGCCCACACTCACGTCCATCGACTTCGCGGGGGCCTGGTAGAGCTCGAACGTCACATCGCCCGAACCGACCTCGGCATTCAGGGTATCGGTCACGGTGCCCGTAAACTCAACGTCTCCAGAGTCCAAAGTCAGGTTGAAGTCATGACACGCAATGCCCGCGACCGTCAGGTCACCCGATCCTACATTCGCTGTAATGCCCACCATGTTATCGGCAACTTCGCGCGGCAGTTCGACGGTAACCGTGCGGTCAATGGCGCGCTCGTCATCGCAATCGAACTGGCGAATCTTGAGCGTAGAGCCCTTGATTTCGGCCAAGTTCTGGGTTGCCGCATCGAAGGCAACGGTCCCCGTTGCCACGCGACCGCTTTCAATTACGCGCACTGGCCCGCCGGAGACGTGTTTGACCTCGACCGTGCCCGACGTCACGTCCAAGTCAAGCGATGTGAACGCGTCGGCATCAAACGTTTCGCTCGAAAGCTGCTGAGGCCGAGCGGAATATTTACCGCCATTGTTCATAAAATCGTCGTCGTCAACCACATCGTCCATACTGGACAAACCAGATACAACATCGTCGAGATCCCACGGACCATCAAAATGAATCAAAGTCCGCGAAATGCCAAAGACAAGTCCGATGATAAGCACAAACGCTCCGATGCCAATGCCCAAGCGCCTCTTAGACTCATGCGAGAGCTTCATCATTCATCACCTTCTTTGGCACTCGACTCAGCGGTGGTCGCAGCAGCCAGGTCAGCGTCAACCGCTGTGGAAACGTCCTCCCCTTTAGTCCTAGCGACCGCCGGCGCCGGACCAACCTGGATATCCCCGCGCGCCCAATCACCATCGAGCGCACGTGCCACCCAGTGATAGATGGGGATCGTAAAGAAGATCAGTGCGGGAAAGGGGCTGGCACCAACCAGGAATATCAGTAAAAAGAACAGCAGCCAGCACACGGCCCAATACGGGAACGACTGGAACGGACCCTTCACCGGAGTCGGGCCGGCCGCAACGGCACCCGTCACCTGAGCCGTCGCCGCATTGGCGGCCTGCGCACTCCAGCTTGCCGCCTGCGCCGCCTTGGCTGCCGCGTCACTTGCCTGCGTTGCCGCCTCAGTCGCACGCGCCGCTGCCTCATGGGTGCGGGCGCGCTCTGCCGCCTCGGCCTCGCGCTGACGAGCGCGGTCCTCGTTCTCAAACTCGATATCGTCCTCGATCTCATCGCTCGGATTGAGGAGCTCGTCCAAACTCACGCCATAGAGTTTGGCGAGCGAGATCAGGTTTTCGGTATCGGGCGAGCTCTCCGCGCGCTCCCATTTGCTGACCGCCTGGCGCGACAGTCCCAGCTTTCGTGCCAGCCCTTCTTGGCTAAAGCCCTTGCTGCGACGAAGGTCGGCGAGCCGCTGCGCAGTTTCTACATTCATGGTTCCTCCTATGTGATGCCAGCCGTGCCGCCGGACCGTTTTTGTTCTTAAGGCGCCTTGCACAGTTAAAAATGTATCCGCCACCGCCAAAAGCATGCCACCTATTCTAGTGAGATTTTTGACAACCGACGGTTGCGGGCACATATGAGCTGCGGAAATGTGTCCAAACAAAGCAATGACCCGCAGCTCGGTTGTCCCCGTTGCGGCGTTAACGGTAGTATGGTCGTACTGTTTATTCCGCACCGCCAACGGAGGGAGTTCCGCGCCGTGAACCGCGATTTCGCCTCATCGCTCATCCAGCTCAACAATACGTTCTATCGCGAGCACTCCGCCTCCTTTTCCGATACGCGCCAGGCCCCGTGGCCCGGCTGGGTGCGCACCATGGACATCGCGCTCGGGCAGCTCGACGTCGCCACGATCGAGCATCCCGTCCGCGTCTTCGATCTTGCCTGCGGCAATATGCGATTCGAGAATTTTGCCGCCGGCGGCGCACTTGCCGCCAAGGGCGTCGACGGCGCAAACCCCTCGGCGGATGCCAGCTGCCCGTTTGAGTTCTATGGTGTCGACTCGTGCCAAGACCTGGCCATCGATGCACGTGGTCACGCCCTGCGCATTCCCAACCTGCACTTCCAGGAACTCGATGTGCTCGACGCTCTCATGAAGCTCAACCCCGCCGAGACGCCCGACGTGCTTTTCGACGCCCCACTCGCCGACATCTCGGTCTGCTTTGGCTTTATGCACCACGTACCGTCATGCGAGTACCGCGTACGCGTGCTCGACGCCCTGGTGCGGCAGACGCGCCCAGGCGGCATCATCGCCATCAGCTTTTGGGAGTTCATGAACGACGAGCGCATGGCGCGCAAGGCCGTTCGCGCCGAAGCCCGCGCCGAGCTCACCCCGCCGTTTGAGGGTTACGATTCCGCCCAGTTTGAAGCCGGTGACCACCTCATTGGCTGGCAAAACGACCGCCACGCCTACCGCTATTGCCATCACTTTGACGATCAGCAGATCACCGACCTGGTGCGCGGCGTCCGTACGTTCTACAAGAGCGGCGAGGTCCCCGTGCGCGAGCTTGAGCGCTTCCATGCCGACGGTCGCAGCGGCGAGCTCAACCGCTATGTGATCCTCAAGCGCCTGTAGGCATCGACAACTCGTCGCCGAGCCGCACCACATCTTTCGGGCAAACTATGCCCACCCCTTTTCAACCCATTGACGGAACGCGCAGCCATGCGTTCCCTGCTTATGACCAAGGAGCCTCATGGGAGCCGTCCACGTTCGCACGCCTAAGAACTTTGTGCTCGAGGAGCGCCTAGAGCGCTACGCCGATGCGATTGAGACGAACCCCGAGGCCTATGCCGGAGATTGGCGCGAGGCTTGCGCGCCAGTTGGCTGCAAGCCTTTCGAACACCTTCACCTGGATCTTGGTTGTGGCAAGGGAACGTACCTTGTAGAGCGCGCGGCCCACGAGCCAAACACCCTCTTTATCGGTATGGACCAGGAGCCCATCTGCATTGCCTATGCCGCGCAGAAAATCTGCGAGCAGGAGCTGTCCAACGCGCTCGTCCTGCCCCGAGGCGCCGCATCGCTGCCACAGTTGTTTGCCACAGGCGAGCTCGATGCCATCACCATTAACTTTCCCACGCCGCAGCCCAAGGCCAAGTACGCCAAAAAACGACTCGTCCATGTCGACCATCTGATGCTCTACCGCCCGCTCTTTTCAGCCGGCGCCACCGTCACACTGCGAACCGACAGCAAGCCATTGCGCGACTACGCCCTGGGGCAGTTTGCCGCGGCAGGCTACGACACACTTTGGGTAAGTGATGACGTTCGCCGCGACCATCCCGAGCATCCCGAAACCGAGTACGAGTGCCGCACGCGCGAGATGGGTGCCGCTGTCTATGGCATTTGCGCCACACCCGGCGCGCAACCCAGCGATGAACAGCTCGCGACGGGCCGAGAGCAGGAGCAAAGCCTTGCGTGCTACCTGCCCGATAACCTCGACGAGCTCACCTATGTACCCCTGGGCATGGAAGAGGCCGTCGAGAACTTTAGAAACCGCGCCCGCAAAGGCAAGAAGCGTCTGCCGCAAGAGTCCTAACTTCACGCGCCCATTTCCTGCATTTTCTCGCGCGCTGGCACCCCGCGCCGCCGCTACGCCATAATAGTTGGCGGACAATCGCGAGAGAAAGCAAACACATGGCACAGACCACGACAGATACCGCCGCCAGCACCGTCTCCGGCGCCGGCGCCGCCAGCTCATTCTCGGGCGGCACGGGAACCGAAGCCGAGTTTGGCTCGCTCGGCGCGCTCTCCCCCACCTGGTGGGAGCCCGAGGACGGCAGCGAGCCCGAACCGTGGCTTACGCCCGATCAAGCCTTCGAACGCTTCTTTGAATGGACGAGCGATCGCGGCATTGAGTTGTGGGATCACCAAGAAGAGGCCCTCATGGACCTGGCTGCCGGCGATCACGTCATTTTGGGAACACCGACCGGATCGGGTAAATCGCTCGTCGCGCTGGGCATGCTCTTTATGGGCATGGCGCAGGGCAAACGTTGCTATTACACGGCCCCTATCAAGGCCCTGGTCAGCGAAAAGTTCTTCGATCTGGTACAGGTGCTCGGCCGCGATAACGTCGGTATGATCACCGGCGACACGCACATCAACACCAAGGCGCCCGTCATCTGCTGCACGGCCGAAATCCTTGCCAACGATGCACTGCGTGAGGGCAAGGGCGCCGACGTGGGCTGCGTGGCCATGGACGAGTTCCACTACTTTGCCGACCCCGACCGCGGCTGGGCCTGGCAGGTGCCGCTGCTCACCCTGCCCCACACGCAGTTTATGCTCATGAGCGCCACGCTCGGCGATGTCACCGCCATCGCCGCCTCACTCGAGGAGCACACCGGCGCTGCTTGCGACTTGGTTGTCGACGCCCCGCGTCCTGTTCCGCTGAGCTACGACTATGTGACGACCTCCCTCGAGGGCACCGTCGAGCTCGCCATGCGCCGCGGCGAGGCCCCGCTCTATATCGTGCACTTTAGCCAGGATGCCGCCCTTGCGACGGCACAGTCGCTCGCCAATTTTGGCATCGCCAGCAAGGAGCAGCGCGAGGCCATTAAGGATGCTGCCAAGGGAACGAGCTTCTCGACGGCCTTTGGCAAGATTCTCAAGCGCCTGCTTGGCTGCGGCGTTGGCGTGCACCATGCTGGCATGTTGCCGCGCTATCGCCTGCTGGTCGAGCGCTTGGCGCAGCAGGGCCTGCTGCCCGTCATCTGCGGCACCGATACGCTCGGCGTCGGCATCAACGTACCCATCCACACCGTGGTGCTCACCGCGCTCACCAAGTTCGATGGCTACAAGATGCGTCGCCTGCGCGCCCGCGAGTTCCATCAGATTGCCGGTCGCGCCGGCCGCTCGGGCTTCGACACCGAGGGCATGGTGATCGCCGAGGCACCCGAGCACGAGATCGAGAATGCCAAGCTTATGGCCAAAGCGCTGTCTCTTATACACATCTGACGCTGCCGACGAACTCTAGGGTGTAGAT
>UROO01000122.1 GCA_900549555.1 uncultured Collinsella sp. | reverse complement strand
TCTACACCCTAGAGTTCGTCGGCAGCGTCAGATGTGTATAAGAGACAGCGTTATCGCAGGTCGTGCCCACGCCCGTTTAGCGCCCACCCACTTGGGCTGGCTCGATGGAAATGTGCTGTTCGAGCTGTTTTGGGGTCTAGCTTAGGCCGCTCGGGTAGAATTACCGCAATATATACGCTGCTGTGAGCAGGAGGTTGCCGCGCATGGCGACGATGAACGAAAAAGATTACTACGAGATTTTGGGTGTCTCCAAGGACGCCACCTCGCGTGATATACAGAAGGCCTTCCAGCAAAAGGCCCGCAAGCTCCATCCGGACGTCAACAAAGAACCTGATGCCGAGGAAAAGTTTAAAGAGGTTTCCGAGGCCTACGCCGTGCTTTCGGACGAGCAGAAGCGTGCGCGCTACGACGCCATGCGCTCGGGCAACCCCTTCGCCGGCGCTCCTACGGCTTCGCCCTATGGCGGCGGCTACGCCGGCAGCGCAGGCTATGGCAATCCCTTTGAGGGCGGCTTTCCCTTTGGTGGCGCCTGGGGCCAGCCGCGTCGCGGGCAGGCTGCCTATAATCCCGAGAACGGCGCCAACGTGGTCGTCGATATCAAGCTCGACGCTAAGGAGGCCAAGGGCGGTGCCCGCAAGACCGTCCGCTATACGCGCTTCGATACCTGTGGCCACTGTGGCGGCTCGGGTTCTGTTTCGTCCGAGCATGCACATACCTGTCCGAGCTGCGGTGGTCGCGGCCACATCGATGTCGACCTGTCCTTCCTGTTCGGTGCCGGCACGTTTCAGTCGGTCTGCCCCGAGTGCGGCGGTTCCGGTAAGGTCGTCGCCGACCCCTGCCCCGATTGCGGCGGCAGCGGCCGTGTCCGTGTGACCTCCGAGCAGACGATTGAGTTTCCTGCCGGTACGCACGATGGCGACGAGGTCCGCATTGGCGGCATGGGTCACGCCGGCACCAACGGTGCCTCGGGTGGCGATCTGGTCGGCCGCGCTCATGTCGAGGCCGAGCGTCTGGAGGGCAAGGCCCGTACCGGTTTTTACCTGATGGGCATCGTGGCGCCGTTTTTGGTGCTGTCGGCCATCTCGGGCGTGTTCTCGGCCTTTGCCGTGATGTGCTTTATTCCGTTTGCCATGGGCCTGTTCATGGTGGTCTCGGACGGCGTGCTGCACCGCAGCCTGCTGTGGTGGAAGCGCGGCGCGATGCAGTTTGCCAACGGTTTTGCCAACGGATTTATGTTTGCGCTCGTGTCGGTTTGGTTTGCGAGCTGCTCGCAACGTGCCATGCTTTCGCCCTACGCAATGCAATAACATCAACCCCTCTGTTTGCGGCCGGCCCAGCTTGGGTATAGGACGCACTGTGACAATAATGAAAGTCGGAAGGATTCGGTCGTGTCGGAAAATAGGGATTACTACGAGGTACTTGGCGTCGACAAGGATGCCGACGCGCGGACGATTAAGCGCGCGTTTCTAAAGAAGGCCCGTACCGTACACCCGGACGTTTCGGACGACCCCGAGGCCGAGGCCAAGTTCAAAGAGCTCAACGAGGCGTATTCCGTTCTTTCCGACGAGCAGAAGCGTGCTAACTACGACCGTTACGGCACCGCGGACGGCCCCGGTGGCTCTGGCTATGTCGACATCAACGATATCTTTGGTGGCATGGGCATGGACGACCTCTTCTCGTCGTTCTTTGGCGGCGGTGCCGGCGGTGGCGCCCGAAATCGCCGTGAGCGTCGTCGCGGCCGCGATATGGCCATCTCCCTTTCGGTGACCCTTGAGGAGGCGGCACTCGGTTGCAAAAAGACGATCAGCTATGACCGCCTTGCCCCCTGCGAGGATTGCAACGGCACCGGTAGGGCCGAGGGCGCACAGGAAAAGCAGTGCAGCCGCTGCCACGGCACGGGCTATGTGACGACGGTCCAGCGTTCTTTCCTGGGCCAGGTTCAGTCCTCTTCGCCCTGTCCCGACTGCCACGGCGAAGGCACGGTCATCGACCATCCCTGCGAGACCTGTGACGGTCAGGGCCGCACGCCTTCGCACGAAAAGATCGATATCGATATTCCCGCCGGCGTTTCGACCGGTCGCCAGCTGCGCGTGAGCGGTTTTGGCGAGGCCGGCCTTCGCGGCGAGCCGTCGGGCGACCTGATCGTCAACGTGCGCGTCGCCGACCACGAGCGTTTTAAGCGCAACGGCGACGACCTGTACCTCGTGAGCGATATCTCGATTGCGCAGGCTGCGCTCGGATGCGAGATCGAGGTCGAGGGCATTATGCCTGACGAGGTCGTCAAGGTGTGCGTCCCCGCTGGCGCCCAGTACGGCGACACCGTGAGCGTCAACAATTACGGCATGCCGCGTATCGGCGGTGGCGGTTCGCGCGGTCGTCTGATCGTGCAGCTGCGTGTGGTCGTCCCCACGAACCTTTCCAATAAGCAGCGCGAGCTGCTTCGCGCCTTTGCCGACGAGATGGGCGATGACGTCGCATCCGGTAAGAAGTCGGTGACCGACCGTATCAAGAGTGCCCTCGACGACATCCTCGATTAAGGAGCCCGCGTGCTCGCACCTCATATCTCTGTCGTCAACCTCGGCTGCCGTGTCAACCGGGTTGAGTCCGACCGTATCACTGCCGATCTAATGCGCCTGGGCTTTGCGATGGTGGAGCCTCAGGATGCTGAGCTGATCGTCATTAACACCTGTGCCGTTACGGGCGAGGCCGAGGCCAAGACCCGTAAGGCCGTTCGCCATGCGCTGGCCTATCCAAACGAGCCCTATGTGGTCGTGACCGGATGCGTGGTCAATCTGCATCCCGAGGAGCTGCTGGAGCTCTCGGACCGCGTGATCGCCGAGCCGTCCAAGATCGATGTCGCCGAACGCGTCTGTGAGGTGCTGGGCGTTGAGTCCGATGACGTTCCCGCCTGCAGCGACGGCGAGGTTGTCGACGCGCTCGGTCGCTCGCGTCTGGGCGTGAAGATCCAGGACGGCTGCAACCATCGTTGCACCTATTGCATTGTGTGGAAGGCCCGCGGCCCCGAGCGCTCCGTGCCGGTCGAGTCCGTGCTCGAGCAAGTTCGCGAGGCACAGGAGGCCGGCGTGCCCGAGGTGGTGCTGACGGGTGTGAACCTGGGCGCCTACGATGGCAAGAGCGCGACTGATGAACACGTCGAGATCGATGAGCTGCTCGAGGCGATCATGGAGCGCACGTCCATTCCGCATGTGCGCATTTCCTCGGTCGAGCCCATGGATATCTCCGAGTCCCTGCTTAAGGTCATGGCGCGCTATCCGAAGCGCATCGCCCCGTTTTTACACCTGCCCGTGCAGTCCGGCTGCACCAGGACACTGCATCGCATGGGCCGTCCCTATAGCGCCGAGGCCTTCGAGGAAACGGTGCGCATGATTCGCACCAACTTGCCTCAGGTGTCCCTTTCGTGCGATGTCATCGTCGGTTTTCCCGGTGAGACGGACGAGGAGTTTGAGGAGTCGCTGGCACTGTGCCGCCGTGTGGGCTTTTCGCGTATGCACGTGTTCCGCTACAGCAAGCGTCCCGGTACCCTTGCTGCCGATATGCCCGACCAGGTGCCGCCCGAGGTTATGGCCGAGCGTAGCCGCCGCATGAGGGCCGCGGCGCAGGAACTCGCCATTGCCGACGCTCGCCGTCGCGTGGGAACCGTCGAGCGTGCCGTGCTTGAGTATGGCGACAACCTGACGCTCGGTTCGTTCCATCATGCCCGTCTTGACGATACCTGTGGACTCACAGCCCCGTGCCTGCTCGATGTTGCTATCATCGGAGTCGATGATTCCGGCTTGGTCCATGCACGCAGGGAGGTTCATGGAAGCCTCGAAGATTAGACTTACCGTTCCCGAGGGTATTGACCCCTCGCGCGTTTTGGGCGCCGGCGACGGTGTCCTTCGTGCACTCGAGAGTTTGGTTCGTGCCCATGTGGTCGTCCGTGGCGACAGCATCGCCGTGAGCGGTGACCCGGACGAGGTCGAGCTCGTGGCGCGTTTTTTCGACCATACTTTTCGCGAGGCGGCCGCCGGACGCACGCTGTCTGCCGACGATGTTTCTCGCTGCCTGGCCGTCTTGCGCGACGGTGAGCACGAGGCTACGTCGCTTCGCGATGATGTGCTGCTTTCGTATCGCGGTCGTGCCATTCGCCCCAAGACGCTCGGCCAAAAGCGCTACGTGGATGCCATCCGCTCGCATACCATCACGTTTGGCCTTGGTCCCGCCGGTACCGGTAAGACCTATCTGGCCATGGCGCTCGCCGTTGCCGCGCTCAAGCGTCACGAGGTGGGCCGTCTGATCTTGACGCGTCCGGTTGTCGAGGCGGGGGAGAATCTGGGCTTTTTGCCCGGTACCCTCGAGGAAAAGATTGACCCCTACATGCGTCCGCTCTACGACGCCCTTTTTGACATGATGGATCGCGAGCGCACCGATGAGCTCATGGAGCGCGGCGTGATTGAGATCGCCCCGCTTGCCTACATGCGCGGCCGCACGCTGAGCGATGCCTTCGTGGTGCTCGACGAGGCGCAAAATACCACGCCCGAGCAGATGAAGATGTTCCTGACGCGCCTGGGTTTTAACTCCAAGTTTGTGATTACCGGCGACCTGAGTCAGCGCGACCTGGTGGGTCGTCGCGGCGGTCTTGCCGACGTTGAGCGGATTTTAGGCCGTGTCGACGATGTCGCATTTTCTCACCTCGAGCGTGCCGACGTGGTGCGCCATGCCTTGGTGGGGCGTATCGTCGAGGCATACGATGCTTATGATGATGTGCGCGATAAGCGCGTGCACGACCGAAAGGAGTCCCGTTGAGTGTATTGATCAGCAACGATGCCGAGCTCGATACGCTGCTCGACGCGCAGGAGGTAGAGCACATCTGCGAGGTCGTGCTTGCCGCCGAGGGCGTTGAGCGTGAAGTTGAGATTTCCCTTTCGTATGTCGATGAGGACGAGATGCACGAGCTCAACCACGAGTGGCGCGGTATCGACCGTACCACCGATGTGCTCTCGTTTGAGTGCGACTCGGCCTTTGACGAGGATATTCCCGCCGACGAGACGCTCGAGCTCGGCGATATCTGTCTCTTATACACATCTCC
>UROO01000121.1 GCA_900549555.1 uncultured Collinsella sp. | reverse complement strand
CGTCTCGTGGGCTCGGAGATGTGTATAAGAGACAGGGCGGTGGCGCCCACGGCGATGAGGGCGTCCATGGTGGGCGCGCCGTGCGCGAGCGATTTAAACCCATTGATAAAGTACGCGTCGTTGACATAGACGATGGGGATGAGCAGGACGAGCTCGGTGAGGGCGAGCGTCATGCTATGGGTATGGTCGGTGAAAATGCCGGGCAGCGGCCAGCCGAGCATGTGCCCCATGCCTATGTAGAACAGTGGGATGAGGAATACGATCGAGATGATGAGGCGGGTGCGCATGGCAGAGGCGGCGGCCTCCAACTTTTTGGTCGGCGACTCCATATGGGTGACGCCAGACCTGGCTTGCGTGCTGCCGTTTGAGCCGGCGGCACCGGTGCCCGCATCGACGGGCGAGGCCGAGTAGCCGGCACGGTCGACGGCGGTGCAGATATCGTCGGGGGAGACCTGCGCGGGGTCATAGTCGACCATCATGGAACCGGCGAGCAGGTTGACCGCGACGTTTTGGACGCCGTCGAGTTTGCTTACGGCGCGGTCCACGTGCGCCTGGCAGGCGGCGCATGTCATGCCGCCCACGTCGAACTTATCTTGAGCCATGGCTTCTCCTTTCTGTGGTTCGGTGTTGGAATTGTTAACCTGCCGATACTATACACCCATACCCCCTGGGGGTGTCTGGTACAGAATTAATGTATGACATTTCGCTACAGATGAAGGTAGTTGGTTGGCCGATGGACCGTTCCAACCAATCATCTCAATCTGTAACATCTGGACCGGTTTTTGAACCATAACTGTTACAGATTTAGACAAACATTTCAGCCGAAAACTAACGTCTCGATCTGTAACAACTAGACCCCGTTTTACCGAGTATTTGTTACAGATCAAGACAAACAGTTGGCAGGAAACTCAATGTCTCAATCTGTAACATCTGGCGGAAAATAAAACCTCTAACTGTTACAGATTGAGACAGACTGCCCGGGGTCAACTCAAATGTCTTGATCTGTAACATCTAGAGAGGTTTTTAACCCCTTACTGTTACAGATTGAGATGTTGTCTCGCGGGGCTGGGGTTTGTCTCGTTCTGTAACATCTAGACCGGTTTTTGGGTTCTAACTGTTACAGATCGAGACAATTGCCGGGGAGGGGTCCCGTCGCGGCAAGACGCCCGCTGCCTAGATACAGAATCCGGGGATCACGCAGGTTCGCTTGTTTGGCTTTTCCGCAGGCGTTGCGTACGTAAAGACGTCGCCGTCGTGTCCCACGCGATTCATATAGAGTGTGCCTTCGCTCTCCGATGTGTCGGGACTCGCCGTTCGTTCCCACCAACAGGTGTCCTTGCCCTTCCACTGGCGAACCAACATCTCGTTCGTGGTATACGGACTTACCTTGAGCTCGCGGAACAGCTGGTACTCCTTGCCCTCGCCGTTATAGATGTCGGCCAGGTAGTGAAAGCCCTTGGCAAATGACTCGGGCGGTTGCGTACCGCACAGCTCGACCATGGCGGGCAGCCAAAGGGTCGCGGGCAGCTCGCTCAGACACGATGCGCTTCTGGCGGCGCCAACGTTATTCGAGATCTTTTTGACAGATTTGATGAGTGCGCGCAACTCGTTGGGCAGCAGCTTAAGGCCGTCGCCGTCGAGCCATTCCCGCAGTTCGCAATCTGCCCAGCCGGTGCTCAACGGTTGGGGTGCGGCGTTGCGTTCGGCAATGCCGGCATCGAACATAAACGTCAGTCCGGCCTTGCCCGTCCCGTCCAGAAGCTCGTCGTGACGGATGCCCACAAGCTGCGCGCCGACGTGCAGCCCATTGGTGAGCTTCACGCGCTTGGTGCACGGATAGGGAATATGCCCATCGGCATCGAGCAGATGGTAACGTTTGGCAATCTCGCGTGCCTCGCTACGGGTCTCGGCGGCCTTAATCTTGAGCGAAATCTCCTGCAGCTGATCCCAGGTGTAGTCGTCAAGTGAACCGCGGATGCCGTCCAGGTAGTCGGGGATGCCAAAGCCATGGGTTGCCGCCCCGATAACGCCGAGCCCCGCAACGGCTGCGACAACGCCACCGATAATAAAGCGGCGGCGGGTCATGGCATCGTGCCGGGCCTGCTCCAGGATCTCTCGCGCGCGCTCGCCGGCGACGTCGACCTTAAGGTGCGTGCCAGAATCGATATCAATTGCGGCTTCGTTCCCTGCACCTTCGCGGCCCTCTGATTCGGCATCGGTGAGGTATGCCGAGAGCACCTCAAACATCTGCTGCTCGGTAGGACGATCGCACTGCTCGACTGAGATGCCTTTCATGATGATCTGGACGAGCGCTTCGTCGTCATTGCATCGCGGCTCGAGCGGTGCCGTCTTGGTCTTGGTCTTTATGAGGTAGAACGAGCCGGTTGCCGCAGCACCCGTCGACTCAACATCGAACGGTTTGCGACCGCTGTAGAGCTGGTACAGAATGCTCGAAAGCGCATAGACGTCGATTGCGGGCGAGCGGCGAAGGGCCGCGATGCCTTCGATATCCTGCGTGAGCATCTCGGGCGCGGCGTATGCGGGCGTGGCAAAGCGCCAGATGTCGGCGCGCCGGGTGATCGTGTCATCGCCGAGGGCCATGGTCGCGGAGCCCATGTCGATGAGGCAGGGGTCAAAGGAGCAATCGACGATCTGCTGCTCGAGCGTTCGACTGGTGGTACGGAACATGATATTGGCGGGCGACAGGTCGCGATGGACGACCGGATTAACGAGCCCCTGGGTCATCAGGAGTGCGCGAAGCACGGCGTTTCCAACGGCGGCCACCATCTGGGTGGTTAGCCCGCCCGAGACATCGTGCGGAAGCAAGGGCAGCGCCTGCTTGAGCGAGGTGCCCTCGACCCACTCCATGAGGATGAGCGGGTCGTCCTCGCACGATCCATAGCCATAGACGCGCGGAAATCCGCGCAGGTGCGAGACGGTGCACAGATGACGGTACTCCTCGAACAGCGCGGCGGTGTTGGTCAGGTGCGCAGCCGCTTGCTCGGCGGAGCGATCGGGGGCTTGGCCGGAAAGGATGGCGTTGTCCTTGAGCAGCTTGACGGCAAAGACCTCGCCGCTCGTGTTGGTCGCGCGCAGCACGTGCCCGATATTGCCGCCGCCGCGGTATGCCGTCTGAAGAATAAGCGTCATAAACCGTCGCTTGGCATCATCCTCGGCACTGGGGTCGACCGCCACGGCGGTGTCGAACGTGTCAAGACGGATGAGTTTGTCGCCAGGGGCGGTGTTGGTGGTATCCAAGGCGTTCCTTCGTTTGGTGGGGCCGCGTGCTCACACCGAGAACGCGATTATCGATTAAAGCCCATGATAGACGTGTTTGCCGACAAGCTGACTCGTATTGCTATTTATAGTGCAGCGTGCAACGTAAATGATATAAGACGAGTGACACCTGTTTCCCACGTCTCTACGCGCTAGTCCACAATAACGAGAAACGCTGTATAGAGACCCAAATGAAGTCTGTCGCTGTTTTCGATTTCCACCGGGGGATAGACTTTGCCGGGCTCTCGTTGGTCGCGGGGCGGCTCGATTACGATATCGCCGTCGCCTGCACCCGATTCGAGCACCGTACCGTTGGTCGACCCAAGGCCCTGGGCGTACCAGTGCTCACCCTCAAGCCAAATGCGAAGATGCTCGCGCGATGCGTCGGTGCCCACATCGGTGATGCTGGGCGAGGTTTTGGGCAAAGAACCAATCACGGTGCCGCGCGGATCGCGTGTGAGGGGATGGATTTGCATGTCGACGCAGTTGTCGGCATGTGTCCTGAGCAGACCGAGGTTGGGGGCGACGGTGCGTGGCTGCTCCAGGCTGCCCATAAAGCCACGTCCAACGGTAGTTTCGGTGGTGCCAAAGTGCCCGCCCGTCTTGCTGTCGCAAAAGCGCTCGACGGTGGCCACGCCTTGAACGGGGTCGGCAAGTGCGCCCGTTGCCACAAAGAGCATCAAGAAGAGCGTGCTTTTTTCGCGGGGGCTGTGGTCATCGGAGCTGTTGATACGCCCCAAGGCGTTGGCGTAGAGGCGGTCGTCGAGGTCATAATCGGCGAGAATCGACATCATGCCTTGGGCCGCCGGGCCGCTGTAATGCTCGGATATTTTCTGATAGGCGCGATCGCCTCCGCCGAGCTTGTTACTAATGGCGGCGGCAAGGTTAAGCGTGGAGACGGTAAGGTCATTGTAGATACCTGGCGCGCACTGATCGGGCTCGCGGTGGACGATGTAGCGAGTGAGGTACGAGCGGTTGGTAGAGCATTTGTCGAGCAGGGTACTGCCTGCATACGAATTGCCGTTAATGAGCATTCGCGCAATCTCGAGATGCTTGAGACCGCCGAACGATCGGATGTCGTTGTAGAGGACCGAGCACGGTGTTTCCGCCGCCATGGCTGCCTCCCCAGATAACTTTAATGACGTACTGCAAACATGTTAGGAAATGGCTACGGTCAAAGCGTACCGACTCGAAAAATGTTGCGCAACGCTTTGCATAACTATCAAGACATTATAGGGCATATACGCCAAGTTGCAGGATGGCTGCAAGCGACACATTTTGAGAGGTTGTGCCCTATGGAATGCCCTTATTGCGGTGCATTATTGCCCGATGACGCTGGTTTTTGCTCTGAGTGTGGATCGCCTCTTGACGCCGCCGCGCCGTCTGCACCTGCTCCCGAAGATCCCTACACCACGCCCCAGACGGTGTCGCAGAGCCCGGCCTTTTCGTGGCGCGACGGTGAGGCCGCTACGGCGGCAACGGTGGAGTTGCCTAAGGCGGATGCTGCCTCGAAAGCAGACGAGCAGCCGGTGGCGGCACCCGACGCGTCTGAGCCCGCTGCGCCCGAAT
Organism: uncultured Collinsella sp.; assembly: GCA_900549555.1. GTDB lineage: Bacteria > Actinomycetota > Coriobacteriia > Coriobacteriales > Coriobacteriaceae > Collinsella. The sequence continues at coordinate 245 of UROO01000121.1, read as the reverse complement.
CCGATTCGGACGCCACGCGTGTAGTCGATCCCTTGTCAGACTTTGGCACTACGATCGAGAACGCGGAAACTGAGTCTGCCTGCCATGCCGATTTTGGCCCTACGCCGCTCAGCGAGGAGGAGCAGCTCGAACAGGACCGCGAGAGCCTCAAGACGGCCAAGGCCGAGTACAAGCTGGCACGCAAACGCCTGGGCAAGTCCTGTCTCTTATACACATCTCCGAGCCCACGAGACGGACTCCTATCT
>UROO01000120.1 GCA_900549555.1 uncultured Collinsella sp. | reverse complement strand
CTTGCGCACCGTCCGCATGCCGAAGGACGTATCGCCGCCGTTGTCGGCCGCGTGTGCGAGGCGGAGCCGGGCGGTCCTGCCGTCCGCGTTGTTCGCTAGCCCGCACGTTTATGTAACTGTTTACCGTTCTCTAGAACGGTTCTTTCGAAAGGAATTTGCTATGTCTACCAAAATTGAAGTCAATGCCATGGGCGATGCCTGCCCGCTGCCCGTCGTCAAGACACTTAAGGCACTCAAACAGCTCGATGGCGAGGGCGCCGTCGTGACCTCGGTCGATAACGAGACCGCCGTCAAGAACATCTCCAAGATGGCGCAGGAGAAGGGCTGCACGGCCTCGGTCGAGAAGATCTCGGACGCCGAGTGGCACGTGACCGTCTCGACCGCCGGTGCCGTGGCCGTTGCGGACCCCGAGCAGGACGGCGCCGCTTTCTGCGACGCCAGCGCCGGCAAGGGCAAGCTCGTCATTTCCGTCTACACCGACTGCATGGGCCGCGGCGACGACGAGCTGGGCCACAAGCTCATGAAGGCCTTCATCTTTGCCGTGACGCAGCAGGAGGAGCTGCCCGCGACCATGCTGTTCTACAACGGCGGCGCCAAGCTCACTGTCGAGGGCTCGCCGGTGCTCGATGACCTGAAGGGCCTGGTCGAGCAGGGCGTCGAGATCCTTACCTGTGGCACCTGCCTCGACCACTATGGCATTAAGGACCAGCTTGCAGTGGGCGAGGTCACCAACATGTACGTGATCGTGGAGAAGATGGAGCAGGCCGTGCGCGTCGTGCGCCCGTAGCGTATTGGTTGGAGTTGCCATGAGGGAGAAGCGCCCGGCGCTTGTCATCACGTTTCCCACCACGGCGGCCGCCATGGGCTGCGAGTCCTTGTGCATCGAGCGCGGCCTTCCTGGGCGAACGATTCCCGTGCCCGGGGAGGTCGCTGCCGGCTGCGGTCTGGCGTGGAAGGCGTTGCCTGCCGATGAGGAGCTGCTGCGCGCCGAGCTTGCTGCGGCAGGCGTTCCCACCGAGGGCTTTACGGTGATTGATATGTGGGAGGTCGTGCGATGATCTATCTGGATAACGCGGCGACGACCATGCACAAGCCGCAGACGGTCATCGATGCCGTGACGCAGGCGATGTGCTCGCTCGGCAATGCCGGGCGCGGCGCCACGTCGGGTGCCCTCGATGCCGCTCGTACGATTCACGCTTGCCGTGCCAAGCTCGCGCGCCTTTTAGGTTGCCCGAGGGCGGACCATGTGTGCTTTACGCCCAACTCAACCGCGGCGCTCAACACCGTCATCAATGGCGTGGTGCGCCCCGGCGACCGTGTGGTCACAACGGTGCTCGAGCACAACTCCGTGCTACGTCCGCTCAACCGCCTGGCGGTAGAGCAGGGCGTGACCGTTGAGCATGCGGGCTGCGACGCGAACGGCGTGCTCGACTACGACGAGCTCGAGCAGCTGGTCACACCGGGCACGCGTGTCGTGGTGGTGACGCACGCCTCCAATGTGACCGGCAACGCGGTTGACATTGCGCGCGTGGCTGCCATGGCCCATGCGGCCGGCGCGCTGGTGATCGTCGATGCCTCGCAGTCTGCCGGCACGGCGCATATCGATATGCAGGCCATGGGGCTCGACGTCGTGTGCTTTACCGGCCACAAGGGACTCATGGGTCCGCAGGGGACCGGCGGCCTGGCCGTGGCGGAGGGCATTGACGTGGCTCCGTGGGCCATGGGCGGCACGGGCGTGCACAGTTTCGATGCGTTGCAGCCGCTTGAGTGGCCCACGCGCCTTGAGGCGGGCACGCTCAACGGCCATGGCATCGCGGGCCTTTCCGCTGGTCTCGACTTTATCGAGGCCCAGGGTGGGGTCGAGGCGATTGCGGCACGCGAGCGCGCACTTGCCGAGCGCTTCCTCGCCGGCGTTCGCGAGATTCCCGGGATTAAGCTCTACGGTGCGCTTGACCAACCCGCGCGCTCGGCGATCGTGTCTCTCAACGTGGGCGATTTCGACTCTGCCGAGATCTCGGACGCGCTCATGCAAGGGTGGGGGATTGCGACGCGCCCCGGCGCCCATTGCGCTCCGCTCATGCATCGTGCGCTGGGGACCGAGCGCCAGGGCGTCGTTCGTTTCTCGTTTGGGTATTTCAACACGACCGAAGAAGCCGACACGGCTATCGATGCTCTGCGCGATTTAGCCTGCTAAAGCTGCTAGACCGTTTATACTTGCGGGACGGGTGTTTTTGCCCGTCCCGTTTTTGTTTCGACTCGAAAGGTGGTCCCATGGCTTCATCCGCCTCGCGCGGTCTGCGCTCCGACCATGTCGTCACCGTCGGCATCGCCCTGTTCTCGATGCTCTTTGGCGCCGGCAACCTCATTATTCCGCCGCTGCTGGCGCTGCAGGCAGGCTCTGCCACGCCGGTCGCCATGCTCGGCTTTCTGATTGCCGCCATCGGCCTGCCCGTCATGGGCTTTATCGCCGTGGCGCTTGCCGGAACGGCGCGCGAGCTTGCCGGCCGCGTGCACCCCAAGTTTGGTGAGTTCTTTGTCGCGGCGGTGTATCTGGCCATCGGCCCGTGTCTGGCTATTCCGCGCACGAGTTCCACGGCCTTCGAGATGCTGGTGCCGCTGCTGCCTGAGGGCGTTTCGCTCGGCACGGCTCGCCTGGTGTTTGCCATCGGGTTCTTCGTGGTCGCGTTTGCGCTTACACTGCGTCCGGGCGTCATCACGCGCGTGCTCGGTCGCATTACGGGCCCCGCGCTCATTGCGCTCATCGTGCTGGTTGTGGGCGCCGCCGTGATCTCGCCGCTGGGTCCCGCTGCCGCGCCGCAGGCTCCCTACAATGCCGGTGCCGCCGTGCGGGGCTTTTTGACCGGCTATCAGACCATGGACCTGCTCGCGTCGCTCGCCTTCGGCATCATCATCGCCGAGACCATCCACGAGCTGGGTGTTACCGATGACAAGCGGGTAGCCTTCGAGATTTCGCGTTCCGGTGTGATCGCCGGCGTGCTCATGGCCGTCATCTACTGCGGCTTGGGCCTTGCCGGTATGCAGCTCGGCACCGTGATGCCCGACGCTACCAACGGCGCCGCCATCCTCGCCCGTTCGGCCTCCATGCACTTTGGCCTTGCCGGCACGGTCGTGGTCTTTGCGATCTTTTTCCTTGCCTGCATGAACGTGTGCATCGGCCTCATCAGCTGCTGCTCGCGTTACTTCTGCGAGACGTATGTGGTTAAAGGGGGAGCGGAGGCCTCCGAGGAGGCTATGCGCCGTCCCTTTGCGATTCTCGCCTTTGTGTTCGCGGCGTTTTCGTGCGTGCTCTCCAACGTGGGCCTCGACATGATCCTCATGTTCTCGGTGCCCATGCTCAACGCCTTGTACCCCGTCGCCATTGTGCTGGTGCTTATGGGGCTGGTGCACGGTTTTTGCGACGCGCATCCGCAGGTGTGGGTCTGGGTCGGCGGCGTGGTTGCCGTGCAGAGTGTGATCACCTCGGTTCGCGACGCGTTCTTTGCGGGCGCGTGGCTGCCGTTCGATGCATTGCCCGTGGCGGATATCGGTGCCGCGTGGGCACCGGTTGCCGTGGTGGCGTTTGTGATTGGCCTGCTCCATAGTCGTTTTGTTGCACATTCGAGGAGCTAAGGCATCAATGCTTGCACAGGCGGGGAGTCTCCCCTATAATTTCCTTCGCTTTGGGACACGCAAGGTTTAGACCTTAGCTGCTCAACACCTTCGGGACGTGGCGCAGTTTGGTAGCGCGCCTGCTTTGGGAGCAGGATGTCGCAGGTTCAAATCCTGTCGTCCCGACCATATCTTGCGGGCGTAGTTCAATGGTAGAACCCCAGCCTTCCAAGCTGATGACGCGGGTTCGATTCCCGTCGCCCGCTCCATAAGATAGATGAATGGCTCTGATTCCTTTTGGGACCAGAGTCATTTTCATAAGCGTACGGGGTGATGGGAATCGATGCCGCTCTGCGCCCCACCTAAGTTGCGGTGAAATAGTTCCTGGATAACAGCCTTGCGGCTAATCCAGGAACTATTTCACCGCAACTTATTGAGGCCGAGTGAGCTGGGTCGATGATGGGTTCTGTTGTCGAGAAGATGAGGACAGCTGGTCATGAGTCTGCGTAGGGTTTTGTGGCTGGTATACCGTAGCCGCGCATCATGGAGCCGAACGCTTTGACATCGTAGGTGTCTGAGAGCTTGAAATGAATGACGTTGTGGCCCATGGCACGCAGGTTCGCGTCGCGCACGAGGGCAGCTCGATAGGTTTTTGCCGCAGTATGTTCCGGATCATTTTGGGCATCGTCCTCAAACTTGCCTAGTCCATGCAGCTCGGCCAGCATCCAAGAGCCGTTTGGCATCTGCCAGCCGTAATCTGCCAAATAATAGCCGGCGTTTCCCGGTCGAGTGATTTCAACCTGAAGTTCGGGAGCGGCAACTCCCGCCAGAATCATTGCCGCCCGTGCTTCGGATTCTCCACCGTTATCCGATCTGCCATCCATGTGTTCAAAAACGTCAAATGCACGCGCAATGCCGTGCAGTCCGCGGCAGTTCGCTTGTGCATATGCACGCAATTCTTCACGCTCGACACCGTACTCACGAGCCAACCCGTCGACATAGCCTAGTGCATATCGAAAAGCGCTCGTTCGGGCGATGTCGACCACCGTGCGATATGGATCCGTTAACGTAAACGGGCCGAGCTGCCATACGTCGCCCGGCCGCCAGCGTCGGTATTCAACGAATTCGTACATATCGCGTCTGGTGGAACGCGGCAGCAGCACTTGCACCTTGTCGAGAAGCGAATATGCAGAACCGATGCCATAGAACAGTGCCGCCGTTGCTCCACAAAACACGGCATCCGGTTCAACGACCGCAATAGCGGATGCCAATTGAAAGATGCGATCTTCGACGTCGAGGTCATTCCAATACGCGGGATCGGCGTAGACATGGTTGTAGAGTCGAATAATCATCTCTTTTTGCATGAGCGCGTAGGCACAGCGTTCATCCCATTTTTTGGTAGCTACAAACAGATGCCCGCCATGATGGGCCTCGAATAACCGGAAGAACCTGTCTCTTATACACATCTCCGAGCCCACGAGACGGACTCCTATCT
>UROO01000119.1 GCA_900549555.1 uncultured Collinsella sp. | reverse complement strand
TCTACACCCTAGAGTTCGTCGGCAGCGTCAGATGTGTATAAGAGACAGGTCCTGCGTGACAATGACAACCGCGCGATCGAAGCCCGCCTCCTCCAGCACGTGCTCGATAGGGACCGAATCGGCTACGCCGCCATCGACGTATTTGTGCCCGTCAATCTCGACCGGCGGCGTCACCAGCGGCAGCGAGGTCGAGGCGCGCACTGCGTCGAGGTCAAGTACGGCGCTTTTGACCGGCAGGTACGCGGCGGTTCCAAAGAGCATGTCCGTCGCGACGGCGTACATCTCGACGGGGCTTGCGTCGAACGTCTCGTTGTCAAAGGGATCCAGGCGGTCCTGGACATCGTTGAAGATAAAGTCGTAGCCGACGATGGAGCCCGTGGACGCAAACGATGCGGCGCCCATGAAGCGGTTGTCGTTGCAGAAAGCCAGGTTGATGCGGTTGGCACGGCCGATCTGGTGCGACTTGTAGTTCACGCCGTTGAGGGCGCCGGCCGATACTCCATATACCGCCGGAATCTCGACGCCGGCCTCCATGAGGACGTCGAGCACGCCTGCGGTAAATTGCCCGCGGAAGCTGCCGCCCTCCAAAACGAGCGCGACTTTGCCGGCGTTCTTTGCCTTATCTTCTGCAGTCATATTGACCTCCTGCTGTTTCGTTTTGGCCTTCTTCTACCCAGTTTTGGGATAGAGAGCGCATTGGTTTTGGAGCAGAGTTCGATTCTCCGCGGTTTGGGGCTTGCGTTGGAGCGGGGCATGGGCAGCCGGAGCTTAATCGACATCGCATAGATATTGGGCCGGGGCGTTGCGCGGAGAATCCGCGTATTTGCCTCGCAAATACGCACCGGCTTCGGCCGCCTGCCGGCGTCCTCGCCCGCGGGCTAAAAACGCTCACGCGTTTTCTTTACGCCCGCGCCCTGCGCAGAGTTCGATTCTCCGCGGTACGAACTAGAAATAAAAAGGCAGGTAGATACGAATATCTACCTGCCTGTTACTTATGGTGGAGGCGCGGAGAATCGAACTCCGGTCCACGAAAGCCCCCTGATTGGCATCTCCAAGCTCAGTCGCTGGTTTAGTCTCGGACGCTTTGCGCGCAGCGACACGCTCGCGGCATCCCAACCGGTTCGGTCTTAGCCTGCGCCATACCGATTACGTGCGCAGGAGCATTCCCCTAAAATGACGTCGCGCCGGTGTCGGGGAAATCACCGGGTTGACGCGCCGCTATAAACTAAGCAGCGAGAGCCATAGGCTCAAAAGAAGAGTTGTTGTCAATTCAATTTGACGGTACCCCTATTTAACGAGGCGAGGAGACCTCGGCTTGCTTCCTCTCTCAGAGCTATCGTGTCGAAACCAGTCGCCCCCGAATGTCGGGAAAGTCTGGATGGTATCGGATCTGCAAACACCCGATAACCGTCGACTTTTCAAGGAACACGCGGGGTGAACCCCGCTCGTGGATAGCTATCTTACCACGTTCTAAAGGCAGAAAGCTGCTCTATGCACGAGCTGTGAAGACCCTAATGTGCGCCGCACTTCGCAATTTTGCTACCGATCACGTCACGTATATTTTCGCCAAGCAAAATTGACCCGTCGAAAGGACCGTTATGGATACCAAGCAGCAACTCGTCAATGCCCTCGCAGGCCTGGGCTCAACCATTACCGAAGCTATGGATGTCATCGAAGGCTTTGTCCCCTGCGGACATCCCGCCCTCACGGTATCGAACGCACTCGTCGTGCTGGACGCTGACGATGATGCAGCTCTCGCCCAGCAGCTTGAGACCGTCGAGGGCTTTATCGACCACGTGAGTGAGAACCGCGGCGTGGCCGCCTACCACGGCATCGAGGTCGAGCTCGCGGGTCCCAAAGCCGATCTGCTCGCAGCAATCCGCGAGGTAGGCGCCCTTATGCAGACCGCAGGCGTCAAGAATACCCAGGTCAACGAGTGGGTCTACCGCAGTCTGGCAGCACTCGGCAGCTCCGACGAAAAGGCAACCGAGCAGCTCGCAGAAAGTCCCGCCATTAAGGCCGAGCTTTTGTAAATAGCAGACGCGGGTCCCTTGGCGCATCGTCGTCCAAGAGGCCCGCAAACAGTTCGCGTCAACCGATAGCCACGCCGCCACGTTCGGCCAAAGCAAGAATCGGCATCATTTGGCGCGGGGTCTTCGCTGCAAGATCGGCATGTTCGAGCAGCTTGCGATCGTTGGTCACCAAGTAATCGACCTGCGCGCGCTTGCACGCGGCGAGCACCAAGTTGTCCTCGTAATCGCGATGAAGCGTCAGATATTTGTCGGCTAGCCACAGATCGGATGCGTCTGCGCCCACAGCCGTGGCGTTTTCGGTCATATTTCGAACAAACGCCAGCGCGGCCTCGCCAATTGCACGGGCGGATGTCTCGTCGAGCGCTCCCCCGCTGGCAAGAACGCTACGCTTCAGTTCGTGTTGGACAACGTACAGCACGTCCTTGGCGATATGCACCGGGAAAAACAGCAACGCCCGCGTCTCCGTCGCCTGCTCAATAAACGCACGCGCGGCAAGCGACTCGGCATGGTCGACGCAAAACGAATCAACCCATACGTTGGCATCCACCATTATTTTGAGGGGAACCCCGCTCACAGGATCATCCCCTTTTGGCGATAGCGCTCGTCCATGGCTTCAGAATAGATTGTGTCCCAATCGCGATCGTCGGATACGGGCGACGTAGCGATGCCCAGGTCCGCGTAAAGCTGATCCGCCGCCGCCCATAATTCGGCAAACGGAGTATCGGGCGCGACGGTCTGCTGCCGGTCGTCGACGGCCGCAAGCACTTCCTCGCACTGCCCGCCACCCTGCGCGACCTTGGCCACTACCTTTTTGATGAGCTCGGGCAGTGACCCGCCCGAAAGCCGCAGCACCTCCTCGGCACGGTTCTTGACCTGGCGATCTACGCGAACGTTCACCTGCGCCATGCCGCTAACAGCACCCACGTTGATCCCGCTCCCTTCAATTGCTAGCACAGCTAGCAACACTATATAGTGATGCTAGCAAATGGTCAAATGCAAAAGGCCTGCGCCCGGACGGCACCGATGCCGTCTGGGCACAGGCCAGATAACGTGAGCGAACACGCCTACTAACGCAGGTAAGCCTTCGCATTGCTCAGGCTGTAGGCAATCGTCGAGCCATTGTGCAGCAGTGACGACGTCTGCGGCGTAATCGTGCCGGTAATGCCGAGCGCCAGCAGCGCCGAGTTGGTGAGCATCACCTTAGAGTAGGAGCCCGTCAGACGATCAATGAGGCCCTGGCTCATGCGGCGCAGGCGCACGATCGCGGCGAGATCCGTGTCGGTCAGGATGATGTCGGCGACCTCCTTGGCGATGTCGCTTCCGCCACCCATCGCCAGGCCCACGTCGGCCAAACCGAGCGCCGGCGAATCGTTGACGCCGTCGCCCACCATGGCAACGTGGCGCCCCTCGCTCTTAATGCGCTCCACGTAAGCGTACTTGTCCTCGGGCAGCAGCTCGGCCTTAAACTCGTCGACCCCTGCCTCTCGCGCAATGCGCTCGGCCGTGCGCTCGGAATCGCCCGTGAGCATGACCACGTGCTTGACGCCCAACGCGTGTAGGTCGGCGATGGCCTCGCGGACCCCGGGCTTAAGCGGGTCCTCGATACCGAGCACGCCCACAACGGTGCCGTCGACCGCCAGATACAGCGGCGACAGGCCCTGCATCTGGGACTCAATGCGCCCCTTAATGTCAGAATCGAGCTGCGCGCTCTCGTCCTCAAACACAAAGTGTGCCGAGCCGATAATCGCGCGACGCCCTTCGATGGACGAAGCGATGCCGTGTGCCACGATGTACTCGACGGCAGCGTGGCGCTCGCGATGCTCGAGTTCGCGCTCGCGTGCCGCATTGACCACGGCGCGTGCCACCGGATGCGGGAAATGCTCCTCCAAGCAAGCGGAAAGGCGCAGGACCTCGTCCTCGCTCCAGCCATCGGTCGTGAGCACACAGGCAAGACGCGGCTGTGCCTCGGTAAGCGTGCCGGTCTTATCAAACACAATGGTGTCGGCCTTGGCAAACGACTCAAAGTACTTCGCGCCCTTGACCATGACGCCCATCTTGGCAGCATCGCTCATGGCAGTCATGACGGCAACGGAACCCGTGAGCTTGAGTGCGCACGAGTAATCGACCATCAACGCCGCCGAAGTCTTGATGAGGCTACGTGTGGTGAGAGCGACAAGACCCGCGAGCAGGAAGTTCCACGGGACGATCTTGTTGGCGAGGTCTTCCATGTGCGACTGGCCCTCGGACTTGAGCGAGTCGGCCGTCTGCACGAGCGAGACGATCGAGCGGAGCTTGGTCTGAGCCGTGTTGGCGCGCACGCGCACCAGGATGCTGCCGTCTTCCACGACGGTACCGGCGAACACGTCGTCGCCCGCGCTGCGCTCGACGGCCAGCGGCTCGCCGGTCAGGGTCGCCTGGTTGACCATGGCGCTCCCCTGCTCGACCACGCCGTCAATGCAGATGGACATGCCTGTGCGCACGGCTACCAAGTCGCCGGGCTCAAGCTCGGTCGCGGCAACGCTTACCTCGGTGTCGCCGACCACCTTTTGTGCCTTGTCGGGCACATCGAGCAGCGAGTTGATGAGCTCGTTTTCGCTCATGGCGCGCGTGTAGTCCTCAAGCAATTCGCCCACATTAAGCAGGAACATTGTCTGGCCCGCGGTGTCGACATCACGCTTGACGAACGAAATGCCGATGGCCGAGGCATCGAGTACGGGAACGGTCAGGCGCGGCTGCGCCAGCTCATGAAGGGCAGCGCGCAAAAATGCCATGTAACCGGCCACGACAAACACCGCACGCAGAGGCGTCGGCAAGAACCAGCGACGTGCGTAATGGGCACCGACGAGTGTCGCCAGGTCCATAACGAGTTTGTGCTTGCGCAGCTCGAGTTGCATCACGTAGCCCGACTTGGCATCGGCGATAGCTTGAGCATCGAGTGCGCCCAAGGCGTCGAGCACGCTCGCGCGGCGCGGCTCGTCGTACTCCAGCGCCATCTGGCCAATGCGGCCATAAACGCGCACCTTGTGCACGCCGTCGATATCGCCGCTGAGCTTAAGAAGTGCGTCGAGATCGCTCTCTGGCACAGGACCCGCCAATCTGTCTCTTATACACATCTCCGAGCCCACGAGACGGACTCCTATCTCGT
>UROO01000118.1 GCA_900549555.1 uncultured Collinsella sp. | reverse complement strand
TGGTCAAGATCATCCAGAGCTACACAGGCGTCGTGGACAAGATGGTGTGGAGGAAAGCGTAGCTATGGGTCTCGCCTATAGGATCCTCGACGGCATCCCCCGTGCTTACAACAAGCTACTTCTTATGCCCTCGCTACGGCGCTCCTTTGCTGCTTGCGGCAAGAACGTGACCCTGGGCCGCCGCAGCGTGATTGCCGGAGCGGGCAATATCTACATGGGCCATGACGTGTACCTTGGCCCTGGAACAACGCTGCTCACAACCCGGGCGAAAATTCACATCGGCGACTATGTCATGAGCGGGCCCAACCTTACCGTTATCACCGGCGATCACCGCACCGACATCCTCGATCGCCCCATGATGGAACTTACCGATGAAGACAAGCTCCCCGATAACGACCAGGATGTCGTTATCGGTAATGACGTGTGGATGGGCAGTGGAGTGACGATTCTAAAGGGTGTCCACGTCTCTGATCACTGCGTAATTGCTGCTGGCACCGTGGTGACCAAAGACGTGGAACCTGAGTATTCAATCTGGGGGGGGTTCCCGCTCGCTGCCTAGGTTCGCGGCTTAAAGGATAACGATGGCTTCAGCTAAGAATAAAATACACGCGAAAGTTCTAATGGTTGGCCCCGATCTTTCTTTGCACGGCGGAATCGTCTCAGTCGTGAAAGGTTATCTAGACGTAGGTCTCCCTGAGGCATGCGATGCCTTTGAGTACCTGGGGACTGGCATCGGCTCCTCAAAGCTCGGTAAGTCCGTCGCATTTACCCGAGCGTTGATTCATTATGCAATGATCATGCCATCCTATGACATCATTCATTTACACATAAGCGCCCGCGGGTCCTACAAACGTAAGTCAATTATGGCACGTATGGCCCGCAAAGCAGGTAAGTACGTGATACTTCACGATCACGATGGGGAGTTTAAGAAGGCCTTCGAAGAGGGTGGAGATTCCTACCGCCGTGATGTAAGAAGGACCTTTAGTATCGCTGACCGAGTTGTGGTTCTGTCGGAAGAATGGCGCGACTACTTTTCAAAAAACGTTTGCGACATGGAGAAGATTGACGTTGTTCATAACGGTGTCAAAGTCCCAGATCAGCCGTGCTCACCTTGTTCGCGTCAAGAGAAATCCTGTCGCGTTTCCCCGACACTAAGGTCGTATTCGGAGGAGACGGAGAGGTCGAAAAGAACAAATCTCTTGCGGCAGAGCTCGGAATTGCCGACCGCTGCGAGTTCCACGGCTGGGTCGCGGGAGCAGAACGCGAGGAGCTCTTCGAGCGTGCCGCGGTGTACTGCCTTCCCTCCAAAAACGAGGGGCTCCCCATGAGCGTTCTTGAAGCCATGGCCAGAGGAATTCCAACTGTCGCCACTCCCGTTGGTGGAATTCCTCAAGTAATTAATGATGGTGTTAATGGGGTTCTGATTCCGGTAGATAACTATCAAGCCCTGGCCGTTGCATTGAATCATCTTCTCGAATCAAGCGAGCTTAGAAAAGAAATGGGAACTTTGGCCCGAAAAAAGATACTCAGCTCATTCGATATCAATCTGCTCTTGAGCGAAATACTCGGCATCTATTGCAATGCTGCCAGCGGTAATTAGAGGATGAAATTGAATTCAAAGAAGTTAACAAATGAAGCTGGGCATATTGTTTTTGTTCACCCTTCCCTTATGGGTGGCGGGGCCGAGCGTGTCTCGCTTGCGCTCGCGTCGTACTTCGTTGCTCATGGCTTTAAGTTTACGTACCTGCTAACAAAGAGCCCGCTCATTGATTACGACATTCCAAAAGGAGTCGAGGTAATTTCACGATTTGCTAGTCCCTCGGTCAAGCCCCTGCAGCAGATTCGTTACATACGTTGCACCATGAAGGCCAACCCTAAGGCGACCTTCATCTCTTTTCTGCCGCATCAGAACATGTACACGCTCATGGCATCCACAGGCTTGCCCAATAAAGTCGTCGTATCAGTCCGTAACGACCCGCGTTTCGACTTCCCGGGCAACGCTGCACTTCCCGGCGTTCGTGATGTGCTCTATCACAAGGCAGCGGCTATCGTTTTCCAGACGCAGTCCCAGAAGGATTTGTTCCCACGATCCCTACAGGAAAAGGGCACGGTCATCCTGAACCCCATATCCGGCTCTGTCCCCGAGCCCTTCGAGGGGCCCAGGCGCAAGGCCATCGTGACCTCAGGGCGCTTGGAGGAGCAGAAGAACCACGGCATGACAATCAGAGCGTTCGCGGAGTTCCATAAGTCCCATCCTGACTTTACGCTTGAGGTTTTCGGCAAGGGAAGCTTGGAAGCCGAACTCAAGCAGCTCGCGAACAATCTCGGTGTCGCAGAATCCGTAGTCTTTGAGGGCTTCAGTCCAGACGCCCTCGAGCATGTGCGAACTGCGTCGGCCTTCGTCATGTCCTCGCGATTCGAAGGACTGTCGAACTCCATGCTCGAGGCGCTTGCTATGGGCGTACCCACGGTCTGCACCCGCTGTCTCGGCGGCGGAGCCGAGACGGTCATCGAAGACGGTGTAAACGGCTTGCTCGTCGACGTCGACGATCTTGCTGCCGAGGCGCGCTCATTTGACCGGATTGTTGATGACCTCGAATTTGCGCAAACCATTTCGACTCGGGCCCGAATGCTCCGCGACGAGCTCTCGCTCGAAAACATCGGAAACTCCTGGCGGAGGCTGATCTCATAGCCATTATGAACAATAAACTCTTCAATGTCCCGGCAGCGTCTCCTGTCAAGGAAGGTGGCCGCAAGCGGGCGATTATTCAGTACTTCCTCTGCTACTGCGTGCTACTCACGGGCAACTCGTATCTCATGTCATACTTCATCGAGCCCTACGTCAACTACCTCGCTGTATTCGTCATAGCAATCGCGCTTCTCGTCCCCAAGTACTGGCACTTCCGCGATGTGGCGTTTGTAACGAGCGTCCTCGTGATGTCCATGTTGGTAAGGATCACGGCTGGCGGTGCGGGCATCTCAGTATTTACCCGATATGCACTGACCATTGGCCTCATCGTCTTCGCCATCAAGGTATCGCCGGCGGACTTCCTCAAGCGCATGCTCCGGATTGTGTGCTTCCTCACGGCGGTGAGCCTGGTACTCTACTTTGCCCGTCTCGCAGTCCCCGGCCTGTACTACAGGCTGCCCTTCTACGAGTTCGAGTCGCAAGGCACCTATTACAGCATGGCGGCGGCGGATTCCGTGAACTTCCACACCAAGGGCCTTTTCCTGTGCTGCGTTCGCGAAGGCGAAACGCGCAACATTGGCATCTTCACCGAGCCTGGCGTCTTCCAAGGGGTCCTCACAGCGGCCCTCTTCTGCGTCGTGTTCATGCACGAGCGGATGAGCGTCAGCCCCAAGGAGCGTGCCGTATCTGCACTGGTCATCCTCCTCGGCATCGTTACCTGCGGATCTACGACCGGATTTATTTCTTTGCTTGCCATGCTTGCGTTCTATTTCATCCTCCCCTCCGGTGACCTGCGCAGACGAAAAGCCTCGGCGAAGGGTGGTTTCAAGCAATATCTGATTCTTTTGGTGTCGTTGGGCCTTATGGCGTTGGTGTGCGACTACTACGTGCGCGGCGACGCATCCATCCTCGTTGAGTCCGTATTCAGCAAGCTCTTCAGCTCCGAGGGCTCCTTCAGCGTAAACCAGGGCAACGGCGCTGTGAGAATCGACTCGGTCGTGGCGTCCCTAGAGCTCTTGTCGCAGCACCCCTTCGGAGTCGGATTCGACGAGGTCCAGGCATACAAGGGCGCGCTGTCGGTAGGCGCCGGGTTGTTTACCACCACGGCCGCATTGGGCTTCCCGTTCGCCCTCGCGTACCTCTACTGGCTTTTGGCTCCCGTATTTAGCTCGCGTATTGGCGCCGCCGCCGTCTGCAGTTATCTGTTCCTGTACTTCAACTTCGCGGTTTCACAGTCGCTCGTACTGACGCCGCTGCTCGTGTCCATCTCTGTCTATCTCGCCCTGTGCAACGAGAAGGGGGTGACTGCCGATGAGGATAGCGTGGCTGTGCAACGCGCCGGTGCGCGCGATAAGCGAGGCGCTTGGGCGTAGCGGATCGGTAAATAGCGGGTGGCTCGACGGCGCCTTCGCCGACGTGATGTCTGTCGGTGAGCATGAGCTCATCATCTTCTATCCTCAGAAAGCCGAGCCAAGGGTGGAGCGTTCCTCAGGTGCCGGTTTCGAGGCCCACGGCTTTTTCTGGTCAAAGGGAGACTTCCGCGAACGCGATGCCGCCAAAGGGCTGTTCACCGAAGTCCTTGCATCGACCAAGCCCGACGTCGTTCACATCTTCGGCTCGGAGAATGAGTTCGGCGAGCTCATGGCCCTAGCCGCTAGAGACTGCGGCCTTCTAGACAGAACAGTCGTCTCGATCCAGGGTCTCGTATCCATTATCAGCCGCCAGTTCATGGTCGGTTTCCCGGATACCTGGCTCAAGCGCAGGACGCTCTCTGAACTCAAGAATCGCTGCTCCCTTTATGAGCAGCGCGAGAGCTACCAGAGGCGGGGCCAAAGTGAGGAGCGCCTTATCGCGTTGGTTCACCATATCATTGGGCGCACGAGGTGGGATGAGGGCTGCTGTCGGCTTGTGAACCCCGATATCGAGTACCACCACGTCGGGGAAAGCCTTCGGCCCGAGTTCTATGAAGCCTCTCCGACGAGGGACGCGTCATCGCATAGGCTCTACTTCAGTCAGGGCTCCAAGCCCATCAAAGCCATGTACCGCCTCGTCGAGGCCCTGCCCGCCGTCGCGCGGCGGGTGCCCGACGTGCAAGTCGTCGTCGCAGGCTCTTCTGGCCTTCGCACAGACCCCTTGAGAGGTTCCTCCTACGATCGGTATCTGGCGAGAAAGATGGATGAACTTGGCGTTCGCGACCGTTTCGAGTTCGTGGGTTCGCTCGGCCCCGCCGAGGTCATCGCCCAGATGGCGCTCTGCTCTGCCTTTGTGTCCACCTCTGCGATAGAGAACTCCCCTAACTCCATGGGTGAGGCCATGATGATGGGGTTGCCCTGCGTCGCTACATTCGTGGGCGGTGTGCCCGACATCGCGGAGCACGGCAAGGAGGCCCTGCTCGTGCCCTTCAACGAGACCGAGCTTATATCGGACGCCCTCATCCGTGTCCTCACGGACGAATTACTCGCTCGCGAGCTCGGTGATGCGGGCAGGGAAAGGGCCAACATAAACCACTCAAGAACTGCAAACCGGAAAGCGTTGCTCGGGGCATATACCCGCAT
>UROO01000117.1 GCA_900549555.1 uncultured Collinsella sp. | reverse complement strand
GTGTGTTGATGACGACCTCGCCGATCGACTTGGCGCCAAACGGGCCCGTCGGCTCGTAGCTCGGCTCAAAGGCCACGCGAATGCTGCCGATATCCAGGCGCGTGGGCAGCTTGTAGCTCATAAAGTTGCCGGTGCGCAGGCGGCCGCGCTCATCGTGCTCGACGATCTCGTAGAGCGCGTGGCCGATACCCTGGGCAATGCCGCCCTCGGCCTGGACGCGCGCGAGCGCCTCGTTGATCACGGTGCCGCAGTCCACGGCCGCAGCGTAATCCACCACAGTCACCTTGCCGGTGGCCTTGTCGACCTCGACCTCGGCAATGCCGGCCATAAACGGCGGAGGCGAAACGGGCAGGCAGGCAGAGGCATGCGAGGTCAGCGCGTCGCCGCCCGCGATGTTCTTGACGCACAGGTTGGCAAAGTCGCGCAGCGTGAGGTAGCGGTTCTGCTCACGCGCGGCGCGCTCGTCGGACAGGCGCACGTACTGACCATCAAAGACCACGTCGGCGGCGTCCAGGTCCCACATCTGGGCAGCCTTGGCGCAAATCTTCTCGCGTAGCTCGGTCGCGGCGTTCTTGGCTGCCAGGCCCGTCACGTACGTGCCCGAGCTCGCGTACGAGCCGGCATCGAACGGCGACACGTCGGTGTCCACGCCGCGTACCACAATGAGCGAGCTCTCCACGCCCAGCTCCTCGGCGGCAATCTGCGCCAGGATCGTGTCGACGCCCATGCCGTTATCGGTGGCTCCGGTGCCGATGGTAATGAAGCCGTCCTCTTCCAGGCGCATGTCGATGCCAGCGATATCCACGTTGGAGATGCCCGAGCCCTGCATGGTAAGCGCGCAGCCCAGAGCGCGCACGCGGTCGCCCAGGTCCACAGCCAGCGGCTTGTCGCGCCAGCCGATCATGTCCATCGCGCGCAGCAGGCAGCGGTCGAGCGCGCAGGCGTTGAGCTTCTCGTTGTAATACTGCGGCATGATCTCGCCCTCGCGCACGATGTTCTTAAGGCGCAGGTCGGCGGGGTCCATGTGCAGCATGTCAGCGAGCTCGTTGACGGCGCTCTCCACGGCAAACTGGCCCTGGGTGGCACCGTAGCCACGATACGCGCCGCCACGGTTGGTATTGGTGTAGACGGCGTCCCAGCTAAAGCGGCTCGCCTTCACATGGTTGTAGATGGGCAGGCTCTTGTGGCCCGACAGGCCAATCGTCGTGGTGGCGTGCTCGCCGTACGCACCGGCGTTGGACAGCGTATGCAGGTCGATGGCCGTGATGGTGCCGTCGTTCATGGCGCCCAGCTTGACGGTCATCTGCATCTGGTGGCGCGAGTTGCCCGCGGTGATGGTCTCCTCGCGGGTGTAGCAGCAGTAGCTCGGACGGCCAGTCTGCTGGGTCACGAACGCAACGAAGATCTCGCAGCAGCCCGTCTGCTTGGAGCCAAAGCCGCCGCCGATGCGCGGCTTGATGACCTGCACCTGTGACTGCGGAATGTCGAGCGACTGCGCGACCATGCGGCGCACGTGGAAGGGCACCTGCGTCGAGGTGGTCACCGAGATGCGGCCGAACGCATCGGTCGTCGCGAAGGCGCGGAAGGTCTCCATGGGCGCGGTCTGCGTGGCCTGGCTCGTGTAGGTGCGCTCAAAGACGATGTCGCTCTGGGCGAATGCCTCGTCGAGGTCGCCAAAATCGCTGGTACCGCTGCACACCAGGTTGCGAGCAACGTCGCCGCCCTGCGGGAACATAAAGGTCACGTCGCCCTCGGGGTGGACCACGATGTCGTTATCGAGCGCCTGGGTAAAGTCGAGCAGGGGCTCGAGCACCTCGTAGTCGACCTTGATGAGCTTGAGCGCCTTGTCGGCGGCCTCCTCGGTCTCGGCGGCGACGATCGCCACCTCTTCGTTTTGGTAACGGACGAGGTTCTCGAGGATCAGGCGGTCGTAGGGACTCGGTTGCGGATAGCTCTGGCCGGCGATGGTAAAGCGGCGCTTGGGCACGTCCTCGTAGGTGTAGACGCCCACCACGCCGGGCACCTTCAGGGCGCGCGATGTATCGATGGAGCGGATCTTGGCGCGCGCATACGGGCTGCGCTTGAGCTTGACAATCAGGGCGCCGGCGGGCACCAGGTCGCCCGTGTAGACGGGACGGCCCTCGAGCAGCGCCTTCGAGTCCTTTTTGGGCTGCTTGTGGGTGATCTGCTTGTAGGAGACACCGTCGCAGCTGGTGTCGTTGACCGGCAGCTCGGGCATCTCAAAGCCCACCTGCACGCCGGACTCGTTGAGAAAGCGCACGATGGCGCGCAGCTGGCTCTCGTAGCCGCTGCAGCGGCAGAGGTTGCCGGCGAGCTGGCGCGAGAGCTCCTCGCGCGTGGCGACGAGGCTTGGGTCCTCCTTGGCGGCGCGGGCAAGCGCCAGCACATTCATGATAAGGCCGGGGGCGCAAAAACCGCACTGCTCGGCACCTTCGGCAGCCATCGCGCGGGCGAGCGCCTCGGACTCAGCCTTGAGGCCCTCAAGCGTGGTGATGGAGCGGCCCTCGACGCGCGCGGCGGGAACCGAGCAGCTCAGCACCGGATCGCCGTCGAGCCACACCGTGCACAGGCCGCAGTTGGTGGTCTCGCAGGCACAGCGCACCGACGCGCAACCCTGCTCACGCAAAAGCGAAAAGAGCATGGTGTCGGGGGCAATCTGAACCTTGACCTTGCGGCCATTGAGCGTAAAGGAAAGATCGATGAGTTTGGCAGCCATTAGCGCACCTCGCTAGAATCGACGCCGGGCACGCGGCGGCAGGAATACTCGTCCGTGGCAAACTTAGGCACTTGCACGGTCTCGAGCTCGTGGGCAAGCGCAGCCGAAAGCTCGATGCCGGCGGCGCGGCGCACGGCCTGAATCGCCAGCGGGGCCGAGATGCGGCGGCGGTAGTCGGCCGAGCCCCACAGGTTGGTGCCGTAGCTCAGGGCACGCACGGATGCGGCCAGGGCGCGCAGCTCGTCCTCGGAAGGCTGCTCGCTCACCAGGCCGCACGCCTCGCCCTGCAGCAGGGTCGCGCGCAGCGGACGGGCGCCCACGGTGACATGCCAGCTGTTGTCCCACCAGGCGGCGGTGACGTTTAAGGAGGGGAAGTCGGTCGCGGCCTTTCGCACGGCCTCGTAGCTCGCACGGTAATCGTGCTTAACGAGCACGACATGCTCGATAACGTCGCGTACGTAGCCCATGTCCACGAACTCGGCGAGCGGCACGCGGCCGGCGCCCGTCAGCTCAACATAGGAATCGAGCGCGAGGAAGGCGGCGAGAACGTCCGAGAAGCCAAAGCGGCCGTAGATGCTGCCGCCCACCGTGGCGGTGTTGCGCAGCTGCACGCCCACGATGTCGTGGACGGCGAACTCAAAGACATTGTTGACAAGCGCGTTGAGCTCGGCATGACGCTCGAGCTGGCGCAGGGTGCACATGGCACCGATGCGAAACTCGGTCTCGGTCTCCTCGATCTGATCGAGTCCGCAGGCCGAAAGGTCAATCGCCGTCGCCACACGACGCGAACCCAGGCGCATCCAGATGCCGCCGCCCACAATCTTGTTGTTGCGGTTCTTCTGCAAGAGCTCATAGGCTTCGGCCGCGTTTCCAACACGGACGTAGGTACCGAACTTGAGCACGTTCTCCCCCATCTCTTCACTTGTCCAGTACCCCTAAGTGTACCAAACGAGGGCGCACAGCTCGTGTCGGGGCAAAATGATCCGTTTTCCTCCGTCCCCGACGGATCAAAAAAGGCTCCCAGCCGGAATGGCTGGGAGCCTTATCACATGCTATGTCGAGCGAAGACTTAGCAGACGCCCTGGGCGAGCATGGCGTCGGCGACCTTCAGGAAGCCGGCGATGTTGGCGCCCATGACAAAGTTGCCCTCCTGGCCGTACTCCTTGGCGGTGTCGTCCACGTTGTGGAACATGCCGCGCATGAGCTGCTCGAGCTTGCCGTCGACCTCCTCGAAAGTCCAGGACAGGTGCTCGGCGTTCTGGCTCATCTCCAGGCCGGACACGAGCACGCCGCCGGCGTTAGCAGCCTTACCGGGCATGAAGGCGACGCCGTTCTCCTGGAAGTAGTTCGTGGCCTCGATGGTCGTGGGCATGTTCGCGCC
The DNA here is from genome assembly GCA_900549555.1 of uncultured Collinsella sp. Lineage (GTDB taxonomy): Bacteria > Actinomycetota > Coriobacteriia > Coriobacteriales > Coriobacteriaceae > Collinsella. Next base: position 1,144 of record UROO01000117.1, on the reverse strand, counting down.
CTCGCCGACAACCTTGCAGCCGTTGGCGACGAGCGCCTGGGCGTCCTCGAGCAGCAGCGTGTTCTCGCGAGCGCAGGGCAGCGCAATGTCGCAGGGCAGCTGCCACACGCCGCGGCCGTCGCCCTCGTGCCACACGGCGTTGGGCTTCTCGTCAACGTACATGGCGAGCGTAACGCCCTTGTCGTGGCCAGAGCGCTTCTTGTTGTAGACGTGCTCGAGCACGGTGTAGTCGATGCCGTCGGGATCCTCGACCCAGCCGTGGGTATCGGAGCAGGCCAGCACCTTGCCGCCGAGCTGAGAAACCTTCTGGACCGCGTAGATGGCGACGTTACCGGAGCCGTGAACGACGACGTTCTTGCCCTCGAAGGAGTCGCCGCGGCTCTTGAGGTACTCGTCCACAAAGTAGGCCAGGCCGTAGCCGGTGGCCTCGGTACGGGCGAGCGAGCCGCCAAAGGAGAGGCCCTTGCCGGTAAGGACGCCGGTCCACTCGTTGGTCAGGCGCTTGTACTGACCGAACAGGTAGGCAACCTCGCGGCCGCCAACGCCCAGGTCGCCGGCGGGAACGTCGGTGTTGGGGCCGATGTGGCGATAGAGCTCGGTCATGAAGGACTGGCAGAAGTGCATGATCTCGTTGTTGGACTTGCCCTTGGGGTCAAAGTCGGAACCGCCCTTGCCGCCACCCATGGGAAGGGTGGTCAGGCTGTTCTTGAGGATCTGCTCCAGGCCCAGGAACTTGAGCATACCCAGGGTGACCGTCGGGTTAAAGCGCAGGCCGCCCTTGTAAGGTCCAATGGCAGAGTTGAACTCGACGCGATAGCCGCGGTTGACCTGAACCTTGCCCTGGTCGTCGACCCAGGGAACACGGAACATGACGATGCGCTCGGGCTCGACGAGGCGCTCCAGCAGGGCGGCCTCCTCGTACTCGGGGTGGGCGTCGAGCGCCGGCTGGATGGTGCCGAGGATCTCGGTCGCGGCCTGGATGAACTCAGGCTGCTCGGGATAGCGGGCCTTGAGCTCTTCGAGAACTTTCTGCGTGTAGCTCATGCTTCCTCCAATGATGGGAAACGAAAATGTTGGTCGCGGCACCCCATGCGCCGCGAGCTTTATCGTGTATGGATAATCTGTCTCTTATACACATCTCCGA
>UROO01000116.1 GCA_900549555.1 uncultured Collinsella sp. | reverse complement strand
GAGATAGGAGTCCGTCTCGTGGGCTCGGAGATGTGTATAAGAGACAGATCTTGGACCTGGGACTCGGGTGCAATGACGCCAATCAGGGTCTCGTCGGCAGAAGCACCTTCGAATCCATCGATTTGCTCATCAAAAGCCTCGCCCTGCTCACCCTCGGGAGCGACCGGCTGGCCATACTCATCCTCGGTATAGGCAGGCTCTTCGTACTCGATGGTATTGCCGTAATCGTTTTGCTGCTGGGCCGCGGCGTACTCGGCTGCCGCGCGCGCCATCTCCTCGGCGCGACGCTTCTGCTCGCCAAAATACGTGTCAAACGGAATATCGTCAGGGAACTCGTTCTCACCCTGATAGGGGGCGACGTTATCCATGACACCCAGCATGGCGGCAACAGAGGACTTGTTGCAAACCGAGCCGGACGTGTAGGGAAGGACAAAACGATTGGAAATGATATTGGCGGCATTGGCGAGCGCCACGAGGGAGGCAAGGATCGCGACAATCCACAGCAGGACCTTCAACGCGCCGGGAAGCGGCAAGATGCGCAGGATGGCAATAGCCGCGGGAGCAATCGTGGCAATCGGGAGCAATTTGGCGATCAGCGCTCGGTACGGCGCATAGAGCTCGCGAGCGAGCAGTTCGGCGCGCGGGGAGTCATAGTGCGCGACGACGACAACCGGGCGATTGCGCGGAGAGGCAAGCGGACCAGAGGCCTTGTGATAGGCGATGACATTTTGGCTCACGCCCGTCTTGCCCAGGCGCGAGATCACGGGGCGCCCGGTTCGCTCGAGCACATAGAGCACGGCTCCGACAATGGCCAACAGGGTGCCGACTAAGCCGATACCGCCACCGATGCCCATAAGCAGGGCACCGGCAAATGCCAGAATGCCCGTAACGGCAAACGCCATCCTGCTCGGCGCGGGAGCATTAAACTCCTGCACCTCGGGATCAAAGCCGTGGTTGCGGAAAATTTGAGCGATATCTTCGGCAGCCAAGCGCTCTTCTTCGCTGCACGCCGGCGTGATGCCGGTGTTCTGCAGCAGATGGTTAATATAGTTCTGGGTGTTCGCCATATGCGCTCCACATCCATAATCCGACAAATAGGCCCAATGCATGCACATTAGAACCGTATATAGTCGAAAGTATACCCCGAGCGGGCGCAAACGGCCGAATTCTGGGCATCTTAACGCCCCAAGCGGACAAGGATATAGCCTAATCTCCATATCGGACTAAAATCATGGCATCAAACACCTTCCCATGCGAGGATTCTATGACGGCAAGCGATACAACCGTAACGAATAAAAATGGGGTGCCGGAACCCAGTTTCGACAAGACCGCCCAGCGCATCCTCAATCTGTTCTTTGTCCTCAACAGCTCTCCCGAGCCATTGACCACAGAGCAAATTGTCCTGGATTCCGATCTTGGCTATGGGTCGGGCAATATCGACTCGGACAAGCGCAAGTTTCGCCGCGATCGCGAAAAACTCCTCGAACGCGGAATCACGATCAAGGAAGTTCGCGCAGCAGGCGCCCAAGAAACCGAAGAAAGCGCGTGGACCATCGATCGCGAGCACACGTTTGCGGCCGGTGGCCTCATCACCGCAGACGACGCGGACATCTTGCTCGACGCTATCGACCAGACCCTTGCGACCGGTTCGGCCGCGTTTGCCACGCCGCTTGCAGACATACGCTCCAAGATCGCCTACCTCACCGGCGCATCGACCGCAGAAGAGCCTCCCGCCCGTCGCTTACCCGCCGTCGATGCGGTGTGGAGCGCTTTCGCCGAACGCTGCGCACTGCGCTTTTTGTATCAAAACGGGCACGGGGAGCAAAAAGAGCGCACCGTCTGCGTATACGGCATGTTTGAGCACGAGGGTGTGGCATATTTTTGCGGACTCGACAACGCCACCGATGAAATCAGGACGTTTCGCTGCGACCGTATCGTTCGCGCATGGCGCCCCTCGAAGGCCTACTCCATCCCCGCCGACTTTAACCTGAACGATCGCCTGTTCTTTGAGTTTGATTTTGCCGATTGCAAGCCCGTTATGGCGACCTTTTCGTTTGCCCCGCAAGCCCAGGCCGACATGGTCAGCGGCCTAACGCGCGGTCGCGGGGAGCTCACGCACACCGAAGAGGGTTGGACCTGGACCGTCGGCGTGCGCGACTTTAATGCCGCTGCCTCGTTTTGTATGGAGCACGCCATGGACGGCATGAGACCCGTTGCCCCCGATGCACTTAAACTGGCGTGGAACCACCTCATCGAAAGGACGGTGCACGAGCATGCCCGTGCGTAAACTCACCAGCGAGCAAAGGCTCTCGCGTGCAATTGACATCATGGAGGCCCTCTACGCTGCCGGTGAGACCGGTATGACACGAGGGGATATCTGCAGCCGTTTTGATATCACGGGTGCGGCGCTCGACGAAATTATCGATATCGTCTCGACCCTCGCTGACCGTGAGTCGGGCGCACGCATCATCTGCAAGCGCCACGGCGAGCGCATCATCCTGACAGGTGATGCGGGGCGTGTGCTGCCCTTGCGTCTAAGTGTCGCCGAAGGCGCCGTACTCAACCACGAACTCGAATCGATGGGGATCGACTCTCGGACAGCAGAGCGTATCCGGCATGCCCTCCTACCCGAGGGGCTCGGCTACAACCAGCGCGTCGTCGATACCGTTGCCCGAGGATCGCACTGGCAGCAGCTGAATTGCGCGATTCAAGACGGCGTTCGATGCCGCATCACCTACCGCTCGATGGACGACGCACGGCCGCGCGAGCGTCTCATCGACCCCCTGCGCATCACGACACATGGTGATCAAACCTACCTGATTGCCTGGGATGTCGAAGTTGATGGGCAGCGCTCCTACCGCATGGACAAAATCGAGGGCCTTGCCCTTACCGACGATTCCGTGGAGCGCCACACGCTCGCGTCCTCGTCCCTCCACGAATCCCTTTCCCAAGCGGAGCAGAGCGCAAAACTCCTCATGCCGCTCGACATGGCAGAGCGCCTAGACTGGGCCGGTATCATGTCGATTGAGCCAAACGGGGCAGACATGGCAACGGTGACCGTGCGTTATGGGTCAGAGCACTGGCTGTTCTGCCAGGTAATCGCAGCGGGCGGAGCCATCCGCATAATGGATGACCCCGCCCAGGCATTGCGTCTATGCGATATGGCGAAGAGTTTGATCTGCCCGCTTTAACGGCGCCTCTCGTGGCGTGCACGCCATAGCTGCAAATAATGACCGATCTGTGCCGACTCGATGCGCTGGTAGGAAGTCGTGGGCAGCGACGTCAAGAACTTCTTGCCGTAGCCCTTTGTCACCAAGCGCGGATCTGCCAAGATGAGCACACCGCAATCGGTTGACGAGCGGATGAGACGACCGGCAGCTTGCTTGACTTCGAGCACCGCCTCGGGCAGCGAGTAGCGCGCCCAGGCGCGGTCTTCGCGCAGGTTGCGCTCACACGAAAGAGGATCCGTGGGGCTCGAGAACGGCAGCTTGGGGATAATGACGCAACGCAGCGTCTCGCCGCTGGCGTCAAAGCCCTCCCAAAAGGCCTTAAGCGCAAAGAGCGATGAGGTCGGCTCGTTGATAAACCGATCGCGCAGGCGACGCGGGGACGAGTTGCGTTGTTGGCAATTGAGCTCCAGGCCCGCTCGTGCCAATTTGGGCTCGACACGGGCATACAGGTCCTCCATATCGCGCCTGTTAGTGAAGAGCGTGAGCACCGATCCACCCATGGCGAGATGGGCATCGACCAGCACGCACTCGAGCGCCGAGAGATAGCGCTCGCGATCGCGCGGATCGGGAATGTCCCCCGCCACGACCACGGCCATATTCGAGTCAAAGTCATAGCTCGAATCCAGGTGCAGCGATGAGGATGTCGACTCACCGATGCGATCGAGGCCGACAGCATGGTTGAAATGCTCAAAGCTCTTGGACACCGTCATGGTCGCCGAAGCGAAGATGGCCGTGTGCACTTCGGGCAGCCACTCGTTCGCCAAGGCCTCGCCGATATCGATGCGCTCGGCGGTCATAGACTCCCCGCCCGCGCGCAGCCGACGGTTCACCTGCAGCGAGTACACATAGTGCTCATCCGTACCCTCAATGATGAGCTTGAGATTCTCGACCAACTCGTGCAGACGGCGCGAAATGTCGCCCAGGTCGACGACGACCTCGGGCTTATCGGCAGCGACAGCTTGCACCAGCGCGTCTACGTTTTTATCCGCCTGGTCCAGCGCATCAATTGCGGTATGGGCCGACTGCAAAAAATCGTGCCAGTCATCCGACTCGCGCAGCTCGGGGCCAATCCACAGATTTGCGTTGTCATAGCTCCCGCGGGCACGGCGGCCAAGCTCGCGCACGCCATCGAACACATCGGCAATCGCCATGCTCGCGCGGGCAACCGTCGACGTCGCTTTGGCGGTGAGTCCCAGGTAGAGCGTGGAGCCCTCGGAAGGGGCCAAATCGCGGGAAACCTGACTCAGCGCGCCGGCACTCGACCCACCCAAGCGCTCAAACAGCACGCGCGACTCATCTGCCGAAACCACGCGCGCCCATTGGCGACGAGCCTCGCGCTCGATGGAATGGGCCTCATCGACCACCCAGTGACGAATAGGAGGCAAAATCCTTCCCTCGGCGGCCACGTTGCGGAACAGCAGGGAATGGTTGGTGACTACCACGTCGGCATGCGCCGCGCGGCGGCGCGCCCCGTGGACCAGGCATTTATCAGGGAAGAACGGACACAGACGACGCGCGCACTCGCGCGAAGCCGTCGTAAAGTCGGGACGGTTGACGCTACGCCAGCGAATGCCGAGTGAATCGAGGTCACCATCGGCAGATTGGCACACATACGCCATGATCACCGCAACCGCTGTGAGCGTGTCAGCAGGATCGCGCTTGGTGGTAATCTCAACCTGACCACGGCTCATGCGCTCGAGCTTGCGCAGACACGGGTAGTGGTCATAGCCCTTGAGTGCACAAAATGACAGGCCCCCGTCCAGCTGTTCGGCGAGCTTTGGCAGCTCATGGTACATAAGCTGGTCGGCAAGATTATTCGATTTGGTCGCAATGCCGACGGTAATGTTGTTTCGGCGGGCGGCCTCGGCGAAGGGCACAAGATAGGCCATCGACTTACCGACGCCCGTGCCTGCCTCGATCACGCGATGGGTACCCGTGACCAGCGCATCGCGTACCTCAACCGCCATCGCGATCTGCTCGTCGCGCGGCTCATAGGTGGGGTACATGCTGTCTCTTATACACATCTCCGAGCCCACGAGACGGACTCCTA
>UROO01000115.1 GCA_900549555.1 uncultured Collinsella sp. | reverse complement strand
CATCACCGCCAGCGGCATGGCACAGTCGCTCCCCTTTGCCTTGGAGCTGCTGCGCACGCTCGCCGGCGACAAGGCCGTCGAGAAGGTCGCCGAGGGCATCCAACTATGATTTTGGCTTCGCAATCGCCGCGCCGCATAGAGCTAATGCGCGAGGCAGGCTACAACATTCGCGTGATTCCCGCGGATATCGATGAAACGCCTTTTGATGGCGAAGCTCCGCTTACGCTCGTCGAGCGCTTGGCGCGTGCCAAAGCTGCTGCCGTCGCCGCCGAGCATGCCGAGCCCAATGAGTTGACCGTCGCGGCCGATACCATCGTCACCTTCGATGGCAAGATTTTGGGCAAGCCGGCAAACGAGGACGAGGCGCGCACCATGCTCCGCGAGCTTTCGGGCCGCACGCACCAGGTGGCAACCGGCGTCTGCATCGTTAAAGCCGGCGACGCTACAGCTCCGCATGCCGCCGAGAGCCTGTCGTTTGTCGATGTGACCGACGTGACGTTCTATGAGCTTACCGAGGAGCAGATCGAGCGCTATGTTGCCTCCGGCGAACCCATGGACAAGGCCGGAGCCTACGGCATCCAGGGCACAGGCGGCCGCATGCTCGTGCACGATATTTCGGGCGACTTCTATAACGTGGTGGGCTTACCCATCGCCCGCGTCGCGCGCGCGATTAAAAAACTCTCGTAATTGCATCTGGCGCTGGGTATCCCCCAGCGCCTACAATTTTGCCGTACCGTACGGATCCCGACCGGGCATAAGGCCCGGCGGAAAACCGATAGGAGAAAATATGGACACACTGCTCGAAGCCATCGATGTCTGCAACGTCGATGGCTTTTGCTTTGGCAACTATACGGACGAGGAGGCTGGCACCGGCTGTACCGTAATCGTGGCGCCCGAGGGTGCCACTGGTGGTGTTGACGTACGCGGTGGCGCTCCCGCTTCGCGCGAGACCGACCTGCTGCGCCCCGAAAACACCGTCGATAAGGTCCACGCCGTCTGCCTTTCGGGCGGATCGGCCTTTGGCCTCGAAGCCGCAAGCGGCGTCGCCCGCGAGCTTGAGAGCCGCGGCATCGGCTTGCCCGTCGGTCCCACGCAGGTGCCTATCGTGTGCTCCAGCTGCATCTTCGACCTCGCCTTTGGCGACTCCACCGTGCGCCCCGACATCGAGGCCGGTGCCGCCGCAGTGCGCGAGGCGCTCGACCACACCCCTGCCTCGCTCGAGCAGGGCAACGTGGGCGCCGGCACCGGCGCCACCGTAGGCAAGCTCATGGGACCTGCCACCTGCATGAAGGCCGGCCTCGGAGCTGCCGCCGTGGCGCTCGGCCCCGTCAAGGTGGGCGCCGTGGTCTCGGTCAACGCCTGCGGCAACGTCGTCGACCCGACCACTGGCGAATGGGTCGCCGGCATGCGCGCCGCAGCCGATAGCGACCAGATCGTCGACATGGAGCTCGCCGCCTTTGCCGCCGCAGGCTCTATGCAGATGCCGCTCGACCGCACCAACACCACCATCAGCTGTATCGTCACCAACGTGGAGCTCACAAAGGCCCAGGCCACCAAAGTCTCTCAGATGGCCGCAGACGCCTATGCGCACGCCATCCGCCCCACACACACCACCAACGACGGCGACACCATCTACACCCTTGCCAGCGGCAAACTGGGAGCCCAGGCAAGCGCCGCCGTTCCCCTAGACCTGCTGGGCATGCTCGCCGTAAGGGCTCTACAGACCGCCATCGTAAACGGAGCCAAAACCGCCAAAACCTCCCACGGCATCCCCGGCGCCGCGAAGTAAACTAGCTCGTCCGGTTGCCCGGTGGGCCTTGGTTATGTTTGCTGCTCTATAGTCCTATGCAAGACGAAGGCCACATTAAGTGGCCTTCTTTGCATGCGGAACTCGCGACAAACGTAACGCCCGCCCGCCTCCGACCGACTACCAACTAAGACCTTTTCAGTCCAGGCCCCTGTGTACCGCGCGTCGAAGATCTTCAAATTCAAATAACTTGACAATCGATTCTTATAGCAGAGGCCCCTTGGCCTTTAGTTTGATACAAGTTCCGCACGAGCCGGAAAGCACTTAATATGCTTTCCGTGCGAGCAGGACTGTTCGCAGTAGCAAACTAAAGGCCAAGGGGCCCAGTCAACCTATCAGCAGCGATTGTTCAGCAGCTAGTTGAATTTGAAGATCTTTGAGGCAAGACGGTATAGGCCGAGTGTGGTTTTGTCGCCGGCCCGGCCGCGCAGGTTGGTGAAGAAGCCGACCACACCGTAGCGTGCACGACGATACATACGCTCGTCATAGGCCTTCAAATCATTCCACAACGTCTTCAGGCGCTCGTCGGCACAATCCTCGTCGGAAAGCTTAGTAAGCACCGAGCAGATTGCCATCATCATGGTGAAATAGCCCATCATGTACGAGCGCAGACGCGACGACTCGACATCGCTGTACAGGTGGAACGACTCCATCATGATGCGCGTCACGCGAAACTGCTGGTCCAGACGCTTGACCATCGTGGCCTCGTTGACGCTTTGGCCCTCACGGCCGATAAAGTAGCGGTAGAGGTCGATGTCGGCGTAGTACATGGTCTTGCAGCGCGGTAGCGGCACGTAGGCGTAGATGTTGTCTACATAGAACGTGTGCGGCGGCATAGGCAGATTGGACGCGCGCAGCACATCCGTGCGATAGCACAGGCTGTGCATGAGCAGATTCTGGTCCAGACGGAAATGGCCAATCTGGTCCCAGGTAAAGATCTTTTTTCGCGGCAGGGCAAACTTGTAGCCAATAGCGGTATGCGTACCCTCGTAAACCTTCTCGTACACATAGTTCGAGATAAAGAGATCGACGCGCTGGTCGCGCTCCTCAAAACCGCGCAGGATCGAAAGCATGGTCGACAGAGCTGCGCCATCGAGCCAGTCGTCCGAGTCGACGACCTTGTAGTAGGTGCCCTGTGCCTCGCGCAAGCCCGAAAGGACGGCAATGCCGTGGCCACCGTTCTCCTGATGCACCGCGCGAATGATGCCGGGATAACGTGTCTCCCACTCGTCGGCCTTAGCTGTCGTCTCGTCCTTGGAACCGTCATCGACGATGATGATCTCGATATCGGTGGCGTAATTGCTCCCCTCCAGAATGGAGGTGATGCAATGGTCCATGTCCTTGGCGGCGTTATACGAGGGAATACCGAATGATATGACTTTATGCATGGCAGGCGATAATCTCATCCGAAAGATCGAGGGCGGAGTTGGTCACGGCATCCATATCGTAGTAACGATACTCGGCCAGGCGACCCACCGGGTGGAAGTTCGTCAGGTTCTGGACGCGCTCAAGATAGCGCTCATAGAGCTCGCGGTTCTCGGGCTCCAGAATGGCGTAATAGGGCGTCTCTCCCGAACCGGGCGTATAGGCCTTGGAATACTCCTTCATGATGGTGGTCTTGCCGGGCAGGACCTGACCAGTCATGTTCTTGAACTCGGTGATACGCGTGTAATCCTCACTCGTGGTGTAATTGACGGTGCCCACGGGCTGGAACTGGTCCATATCGAGTGTCTCGAACTTCATGTCGAGCGTACGGTACGGCAGAGCGCCCAGGTCGAGGTTGAACAGCTCGTCGAGCGGACCGGTGTAGACGATCTCGCCGCCATAGACCTTACCGTCGATCTTGACGGTGGTTTCGTCGATCTCGAAGAGGTCGCGGGCGTCCACGTCGCAGAACACATCAATCAGATCGTGGTCGAGCATGTGCTCGAACAGCGCGGTATAGCCGTCCTGCGGCATACCCTGGAAGGGAGCCTGCGGGAAGTAGCGGTCATCATCGCCCACAAAAACGGGAACGCGGCCGGTGATCGAGGGATCGATCTGGTCGGGCGTCTGGCCCCACTGCTTCATGGTGTAATGCAAAAAGACGTTCTCGTAGACGTAATCGGCGACCTCGGCAAGATCCGGGTCGTTCTTCTTGCGCAACTCCATGATGGGCACCTTGACGTCCTTGCCAAAGGTCTCCACGAGCTTCTGATACAGCTCCTCGCCGCGCTCATCGCCAAAGGCGAGCTTGAGGCTCGCGTGGTTAAAGGGCACGGGCATAAGGGTGCCGTTGATATTGGCAAGCACCTTGTGCTGGTAGTCCGTCCACTTGGTAAAGCGCGACAGGAAATTGTGAACGCGCTCATTAAAGGTATGGTAGATGTGCGGACCATACTCGTGGACCAGGATTCCGGCCTCATCAGCGCAGTCGTAGGCGTTGCCCGCAATGTGGCTACGGCGCTCCAGAACGGCAACGCGATAGCCGATGGTCTCGGCGAGACGGCGGGCACAAACGGCACCGGCATATCCGGCACCGACGACAATCATGTCGTATGCGCCGGCGTTAAAGCCTTCAGGCAGGCCTGAGGTAATCTGCATCGATACTCCTTGTCAAAAGCCACGGGCTCGTTAGCTGGGCTTTTCTCGAACAATCTTCGAGACATATTTATCAGAGCGATTATAGCGCTAATGCGTCCTATAATGAGCTTGCCACACAAGGAAAGCTCAAGCACCGCGGCGTACATAATTGAAAGGTAAACCCGCTAGCAGCGGGTTTATTCGTGAACAGCCGGGCGCCTGGAGCTTAGCGAAACGCTTGTAAGGAGTAACATGAGCGATTTCCTAAACCGTATGAAGTCTGCCGCCAAGGCCGACCTTAAGACGATCGTCCTGCCCGAGGGCGAGGATCCGCGCACCATCGTCGCAGCCACCAAGATCATCGAGGAGGGCCTGGCAAAGATCGTCATCCTGGGTAACCCCGACGAGATCGACGTTCCCGGCGCTACCGTCATCGATCCGCGCAATGCCGAGAAGCACGAGGAGTACGCGCAGAAGTTTGCCGAGCTCCGCGCCAAGAAGGGCGTCACCATCGAGCAGGCTCGCGCCCAGGTGATGGATGCCACCTACTTTGGCACCATGATGGTCAAGATGGGCGACGCCGACGGCCTGGTCTCCGGCGCCTGCCACTCCACCGCCGACACCCTGCGCCCTGCGCTGCAGATCCTCAAGACCGCCCCGGGCACTAAGCTGGTCTCGGCCTTCTTCGTGATGTGCACCGACACCCCGCAGTTCGGCACCGACGGCACGCTGATCTTCGCCGACTGCGGCCTCAACATCAACCCGTCCTCCGATGAGCTCTCCGAGATCGCCATCGCCTCCGCTCACTCCTGGTCCACCTTCATGGGCAACGTTGAGCCGCACGTGGCCATGCTCTCCTACTCCACCATGGGCTCCGCCGGCGGCGAGGTCGCCAAGAAGGTCCAGGAGGCCGTGAAGTTCTGCCACGAGAAGGCTCCCGAGCTCGCCATCGACTGTCTCTTATACACATCTGACGCTGCCGACGAACTCTAGGGTGTAGAT
>UROO01000114.1 GCA_900549555.1 uncultured Collinsella sp. | reverse complement strand
CCCAAGCAGCCACCAGGCCAGCCGGTCCGGAACCAACCACGGCGACCGTGGGCGCATCCTCCCCTGCCGGCTCAAAGCGACGCGGGCCGCCGTTCGCCCATTCGTGATCGCTGATCGCGCGCTCGTTATCGTGAATCGTCGTGGGCTGGCCGTCGACCGAACCCAGGTTGCACGCGGCCTCGCACAGCGCCGGGCACACGCGACTCGTGAACTCGGGCATGGGCGAGGTGAGCGACAGACGCTCGGCAGCCTCGTCCCAGCGGCCGCGGTACACCAGCTCATTCCACTCGGGAATCAGGTTGTGCAGCGGGCAGCCGCTCGGACGCGCCTTGCCAAAGCTCGCGCCCATCTGGCAAAACGCCACACCGCACATCATGCAGCGGCTCGCCTGGGCACGGCGCGCATCGTCGTCGAGCTCCACGTACAGCGGATCAAAATCATGGCTGCGCTCCTCCACAGGGCGCAGCTCGTGGGTCACGCGATCGATATCAAGAAAAGCACCGGGCTTACCCATGGCACTTACGCCTCCTTCTTGGTCGAAGCAACAGGGCTGGCAGCCACGGACGCAGCGCCCGCAGCACCGCCCGCGGCATCAAAGCGAGCGACATCCGCGGCACTCGCGCGACCGGTCACGATGTCAAACGCCAACTCCTCGGCCTGCGCATGCGTCTTGCCGGCTGCCTCGCCCGCGGCGACAATCGCCAGCACGCGCTCATACTCGGTCGGAATGACCTTCACAAAGTGCTTGCTCATCGTCTCAAAGCTGTAGAGCAGCTTAATGCCGCGCGGGCTCTGCGTCGCGTCCACGTGCTCCTGGATGAGCTCGCGAATCTGCACCAGCTCGGCGGCCGTCGGGGCCTTGAGTTCAACGCTCTCGTGGTTCACGCGGGCATCGAGCGTGCCGTACTGGTCAAAGACAAAGGCCACGCCACCCGTCATACCGGCAGCAAAATTCTGCCCGACCTCGCCCAGGATGAGCGCCAGGCCGCCCGTCATGTACTCGCAGCCATGGTTGCCGCAGCCCTCGACCACCACAGTTGCACCGGAGTTGCGTACGCCAAAACGCTGGCCGGCAAGACCGTTAATGAAGCCGCGGCCGCTCGTGGCACCAAAGAACGCAACGTTGCCCACAATGATGTTCTCGTCGAACTTGTAGGTCGCATGCGGGTTGGGGCGCACCGACACCTCGCCACCCGAAAGACCCTTGCCAAAGTAATCGTTGGCGTCGCCGCACACGTTGAGCGTAATGCCGCGCGGCAGGAAGGCGCCAAAGCTCTGACCGGCCGAGCCATCGCAATCGACGGTGATGGAGCCGGCGGGCAGGCCCTCGGGATGTGCCTTGGTCACCGCATTGCCCAGGATGGTGCCCACGCAACGGTTAACGTTGGCGATGTCGGCATGGAAGCGAATCGGGTGCAGGCGGGCACGGGCATCGGCCGTATAGGGCACAAACAACGTGGAGTCGAGCGTCTTGTCGAGCTCGCTGTCCGCTGCCATCTGCGGCAGGAAGTGGCGACCGTCGGCACCCGGGATATGGGCACCGAACTCGCAGGTCGCGCTCGCCAGCACGGGCGACAGATCGAGCAGGTTAGCCTTGCGGTTGCCCGGGACCTCAATCTGGCGCAAGCACTCGGGATGGCCGACCATCTCGTCGACGGTGCGGAAGCCCAGGCTCGCCATGACCTCGCGCAGCTGCTCGGCAACAAAGAGCATAAAGTGCTCGACGTGCTCGGGCTTGCCGCGGAAGCCGCGACGCAGGCGGCAGTTTTGCGTAGCGATGCCGGCGGGGCAGGTATCCTGCTGGCAGTCGCGCTGCATGAGGCAGCCCATCGAGATGAGTGGCATGGTCGCAAAGCCAAACTCCTCGGCACCCAGCAGGCAGGCGACGGCAACATCGGTGCCGTCCATGAGCTTGCCGTCGGCCTCGAGCACCACGCGCGAGCGCAGGCCGTTTTGCAGCAGCGTCTGCTGGGCCTCGGCAAGACCGAGCTCCAGCGGCAGACCGGCGTGCCAAATGGAATCGCGAGCAGCGGCACCCGAGCCGCCGTTGTGGCCGCTGATCAAAATCTTGTCGGCAGCGCCCTTGGCAACACCAGTGGCGATGGTGCCGACGCCGGCCTCGCTGACCAGCTTGACCGACACGCGCGCGCCGGGGTTGGCGTTCTTAAGATCGAAGATCAGCTCTGCCAGGTCCTCGATGGAGTAGATGTCGTGGTGCGGCGGAGGCGAGATCAGGCCGATGCCGGGCGTGGACTGACGGACCTCGGCAATCCAGGGGTAGACCTTCTTGCCGGGCAGGTGACCGCCCTCGCCGGGCTTGGCGCCCTGGGCCATCTTGATCTGAATCTCGAAGGCGCTGCACAGGTAGCGGCTCGTCACGCCAAAGCGCGCGCTTGCCACCTGCTTGATGGCAGAGTTCTTGGAGTCACCGTTGGCCAACGGGGTCTCGCGGCGCGGATCCTCGCCGCCCTCGCCCGAGTTGGAACGGCCGTGCAGGCGATTCATGGCGATGGCCATGCACTCGTGTGCCTCTTTGCTGATGGAGCCATACGACATGGCACCGGTGTTAAAGCGGCGGACAATGTTGAGCGCAGGCTCGACCTCGTCGAGCGAAACCGGCGTGCGGCCGCTGACATCAAAGTCGAGCAGGTCGCGTAGGCGCACGGCACGGCCGGTGCGGTGCAGGCGGGCGCTGTACTCCTTAAAGGTGTCGTAACTGTCCTCGCGGCAGGCGGTCTGCAGCAAGTAGACAGTCTGCGGATCGATCAGGTGATCCTCGCCACCGAGCGGGCGCCACTTGGTCAGGCCCAGTGTGGGCAGTTGATCGGGAGCCGGGCTCTTAAGGATGGCGAGCGCGGCGTCGTAGCGCTCATTCTGCTCGCGCTCGACGTCCTCGACGCCCATACCGCCCACGCGGCTCACCGTGCCGGCAAAGTACACGTCGATGAACTCCGGCGTAAAGCCCACGGCCTCGAAGATCTGCGCGGAGTGGTAGCTCTGCACCGTGGAGATGCCCATCTTGGACATGATGGAAACGATGCCCGCCGTCGCGGCCTTGTTGTAGTTGGCGATGCCCTGCTCGGCCGTCACGTCCAGGTCGCCGCGTGCCGCCAGCTCGCGGATGCACGCATGTGCGTTGTACGGATAGATGCCGCTCGCGGAGTAGCCCACCAGTGCCGCAAAGTCGTGCGGGGACACGGCGTCGCCGCACTCCACCACGATGTCGGCAAAGGTACGCACGCCGGCGCGGATCAGGTGGTTGTGCACGCAGCCCACAGCGAGCAGCGACGGCACGGGCACCTCGCCCGCAGCGGCACGATCGCTCAACACCACGATGTTCACGCCGTCGCGGACCGCAGCCTCGACGTCCTCGGCAAGCTGCTTGAGCGCAGCCTGCAGCGCGCCCTCGCCGGCATCGCGGCGGTAGACGGCACGGAAGCGACGAGTCTTAAAGCCCACACGGTCGATGGCGCAGATACGCTCGAACTCCTCCTCGTTGAGCAACGGGCGCTCCAAGCGCACCAGCTGACAGGCCGTGCGGGAATCCTCGAGCAGGTTACCGTGGTTGCCCAGGTAGAGCGTGGTCGAGGTGACCATGTGCTCGCGAAGGGCATCGATCGGCGGATTCGTGACTTGGGCGAACAGCTGATAGAAGTAATCGAAGAACGAGCGCGTCTTCTTGGACAGGCAGGCCAGCGGCGCGTCGATGCCCATCGAGGCGAGCGGCGCCTTGCCCTGCTGGGCCATGGGACGCACGACCTCGTCGACGTCATCCCAGTGGTAGCCGAGCTTGGCCATACGCACGGCGGCGGGCACCTCGGCGTCCTCGGCGGGCGTTGTCGCAACGGGCTCATCGAGCGCGTCAACGGTCAGCGTCTCCTCGGCAATCCAATCACGGTAGGGCTTTTCCTTGGCATAACGGGCGCGCAGCTCGTCGTTGTAGATGACGCGCCCGCGGGCAAAATCGACCTCGAGCATCTGGCCCGGCCCCAGACAGCCGCTCGTCAGGATGTTCTCGGGGCTCACCTCGATGGTGCCCACCTCGCTTGCCAGCATAAAGCGACCGTCGCGCGTCACATAGTAGCGGGCGGGACGCAGGCCGTTACGGTCGAGAGCGGCACCCAGCGTGCGACCGTCGGTAAAGGCGATGGCGGCAGGGCCGTCCCAGGGCTCCATGAGCATGGACTGGTAGGCGTCGTAGGCGCGGCGCTCCTCGCTCAGATTGTCGTTGTGGTCCCACGGCTCGGGCAGCAGCATGGACGCGGCACGCGTGAGCGGGCGACCGTTCATGACCAGGAACTCGAGCACGTTGTCCAGAATCGCGGAGTCGGAGCCCTCGCGGTTGATGATGGGCATCACACGCTCAAGATCGTGCTGCAGCACGGGGCTGTACAGATTGGGCTCGCGGGCGCGAATCCAGTTGACGTTGCCCTTGAGGGTGTTGATCTCGCCGTTGTGGATGATAAAGCGGTTGGGGTGCGCGCGCTCCCAGCTGGGCGTGGTGTTGGTGGAGTAGCGCGAGTGGACGAGCGCCACGGCCGTCTTGACGGCGGCGTCGTTGAGGTCGATGAAGAAGCGGCGCATCTGCGTGGCAACCAGCATGCCCTTGTACACGATAGTGCGCGAGCTCATGGAGCACACATAGAAGATCTTGTCGCGCAGGGCAAACTCGGCGTCGGCCTTCTTCTCGATGGTGCGGCGGCACACGTACAGGCGACGCTCAAAGGCATCGCCAGCGGGCGTGTCGTCGGGGCGACCCAGGAAGGCCTGCAGGATAGTAGGCATGCAGGCGCGGGCCGTCTCGCCCAGATCGTGCGGGTCGACCGGCACCTCGCGGCAAAAGAGCAGCGGCACGCCGGCCTCGGCGCAGCCCTCCTCAAACACGCGACGGGCATCCTCTACACCCTTGTCGTCCTGCGGGAAGAACAGCATGGCCACGCCATAGTCGCCCTCTGCCGGCAGAATCTGGCCGCACTTTTGAGCCTCTTTACGGAAAAAGTGGTGCGGAACCTGGAACAGGATACCAGCGCCGTCGCCGGTGTTCTTCTCGAGTCCCGTGCCGCCGCGGTGCTCCAAGTTGACCAGAATGGACAGCGCATCGTCCAAAATCTGGTGATGGCGCTCACCGTTGATATCGGCAAGTGCACCGATGCCACATGCATCGTGGTCGAATTCGGGGCGATAAAGGCCCTGCTGCTGAGCGGAATCTGCCTGCATCGCGATCCTCCCCTAGATATTTAGACAGTCAATTGAATAGGCATACTAGGAGCATCGCCGGCCCGTTGTGTTTCCCACCCGTTTCGAAACAATCGCGTAACGCACGCCCTACGAGCTGTCTCTTATACACATCTGACGCTGCCGACGAACTCTAGGGTGTAG
>UROO01000113.1 GCA_900549555.1 uncultured Collinsella sp. | reverse complement strand
GCATACGAGATAGGAGTCCGTCTCGTGGGCTCGGAGATGTGTATAAGAGACAAGTGTACTTGGCAAAGGTGCTCGGCAGCAGCGTAGAGGAGTTCGTCACGACGACGGTCTTTTGCGGGAGAACCGGGGCGAGCTTTTTGTAGAAGTCGATCTTTGCCTGGGTGTCCTCGGCCATAGACTCGATGACCAAGTCGGCGTCAGCTACGGCCTTGGCAAGATCGAGCTCCAGCTTGAGCGTGGAGTAGGCACGCTCGACGGCAGCGAGTGCCGCCTCCTTGTCGAAGGGCTGGCCGCTATCGGCGATACCGGCGCACCACTCGCCTGTGCCATCCGCCATGCCCTCGATTGCCGCGATGTACTCCTCGCGCACATGATCGATCTTGGGCTGAGTGCGGCCGATGCTGCCCTCGCTGCGCAGCCAGATCGTCACATCAAAGCCGCAGTAGGCAGCCTGAAAGGCAATCTGGCTTCCCAACACGCCGCCGCCGGCAACACAAACGGTCTTGTAGCTCACGGAACGGTCCTCTCTTACGTAATTCCATAGATGTGTATTTATTCAACCGTAAGGATGGCGCGCGCTGGGGATAGGTTCTATAAACGGACGGTAATTTGCGGCGAGCGGCAACATCTGTTCATTATCTCAGGGTTCCGAGGGCGATTTTTTGTGCCACCGAGATGTCGTTTGCGGAAGTATGCGGCAAATTCCGGAACCCTTGAGCACACCCCGGTTTTCCGCCAATAAAACCGCAGGTACAAGGCTTGGACATATTCGGTGTGCTCGGCCTATTCAGATTTTGCCGCATACTTCCGAAATCTAAATTCGCAAGGGGTGATAGCTGGGTCATTTGCGCAACATATGTCCAGCAAAAACGGGTGGTAGCCGTACCGGCCACCACCCGTTTGTCTCATATCCAGCCCATAGCAGGCCAGCTACTTCTTAATGCCACGCCCCAGACGCTTGGCGACCGATGCAACGGCCTCCTCACTGGCCGAGCCACAGCTCACGCAGCCATCATGGGCACGCATCTGGCCGGTGACCTCGTCCATCGCGAGCGGCGCCACCTTCTCGAGCTTAAAGCCCTTACCGGCGCGCATGTTTTCCTTGGCCACGCTGATCATGAGCTTAATGCGGTTGAGCTGGTTGACCTCGGACGCACCGGGGTCGTAGTCCACCGCAACGATGTTGCTCTCGGGATGCTGGCGGCGCAGCTCCTTGATTACGGCCTTGCCCACCACGTGGTTGGGCAGGCACGCGAAGGGCTGCGTGCAGATGATGTTGGGCGCGCCGTGGTCAATCAGGTCGAGCATCTCGGCCGTGAGCAACCAGCCCTCGCCCATGTTGTTGCACACCGAAAGCACCGTGCGGGCCTTGTCGGCCATGGTGCCGATGCGCTCGGGTGCCTCAAAGCGGCGGGACTTCTCGAGCAGCTCCTCCACCGGTGTGCGCATCCAGTCCACCAGCTTAATGAGCGCCTGCATACCCGCGCGCGTAGTGGCAGAGCTTCCCAGCTCGTCCTTCTGCAGCTCGGCGTTGCTCATGGAGTACAGGAAGAAGTCAAGCAGGCCCGGTACTACGGCCTCGCAGCCCTCGCGCTCGATAACGTCGACCACGTGGTTGTTGGCCGTGGGATGGAACTTGACCAGGATCTCGCCGACCACGCCCACGCGCGGCTTGGTACCCTCGCCCACGAGCGGCATGGTATCGAACGCGCGGATGGCCTCGCGGCACAGCTTGGTGTAGTTGTGGCGGTTGAACTTGGGCGCCAGCTTGCGGGCTCGTGCCATGTACTCCTCGTAGAGCGCGTTGGCGGCACCGGGCGTGGCCTCGTACGGGCGGCAGCGATAGAGCATCTGCATCATCACGTCGCCAAAGAGCACCGCGTACACGGCCTGTTTGAGCAGCGCCGGCGTAATCTTAAAGCCAGGGTTGTCCTCGCCGAGCGCCACGGCTGAAAGCGAGATCACGGGAATCTCGGGGTGGCCGCTCTCGCGCAGGGCCTTGCGGATGAGCGCGATGTAGTTGGTGGCACGGCAGCCGCCGCCAGTCTGGCTGATAACCACGGCCGTCTTGGACAGGTCGTACCGACCGCTCTCGATGGCCTCCATGATCTGGCCCGTCACCAGGATCGACGGATAGCAGATGTCGTTGTTCACGTAGCGCAGGCCGGCCTCGACGGCGTCGTGATCGGTCGAGGGCAGCAGCTCCAAGTTGTAGCCGGCACCGCGGAATACCTCTTTGACCAGGTCAAAGTGGATCGGCGCCATCTGCGGGCACAGGATGGTGTAGCCCTCGTCGCGCATCTGCTCGGTAAAGGGCACCTTGGGCCACGCGGTCGAAGCACTCTCGCGCTGCGCCTCGAACGTGTACTTACGGCTTGCGAACGCGGGAGCATCCGTGGAGGGAGCCACCGGCGCGGCATCGCCCTGCTCGTAGGCCTCGCCCGCGGCCGTGGCCTCGGCCAAGCGCTCGGCCTCCTGGTCCTTAAGCGCTGCCATGAGCGAGCGGATGCGGATGCGCGCGGCACCCAAGTTGGATACCTCGTCGATCTTGAGCACGGTGTAGATCTTGCCGCTGGCCTCCAGGATCTCCTGCACCTGGTCGGTGGTCAGAGCGTCCAGGCCGCAGCCGAAAGAGTTGAGCTGGATCAGGTCCAGGTCGTTGCGCATCGTTACAAAACGGGCGACGGCGTACAGGCGGCTGTGATACATCCACTGATCGACGACGCGAATCGGACGCTCGGGCTTTACCAGATGCGCGAGCGAATCCTCGGTAAAGACCGCAAAGCCAAAGCTCGAGATAAGCTCGGGCAGGGCGTGGTTGATCTCGGGGTCGTTATGGTAGGGACGGCCGGCGAGCACGATGCCGTGGCCGCCGTAGTCCTCGACCCACTTAAGGGCCTCCTCGCCCATGGTCTGGATATCCTCGTGGAAGCGCGCGTCGGCCTCAAAGGCAGCGTTGACGGCGGCATCGACCTCGGAGCGCGTGATTTTAGGACCGCGCACGCGACCGCGACCGGCTTCAGCATCGGCCACGCGGTCGACGGCGAGCACCTGGTACAGGCGGCGCTTGAGCTCGGTCTTGTCGTGATACGGCACAAACGGATACAGGAACTCGATGTTCTGCTCGCGGATCTCGTCGATGTTGAGCGCCAGCGCCGTGGGGTAGCTCATGACGATGGGGCAGTTGTAGCAGTTACCGGCAGTCGGGTCCTCTTTGCGCTCCCAGCGCACACACGGCATCCAGATAAAGTCGACATCGCGGTCGATAAGGTTCATCACATGGCCGTGGCTCATCTTGGCCGGGTAGCACACGCTCTCGGACGGCATGGACTCGATGCCCGCCTGGTAGGTCTTCTTGCTCGACTGGTCGGACAGCTGCACGCTAAAGCCCAGGCGCGTAAAGAACGCGTGCCAGAAGGGATAGTTCTCGTACATGTTGAGTGCTCGCGGGATACCCACGGTGCCGCGCGGAGCCTCGTCGGGACTCAGGACCTCGCGGTTAAAGAGCAGCTCGTTTTTCTTTTTGAAGAGGTTGGGGGCCTCGGTCTTTTGCTTTTTGTGGCCGGCACCCTTCTCGCAGCGGTTACCGGTAATGAAGCGCCTGCCGCCGCCAAAGTCGTTGACGGTAAGCTGGCAGTTGTTAGAGCAACGGCCGCAGCGGACATGCTTTTGCGTCACGGTGAGGTGCGCGATGTCCTCGGCCGAAAGGATGGTCGAGGTGCCATCGGCGCCGGCGCGATCGCGGGCGAGTAGGGCCGCACCGTAGGCACCCATGCAGCCGGCGATGTCGGGACGCACGGCGTGAACACCGGTGAGCTGCTCAAACGCGCGCAGCGTGGCATCGGACATAAAGGTGCCGCCCTGGACGATTACCTGGCTGCCGATCTCCTTGGGGTCGCGCAGCTTAATGACCTTAAACAGGGCATTCTTGATGACGGAATAGGACAGGCCGGCCGCAATGTCGCCCACCGTGGCGCCTTCCTTTTGCGCCTGCTTGACGCGCGAGTTCATAAAGACCGTGCAGCGGCTGCCCAGATCGACGGGGGCCTTGGCATGGATGGCGGCATCGGCGAACGCGCGCACGTCCATGTTCATAGAGACGGCGAAGCTCTCGATAAAGCTACCGCAGCCCGACGAACAGGCCTCGTTGAGCATGATGTGCTCGATAACGCCGTCCTTGACGCGCAGGCACTTCATGTCCTGGCCGCCGATGTCCAGAATGAACTCGACGCCGGGCAGGAATGCTTTGGCGCCGCGCAGGTGCGCAACGGTCTCGATCTCGCCGGAATCGGCTTTGAGGGCCTCGATGAGCAGCGCCTCGCCGTAGCCCGTGGTGGTCACGTGGCCGATGGTGCAGCCGGCGGGGATGTGGTTGTAGAAATCGGCCATGATGACCTTGGCCGTGCCCAGGATGTCGCCGTTGTTGTTGCCGTACCAGGTGTGCAACAGCTGGCCGTCCTCGCCCACGAGCGCGGCCTTCATGGTGGTGGAGCCGGCGTCGATACCGATGAACACGCGACCGGTGTAGCCGTCGAGCTTGCCCTTTGGGACGACCTCGGTGTCGTGGCGAGTCTTGAACTCGGCAAAATCCTCGTCGGTGGCAAAGAGCGGATCCAGACGCTCGACCTCGGCACCCTGCGTGTCACCCAAGGCATCAATAGCCTCGATGAGCTGCGGGAACGTGCTGAGTTTATTGGACTCGTGCGCCATGGCGGCACCGCTCGCCACAAATAGGTGAGCGTTTTGGGGCACGATACGGTGCTCCTCGTCCAGGTTGAGCGTGAGGTAGAAGCGGTGGCGCAGCTCGGAGAGATACTGCAGCGGGCCGCCCAGGAAGGCGACGTTGCCGCGGATGGGACGGCCGCACGCCAGGCCCGAGATGGTCTGGGTCACGACAGCCTGGAAGATGGAGGCGGCCACGTCCTCGGGGCGGGCGCCCTCGTTGAGCAGCGGCTGGACGTCGGTCTTGGCAAAAACGCCGCAGCGGCTGGCAATGGGATAGATGGTGGTGGCGTTGGCCGCGAGCTCGTTAAGGCCGCTCGCGTCGGTGTGCAGCAGAGTGGCCATCTGGTCGATGAACGCGCCCGTACCGCCGGCGCAGGTACCGTTCATGCGCTGCTCGATGCCGTTATCAAAGTAGATGATCTTGGCGTCTTCGCCGCCCAGCTCGATGGCGACATCGGTGGCCGGGATGAGGGTCTCGACGGCACGCTTACTGGCGATGACCTCCTGGACAAACTCCAGGTCGAGCCACTGGGACAGCAGAAGGCCGCCCGAGCCGGTGATGGCGCAGGTCATCTGGGCCGTCGGCAGCACCGTCGCAGCGCCCTCGAACAGATCGCGGGCGCAGGCACGGACGTCGGTGTGGTGGCGCTGGTACTTGGCGTAGACGATCTGGTTGTCGTCGTTGAGCACGGCGAGCTTAACGGTGGTGGAGCCCACGTCGATGCCCAGGTGCAGGTTGCCACGAGCGTTCTCGGGGTTGAAGATCGCGCCCTGTCTCTTATACACATCTCCGAGCCCACGAGACGGACTCCTATCTCGT
>UROO01000112.1 GCA_900549555.1 uncultured Collinsella sp. | reverse complement strand
GTATATAGTCCGTTGGCATAAATACAACAATCCATGACTCTTTTTGTCATGGATATCTCGCCGCTACAACAATCCTTTGGTCTACGCTGCAAAGAACTCAGATCAGAGTCTGGTTACTCACAAGAGCAATTTGCGAACCGCATTGACATGGACAGGTCTTACTACGCCTCGATAGAGGTCGGGCGAAGAAATGTCAGTCTTTCTAACCTCTCTAAAATTGCCAATGGATTCAACATATCAATTGCTGCACTTATGACTGGTGTCACTGATAAAAAGGATTAGTCCATCATCAGCGAACGCAGTGAGCGTATCAATCGACGGCGTAGCCGGCGGCAAGGTCACGGCACGTGACCGCGCAGCGAGCTCTGCGAGCGAAGGGGACGGCATCGCCGTCCCTATTTCTTTATAAACTATTTCTCTATTAATTGGTTTCACCAAACTGGGTATTACACAAGCTTCTGAGCAGGCTTTTTATCAAATAATTCAAAGCTACCGAATCATCAAAATGGTGATTTCCTGTTTTCAGTGGAAAACTCGGGAAGTCATAATATTTACTTACCAGATTTACAAACGAAAGCGGTTCTTAGTCCCAAAACCAGAACAGGTCAGAAGCAAAAATAACTCCTGACCTGCGATTTTCCTGGTGCCCCCGGGCGGATTCGAACCGTCGACACCCGCTTTAGGAGGTCATGGTCATTTACCTTACCTGGGCAAATGCAATTTTGCCCTATTATATATATTCGCAGGTAGATTAGCTATTTTTGAGTTTCTGCTGGTTCTTATTAGAATTCTATTTCACCCCTTTTTCACCCCTAGCAGTTACGGTAACGGCTTGCAGGGGTGAAAAGTTTACGTTAGGCTCGGGGCCGAGGCCCTCAAAGCCCCGGCCCCGAGCCTAACGTAATCCCCATGGAGGACTCTTTTGGAAACCAGAATCAAACCAACCGCAAAGGGAACATCCGAACCCATCAAGGGAAAGCCCGGCTCATTCAAGATTTACTTCTCTCTTGGGAGAGACCCAAACTCCGGAAAGAACGGCAGCAAGGTTAAGTATCTCAAAACACCCAAGAGGACTATCCATTGCAAGAGCAAGAACCCAAAGAACTGGCCTAGCGAAGTCGCAAACGCCCTCAACGAGTACCGCGAGGAACTTGAGAGCCATGAACCATCTAGGGATGCCCCAAGCACCGTAGCGGCATATGCCGAATCTTTCCACGTGCTCCGAGAGGGCTCATTCGGCTCCCCTCTCTCTTATGAGCGAGAGGGATACGACGTGCGACACATACGAGAACTGTTCGGAGACGTGCCCCTAGCCGACCTGAGGCCCGACGATATTAAACGCGCCTACGCTGAGGCTCGTTCAAATGGAAGGTTCACCGACGCCGAGATTCGTCGTATTCACGTCAAGCTTAAGCAGGTCATGCAAGACGCCCTCGAGAACGAGCTGATAGACCGCAATCCCTGCATGGGCATCAAGCTTCCGAAACCGGACTTGCGGGCACGCAACTTTCTTCCCCCTGACGAGCTTCCACGGTTCACCGAATGCCTGCTTGCCGAGCCGATGGGACCCATGACGGTCTGCACCATGCTCATATTCCACCTTGGACTGAGAAAGGGAGAGGCGCTGGGCCTAAGCTGGCTCGATTACGACCCCAAGGCCATGGAGCTTCGAATCGTCCGCCAGTACACCAACGACAAAACCCTAAGGCCCCCGAAGTCAGAAATGAGCAGGCGCATTCTCTCTATAGATAAAACGCTGGCCGATTACTTGGATAAATGGAGGGACGTGCAACGCAACATATTCAAACGCCGTGGGCTAGAACGAAAGGACACCGATCCCATCGTTCACGCGCTTAGCGTTGAAAGGGATGCGATGGGCCTCCGCCGAATAAGCATAACCCGGCCAGAGGGGCACAACTATTCCCGATGGTTTAGGGACTTCTGCGTCGATAACGGCTATGGAACCTACAGCAATGTGACGAAGCAGTTCATGCGAGACGGCAAGCTTCATACGCGCGGCACTGGTTACTCAGGACTTGTTCCCCATGGCCTCCGTCACACCGCCGCGACCGCTCTCGTGGCGAGCAACGTCGATTTAAAGACCGTTCAGGCGCGAATGGGCCATGCCTCCGCAAGCACAACGGCTAATTTCTACACCCATGCAATCAGGGCCAATGACCGAAACGCAGCAGAAGTCTTTGAAAAGTTGAGTGAATCAGAATAGAGCCATGTTATATGGTGCACGTATTGTTATACTTGTTCTCACCTAAAGTGAGAGGAGGTTATCAATGGCATTGACCACCGCGAGCAGCAAGCTCCGTTCGACGATTCTGTTTAGCTCAAAAGAGGAGCAAGTCTTTTTCAAGCGCTCCAGCGCCGACCTAGCAGCCACAAGGGGGCTCACTCCCTCCGCGCTCTTGGCGAGACTCCCCATGGAGCAGCTGACTAGCACAGACCTCGGAAGATGGGCGGCGCAGCTCATCTATGCAGAAGATGGAAACTGTCTCGACGCCTTTGAGGCTATGTTCGAAGACTGGAGCGCCATCCAGCCCAAAAAGGACTGCCGCAACATCGTCAAAGGCTTCTTTGACTACTGTCATGAGGCTAGAGTCTGCATCGACACCGCTGACGAGCGCGTGCATCATCTCCGCTCGAATTGGGATAGCGTCTGTCTTCTGGCCGAAGAGGCTTCCAAGGCGCACGAGGACAGTCTCGACTTACGCATTCAGGCAAAAACCGGGCGCGAGCTTGAAACGCTCTTGCAAAACCCGACGGCGCTACTCACCATCACGCCGCTGCTCTCGTACATCATCAATCTGTGGGAGTGCATCAAGGATTACTCCTGTACCTATCGCGTTCTGCTCGATTTCGCCAACATGGGCGAGTCGTCACGCAAGGGGTACGTGGAGCCCACAGAGGCTCGAATTAGCCTCTTACACCTTATCGACGCTTACGAGGAAGGAGACGCCAACTAGTCGATAAGCCCGAATTACAAGCAAGCACCCGACTCCCCTCATTGTCGCCAAACATCGAAGAGGAGCCGAGCGCCCTAACAGAGGAGTTTATCATGCATTTTGCAGATGACCCCAAGGTTGACGCCATTTCCGCAGGCATCAACCTTCGCCGCACTGGCACCAAGCGTATCTTGAGCCGTCTTGATGTTCAGATTCTCATCGGCATTGGCCAGTCAAGTGCCATCCGGCTCATGAAGTCGACTCATCATTGCTTCCGCATCGCCAACCAGTATTTTGTCATGGAGGAAGACCTCTTCGACTACTTCAAAAAGCTCGCTGAAGAGGCGAGCGAGTGATGCAGTGCCCGACCTCCAACCTCCTCGTTTTCGAATCCGATAAGCTCGACGAGCATCTAAGCGCCCTTGAGGGCGACCAGCCCGTCGCCCACTTTGGCCTCAAGGCCCTCAACGACGTTCTTGGTGGCGTTTACCCCGGACTGAATTACGCCATCGGCACCGCACCCGGCAAGGGCAAGACGACCCTGGCCTTGCAGGAGGCCGACAAGCTCGCGGACGACGGGCACCCAGTCGTCTACGTCTCCGCCGAGCTCCCCGCGCACAAGCTCTTGGAAAAGAGCCTTACGCGGCTCAGCGGCACCGAGCTTGCCCTCTCCGAGGTCGCAGATGCGGCGGCGGAGAGCCACCCCAAGCACGTGGCCTTCGAAAACGCACTCGGCATGTACCGCGACCGCATCGCCCCCAATCTCTGCATCACCGGTCCGCTGAACACCGTCGAGCTCTCGAACCTCGTCGGACTGGTGGCACGCGAGCGCGACGAGGCCCCTATCGTCTTCGTGGATTATCTGCAGCTCCTGGCCTGCGGCACCACGGCAGACCAGCAGTTCATCGACGAGCGCCTGGCAATCACCGCATGCGTAAAGGGTTTGCGCGAAATATCGAACCTCTATGGCTCGCCCGTCATCGCCCTGAGCTCGACCACGCGCAAGTCCTACGAGTCTGGGAAGTCGACCAAGCCAAGCCTCGGCATGTTCGGCGGTTCCTCCGCCGTCGAATACGGCTTCGACTCTGTGCTCTACCTCGCCGATGACAACGGTAAGCCCAGCTTTCCCTATGAGCCTCCCGCAAGCGGAACTCCGCTCAAGCTCATTGCCCTCAAGAACCGTTACGGAATGTTGGCCGAGGCGCGGCTCGATTTCGACGGGGTCCATGCCACCTTCCTCGATAGGGATTAGGCGATGCGCGGCAATAGCAGGACCGCACATATAAACGTCAGGATGACCGATGAGGAGCGGGTCGCAATCGTGGCCCGCTCCTCCTCTTTCGGCATGCCCCCATCGACGTTCATGCGCGAGGCTGCGCTCAATCTCGGAGAGAAACCGGTCAAGATCGCCGACGAGTCGACCCTCCGGCAGATGCTCACCGAGATGAAGCGGCAGGGAAACAACCTTAACCAGGCCCAACGGGCCATTAACAAATACGGGGTCGACGGACAGACGGCACATCGGCTCTCGGAGGCCTTAAACCTCATAGCCCGCACGACCTCTCAACTCTCGGACCTTCTGTCAAAAACAAAGGAACAACCATGAAGACAAAGATACTCACGGCGCTCGTCACCTCAATTGTCCTCGCCGCGCTCGCCTGCCCGGTGCTCGCCTCCCCCATAGACCGCCTCGTCGCGGGGCTCCCGCTCGACGCGTCGCTCCTCCCCTCGGCGCTCGACGCAGCCACGGTTCTCGGCTGGTGGCTCTCGGGCTCATTCACCGCCTGCCCGGCGGGCACCGCCCTCACCCTCCTCCTCTCGCTCTGTGCATGCTCGCTCATCGCCTACTCAAGCGCCCTCAACGCGAGGGGCGAGGACGGCGGCGTGCTCGGGGACGCGCACGTGAAGACGGGCCGGGAGGTCGTGAGGGGCTCCGTCACATGGGATGGCTCGGCCAACCCCTCGTCGCGCGGGTTCGTCTACGGGTTCACCAAGCGGCGCGGCAAGCCCTGTTATCTCTTCGAGCCCAAGAAGATGATTTTCGTTTCCGGGGCCACTGGGTCAGGCAAGAGCCGCTTCCTCTACCTCCCCTCTATCGATTTGCTCTCGTACGGCGACGGCTCAAACGGCTCCGAGCCCGCGACCCTCGTCGTCTCCGACGTGAAGAACGAGCTCGTAGAGCTCACGGGCGACGAGCTGGCCCGTCGCGGCTACCGCGTCCTCCTGCTCGACACGCAGCATCCCTATCGCGGCCAGAGGTTCAACCCGCTCAGGCAGGTGCTCGACCTCCTCGCCGAGGGCCGGGACCAGGAGGCCGAGCAGGCGGCAGACGCCATCGCTGAGCTCGTGGTACAGGACGACGAGAAGGGCAAGGGCTCGCACTGGACCGCGTCCGCGCGGGGGCTCCTGTCCGCCCTCGTCCTGCTGGTCTCCATGTCCGACAAGTGCCCCGAGGAGTCCAAGCACCTGGCGACCGTCTGCGAGGTGCTGGACCGCGGCACCGAGGCCGAGGGCGACGACCCGGCCGAACCATTGAAGTCCGTCTTTCGCGCCCTGCCAAGCGGGCACCCCGCGAAGAACAGGGCCTCGCAGTTCGTCTCCTCGGGCGGCAACGAGCTCAGGAGTATCCTCTCGACGCTCAAGGTGGCGCTCCGCCCGTTCTCGTCAGCCCCGGTCGCATGAAGCACTTCGGCGTGTCGCTCACCGACATCATGGCATGCACCCGCGGCATGAACACCAACACCAATGGTGGCGTGCAGTACAAGCTGTCTCTTATACACATCTCCGAGCCCACGAGACGGACTCCTATCTCG
>UROO01000111.1 GCA_900549555.1 uncultured Collinsella sp. | reverse complement strand
CTGCAGCTGCCCGATTCCGACATGCCGGTCAACGTGCTTTCCGGCGGCGAGCGCCGCCGTGTGGCCCTGTGCAAGCTGCTGCTCGAGGCTCCCGACCTGCTGCTGCTCGACGAGCCCACGAACCACCTGGACGCCGAGTCGATCCTGTGGCTCGAGCACTTCCTGCACAACTACCAGGGCGCGGTGCTTGCCGTCACGCACGATCGCTACTTCCTGGATAACGTTGCCGAGTGGATCTGCGAGGTCGACCGCGGCCACCTTTATCCCTACAAGGGCAACTACTCCACGTATCTGGAGACCAAGGCTGCCCGTATCGAGGCGCAGGGCAACCGCGATGCCAAGCTCGCCAAGCGCATGGAGGCCGAACTCGAGTGGGTACGCAGCTCGCCCAAGGCTCGCCAGGCCAAGAACAAGGCCCGTCTGGCTCGCTACGAGGAGATGGAGGCCGAGGCCCGCGCAAGCCAGAAGCTCGACTGGACCGACATTCGCATTCCTGTGGGCCCGCGTTTGGGCAACAAGGTGCTCAAGGCCCATCACCTGCACAAAGAGTTCGATGGCCGCGTGCTTATCGACGACCTTTCGTTCACCCTGCCGCGCAACGGCATCGTGGGCGTCATCGGCCCCAACGGCGTCGGTAAGACCACGCTGTTCAAGACGATTGTGGGTCTGGAGCCGCTGACTTCGGGCGAGCTCGAGGTGGGCGAGACCGTCAAGATTTCTTACGTCGACCAGAACCGTTCCGGCATCGACCCCGATAAGAACCTGTGGGAGGTCGTCTCGGATGGCCTGGACCACATGATGGTCGGCGAGACTGAGGTTCCGAGCCGCGCTTATGTGGCGAGCTTTGGCTTTAAGGGCCAGGACCAGCAGAAGCGCGCTGGCGTACTATCCGGTGGCGAGCGCAACCGTCTGAACTTGGCACTCACGCTCAAGCAGGGCGGCAACCTGCTGCTCCTCGACGAGCCCACGAACGACCTCGACGTCGAGACGCTGTCCTCGCTCGAAGCGGCGCTGCTCGAGTTCCCGGGCTGCTCGGTGGTCATTAGCCACGACCGTATGTTCCTGGACCGCGTCGCCACGCACATTCTGGCGTGGGAGGGCACCGACGAGAATCCGGGCAACTGGTATTGGTTCGAGGGCAACTTCGAGGCCTATCAGGCCAACCGCATCGAGCGCCTGGGCGAGGATGCAGCCCAGCCGCATCGTATTCACCGCAAGCTCACGCGCGACTAGTCGAGCTCAGGTGGCCTAACGAGAATGGGACGATAACCTTGAGGGTTATCGTCCCTTTTTGTTACTTGGTAGAAGGCTCGACTTTATCGATGGTCCAGGCGGCTCCGAGACCGCCGGTGGTGTTGCGGCGGATGCGCACGGTGACTTCGTGGCGCTCGCCGGCCTGCGTGTAGCGCAGAGGGAAGCTTGCGCGGTTTCGCGCGGCCTCGATGGTACCGCGCTCGCGGGCGATCCAGTAGTACTCGCCGACGATGCCGAGCGTGTCGGCGCCGTAGGGGAGATAGGTCGACAGCTGGTGCAGAAGCGGGCCGGGGCAGAAGACCTCGGTTGCGAAATCGACGGGGAAGTCCTCGGGGATGGTCGGTGCTGCGGGTGCGAGGGTTGGGACCGCTGCGGGTACCGAAGCCGGTGTCGGTGCGGGAATTTGGTCGCAAGCAGAGGCGGGCACGGATTCGATGACGGGTGCGGGCTTCAGCGTCGTCTTCGGCTTGATCGTGGAATCTGCGGGCTTCACGGTGACGGGCGCGTCTGCAGCTGTAGTTTCAACCTCAACCTGCGTCGCGTTCTCGTTCTCGACGCTCGGCTTTGCCTCGATGGGCGTGGATGCCATGGTGGTGATGCCGGCGTTGGCGTTCTCGGGATCATAGACGACCGTGAGTGAGATGGCAGGCTGCGGTACATCGGGCTCCGATGCCGCCTCGGCAGCGTCCTGTTCTGTGGGCTCTTCGGGCTGATCGTCCTCAGCCTCGTCGCCAAAGACATCGCTGTTTTGGAACGCAGGCGTCTCAGGCTGGTCAGCGGCTTCTTCGGTTGTCGACTTGGGAGCCTCGTTGAGCTCCGCAGTGGCTTCCTGCTCTGGCATGACTTCGGGATCGGTCGTGGCGGCGATTTCGGTTTCGGCTTCTGCCGTTACCTCAATAGCGGCTTCGATCCCTGTCTCGGGCTCGGGCTCCGGAGCGACTTCGGCCACGGGCTCGGGCTCGGCGCGCTTAACGTGCTTGGGGCGCACGGCCTTGAGGTCCTTCTCACCGCGCTTTTTCTTTTTGTAGGACTGCTTGGCTCCCTTGGCTGCCTTGGGCTTGTCCTCGCCCTTGGCAAGGGCGGCATCCCAGGTATCGTTGGCGATGACGGTGGCATACAGGCGACCGCCCTTAAAGACGGTCAGTCTAATGCAGTCGTCGAGCTCCTCGAGCAGCTCGCGCGTGGACTCGAAGCCCAGGTCATAAGCGGTCATGTCGCCGTCGGCGAGCGCCTCCTCGACCTGCGTCATAAACGTTTGCTTGCCGCAACCAATCGCGTCGCGCAGCAGACGATACAGATAGATGTGGTTGCCCAGCGATAGCGTGGGCGTAACTATTGTCTTGCTCATGGCAAATCTCCTCTTTACACACCAAAGCATCTTACCATCGCACGGGCCTTGCCATCTCGTCGCCCAAGGTAAACGGGCGCGACCGTTGCCGGTTCGCGCCCGTTATGCAGGTCGGTTATCTATGAGAGACAAACGTGCTTAGTTGCCCGATGCCGTGTCTTGGCTCGAGCTGTCTGATGCCGTGCCAGAAGCGGTTCCGCTCGAGCTGTTGGTGTTGCTATTGTCGGTAGATCCCGTGCCCGATGCATTGCCGCTCGTCTGGTCGCCTGTGCTCGGTTGAGAGCCGTCAGTCGTTTGGCTTGAGTCAGTCGTGCTGGATTGCGTGCCACTGTTGGCCGTAGAGGAATCGGCGCCCTGCGATTGGTTTTGGGTGTTCGAGGACGAATTGGCAGAGGTAGAACTGTCTTGCGTATCGTCCGTCTGTGCCTGCTGATCCTGCGACTGGGTGTTGCCATTTGCATCGCTCTCGGTCGTGCGCGACGACAGGATTGGCTCGGGACGCTCGCCCAGACCCTCACCGGCAGTGGTGATAAGGATGGCGCCGGTGCAGGCGATGACCGCGACGATGGCGATGGCGATCGAGAAGATGATGACCTTCTTTTGCGTCTGGCTGCGCTCTGCCGCCGCCTTGGCGCGCAAGCTGTCGGGGGCAACGCGCGCCGTGGTCGCGCGCCCCGCAATCTGGCGCATCTCCTGGGTAGTCGCGGCGCCGCCCAGGTGCTCCTCGGCATTAAACTCAACGGGCTCATAGGCGCCGGCGGGGTAGTCGACGTCGGCGTGCGTACCTTTGAGGGCTTTGGCGCTGGCAGAGATAAAGTGGCGGTAGACCTGCGAGGACACAACGGTGATGACCGAGCTCACGGCGGCGCCAATTACTGAACCGGCAATACCAATCTTGGAAGCAAGCGCGACGCTCGTGGCGGCGGCTGCGGCGCCGGCGATGATCTGGGGAATGGAAATGTCATCGAACAGGCCCTTTTTGGGCGCGATGGCCATGGTCTGTCCGATGGAATGGTTTTCGTGAACGCCGTTGTTGAGCGCGGATGGTGTCATGACGCGCGTGCGCGGCGCGTCGGTGTACTTGGTTGTCATGCGGGACCCTCCCGGTGTAAATCTGCTTCGTTTCATGTAGCCATCAGGGTACCCACCAGATGTGAATCGTACGTGACATTTAACAGATACCATCAACTCATCAATAGCTCACCAAGTTGGTGGGATGCGGTTACACCCGGCGGTTGAACTACAATAGGGCTTGCTAATTGTTGTGAATGGCGTCTACGCACGGGAGCATTCTTATGAATCTTCACCTTTCTCAGTCTGATGGCTTTTTGCGTGTGGCGGCGGCGTCGCCGCAGATTCGCGTGGCCGATGTCGAAGGCAATGCCGGGGTTGCGCTGGCGGCTGTTCGCGAGGCTACCGAGCGCGGCGTTCGCGCGCTGGTGCTGCCCGAGCTCAACTTGTGCGGCTATACCGCGGCCGACCTGTTCCATAACCGCACGCTGCTGCATGCCTGTGAGGCCGCTCTGGTACATATCCTCGACGAGACTCGTGAGCTGCCGATTGTCTTTACCATCGGTCTTCCCGTTGCAGTTGCCGAGAATATCTACAACTGCGCCGCCGTGTGCTGCGCGGGCGAGCTTTTGGGTCTTACGGCCAAAAAGTATCTGCCCAACTATGGCGAGTTCTACGAGCGCCGCTGGTTTGCTCCGGCGCCTGCGGATCCCGTGTGGGTTGAATTTGCCGGTCAGGGTCCAGTTCCGCTGGGTTCGGGGCTTGTCTACCGCTGCTGTGATGAGGGCGCCGAGGACCTGGTGCTGGGCGTTGAGGTCTGTGAGGACCTGTGGGTGCCGGCGCCGCCTTCGACCGAGATGGCGCTTGCCGGTGCGACGGTGATTCTCAACCCGTCGGCCTCGGATGAGATTATCGGTAAGGCAGACTATCGCCGCAGTCTCATCTCCAATCAGAGCGCGCGCCTGTACTGCGCCTATGCCTATGCGGATGCGAGCGAGGGCGAGTCCACGACCGATATGGTCTTTGCAGGCGAGAACCTTATCTACGAAAACGGCTCCAAGCTCGCCGTCACGAAGCTCCTCACCTGCGATATGGCCGTCGCCGACGTTGACCTTGACCGCCTGGTTGCCGAGCGCCGTCGCTCAACGACGTGGACGCGCGCGGACGATGCGCCGGAGGCCACGACCGTTGAATTTTCGTTTGAGGGCGTGCTGGCAGACGAACCTGTCCTGCACGATGCACTCGGCATCGACCGTGTCTTCCCCCGTGCGCCCTTTGTGCCGGCCGACCATGGCGACCTGGCCGAGCGTTGCGAGACCATCCTCGACCTGCAGACCGCCGGCCTCAAGACCCGCCTTGCCCATACGGGTACCAAGGCTGCAGTCATCGGTCTTTCGGGCGGCCTGGACTCCACGCTGGCACTGCTCGTGACAGTTCGCGCCTTCGATGCACTGGGGCTGCCGCGCACCGGTATCACGGCCGTGTCCATGCCCGGCTTTGGCACGACGCATCGTACCAAGTCGAACGCTGAGTCGCTCGCTCGCGACCTGGGTGTGAGCTTCCGCGAGGTTTCGATCCACGCGGCTGTGGAGCAGCACTTCAAGGACATAGAACACGATCCGACCGTGCAGGACGTGACCTACGAGAACAGCCAGGCCCGCGAGCGCACGCAGATTCTGATGGATCTGGCCAACCAGGCTGGCGGTTTTGTCATCGGCACGGGCGACTTGTCGGAGCTGGCACTCGGTTGGGCTACCTATAACGGCGACCACATGAGCATGTATGCCGTCAACGCGAGCGTGCCCAAGACGCTTGTGCGCCATCTGGTGCGTTATGCTGCCGATGTCTTTGGCGGGCGTATTGCCGAGACGCTGCTCGACATCCTCGATACACCGGTGTCCCCCGAGCTTCTGCCGCCCACGGGCGACGGCGAGATTGCGCAGAAGACTGAGGATTTGGTGGGTCCGTACGAGCTGCACGACTACTTCCTCTACTACCTGCTGCGTTTTGGCTTTGAGCCGGGCAAGATCTACCGCATGGCGCTCAAGAGCTTCGAGGGCGTCTACGACGCCAAGACCGTCCACACGTGGCTACGTACGTTCTATCGTCGCTTCTTTGCCCAACAGTTTAAGCGCTGTCTCTTATACACATCTGACGCTGCC
>UROO01000110.1 GCA_900549555.1 uncultured Collinsella sp. | reverse complement strand
ACGAGATAGGAGTCCGTCTCGTGGGCTCGGAGATGTGTATAAGAGACAGGGACGTGTGAACGGCGCCCCGTTTGCGGGTATCGTGCTCACGGCGGGAAGCGTGCTGCGTGCCGACGATGCCGCCGGCCCCGTGCTCTCCAAAAAGATGGAGGACGCGCCCATCGCCGGTTGGTACACCATCGACGGCGGGCAAACGCCCGAGGATGACATCATCGAGGTTAAGCGTGAGCGTCCGCCGCGTTTGGTTTTGGTCGATGCCGCCGACATGGCGCTGCCCGTCGGGTCCATCCGTTTGCTCGACAAGCGCGATGTGGCCCGCAAGTCGATGTTCACCACGCATTCGCTTCCTTTGTCGATTCTGATCGAGGAAATCGAACAATCGTGTGATGATATCGTCTTCGTTGGGATTCAGCCGGGCGACACGGAGTTCTATAACCCCATGTCCCCGGAGGTCTTTGAGGCCGTCGACGCCGTGTACGACGCCGTGGCCGCCAACGACTTTTCCCACTTTGTCCGCTTGGGGCAAGAGCAATAGGTGCGCTTGTCCCTGCTGATTAGGAAAGAAGTGATTGACATGGCAGATTCCAAGGTGGAGTACCCTGCTCCCGATTGCCTGGCACCCGCCGCGATCGAGGCCAAGACCGAGGCCGCCGGCGTGACCAAGGCCAACCTGCCGGTCGCAAAGGCCTTTCTGTTGGCAATGTTCGCCGGTGCGTTTATTGCCTTCGGTGGCCTGTTCTTTACCGTGTTCTTGAGCGATAGCACGCTGGGCTGGGGCGCCCAGCGCGTCGTGGGCGGCCTGTGCTTTTGCCTGGGCCTGGTGCTGGTGCTGGTGTGTGGCGCCGAGTTGTTCACCGGCAACTCGCTTATGGTCTGCGCGCTCAAGAGCAAAAAGATCACCCTGGTCCAGATGCTCAAGGCTTGGGTCGTCGTATGGGTCGGTAACTTTGTCGGTGCCCTGTTCATCGTCTTTTTGGTGTACATGGCCGGCATTTACAAGCTCAACGGCGAGGCGGTCGCCAATTCCATGGTGAGCGTCGCCGCCGGCAAGGTGACGATCGACTGGGTGACGATCTTCTTCCGCGGCATCCTGTGCAACATCTTTGTGTGCCTGGCTGTGTGGATCGGTACCGCCGGCAAGACTGTAGTCGATAAGGTTGTGGGCATTCTGCTGCCCATCGCCGCCTTTGTGGCCTGCGGTTTTGAGCACTGTGTTGCCAACATGTACTTTTTGCCCATGGGTGCCGTGATGCACGCGTGCGGCTACGGTGCCGACGTCGCCGGTGCCGATGCGCTCAACGCCGCGGGCATTGCGTTTAACCTGTCCGCCGCCACGCTGGGCAACATCGTGGGCGGCGCGGTTCTGGTCGCGCTCGGCTACTGGTTTATCTACGCCAAGAAGTTCGAGGCGTAAGGTACCGTCTGTTTGACGTTGGGCCTCCCGCGGGGCGTTGCCGTGCGGGAGGCTTTTTGGGTCTGGGGCTCGTCGCCGGGCTTTTGGCCTGTTGTGTTTGGCTGATGAAAGGGGTAATCGAGATGGCATCTGCTGTGAAGCGTGACGGTCGCTCCGTAGTGACGACATGCGGGGGATGCTATGCCGATTGCGCCTTTGCGGCCCATTTTGAGGATGGTCGCGTGGTGGCCGAGTTGCCGGTGCCGGGGCATCCGTGCGCGGCGCGTGCCCTGTGCGCCCGCGGGCGGCATCGCCTGTCTATGCCGTTTGACGAGCACGATCGCATTGTGCACCCCATGCGCCGACGAGCTGATGGCTCGGGGTTTGATGCGATTACCTGGGGCGAGGCGTTTGCTCAGATTGCCGACCGTCTTTTGGGGATTGTTGGCGAGTGTGGGCCTCGTGCGCTGGGCATGACGCTCGGCGTGCCCTCGTTCGACCGCTACTGGGCCTATCGCTTTATGCATGCGCTTGGTTCGCCCAACGTGTACGGTGCCGACGGTGCCTGCGAGGTAAGCCGACTTACCGGTTGGGAGCACAGCTTGGGCTATAGTCCCGCCTCCGACCTGGCGCATACCGATTGCATCATGTACCTGGGGCGTTCCATCGTCGATTCGTCGACGATGGGGGCCGTTGATGCGCTCAACGATGCCCGTCGCCGTGGGGCGAAGATTATCGTGGTCGACCCCCGGCGCAGCGGCTCGGCTGCGCTCGCCGATCGCTGGTTGCGCGTACGCCCGGGCTGCGACCTGGCCTTGCTGCTGGGCATTGCGCATGTGCTCATTGCCGAGGACTTGTACGACCACGAGTTTGTTGCCCGCTATACCACGGGCTTTGACGAGCTTGCGCAGGCGGCCCATGCTTGGACGCCCGAGTGGGCCGAGTCGATGTGCGACGTGCCGGCGGACGATATCCGTGCGACTGCGCGAGATTTGGCTGCCGCGGCGCCTGCTGCGGTGGTGGACGCTGGCTTTCATGGCGGCATCGGTATCGCGTATGCCAATAGCACCCAGACCGCGCGTGCGATTTGTCTGGTCGATGTGCTGCTGGGCTGTATCGGGCATGCGGGCGGCGCGCTCAATCCTCCCACACCGCTTGTGTTGGGCGTCCTCGATCCCGCACGCTTTGCGACGCCGTCGATGCCGCGTGAGCCCAAGTTGGGGTCCGAGCGCTATCCGCTCGTCGACCCCGAGCGCGGTCTGTGCACGACCATCGGTCAGTCGATTCTTGCCGGCGATTTGCGTGGGCTCATCGTCTATGCCAGTAACCCCGGTGCGGGCTATGGCAATGCGCAGGCTTGGTTGGGTATTTTGCAGCAGCTCGACTTGCTCGTGACGATTGATATTCGCTGGTCCGAGACAGCGCGCGCTTCCGACTTTGTGCTGCCTGACGTGACGTATCTGGAGGCCGACCGCGGCGTGGGCGCAGTCGTGGGTGCCAATGATTCGCGCGTGTTCTACCGCAACGCCGTGCTGCCCGTGCAGCATGACGGCACGCGTCCCGGTCGGGAGATTTTTGCCGGTCTGGCGCAGGCGTGTGGCGTGGGCGAGTGTTTCCAGTTTACGTCTGACGATCTGGCGGCTGCCCAGGTGGCGCCTTTTGGGATCGATCTGGACGAGCTCAAGGAGCGCGGCTGGGCCGATACGGGCATGGCGCTGCCGACGCGCACGGGTGAGCCGGTGATTCCGCTTGCCGGCGGCAAGATTGCGCTGGCAAGCGACATATGGGAGCGAGCCGGCATGGGTCGTGTGCCCAACTGGATCGCTCCCATGGTGGAGCCCGGCCTGGGGATGTTTCGCCTTATTAGCGGCAACCGTCCCTTTGAGTCGCATACTTCGCGCAGGCTCGCGGCCCAAGGTGCCGCCGAGGCTGGATCGGACCTGGATGCCGTGCAGATGAATGCCGATGCTGCTGCACACATGGGCATCGCTGACGGCGAGATCGTCGAACTCGTGAGCGATTTGGGCCGCGACCGCGTGCGCGTGGAGACGACGCCTTATCTGCATCCGGCGTGCATCTTTACGTCGGCCGCCCCCGGCGGGCGTTCGTTTGGCTCCGATGCCGGTGGCGCTCAAGCCTTGGGCGTGGGCCCGCTCGACCATACGCCGTTGCGTTGGGACCCGTTGACGGGCGCCGCGCTCACCCAGGAAAACGCCGTTCGCGTGGAAAAGATCGCGGCGCGCGAGGATAATAACGAGTAATTGACTCAGCTGATGTATTCGACTGATCCACGCTTCTTTTGAAAGGCCGCACATGAGCGATAGCCAGAACATGTCCGATGAGGTACGCGCCCGCCTTCGCGCTATTCCTTCCGTCAACGAGCTGCTCGCAGAGTGGCCGGTTGTGAAGGCGGCGGGGGAGACCTGCGACGCGGTGGTGCATGCCGCCGTCACGGCCGAGCTCGATGAGGAGCGCGCCGCGATTCGTGCCGGCGCCGCCCCGCGTTCCAAGCGCGAACTGGCCTCGGCCATTGAGTGGCGTGCGCATCGCTCCGCGCTGCCGAGCCTGCGTCCCGCCGTCAACGCCACGGGTGTGGTTATCCATACCAACCTTGGTCGAGCCCCGCTCGCGGAGTCGGCCGTCAAGGCCGTGGCCGAGGTCGCGCGCGGCTACAGCACGCTCGAGTACAGCGTGGACACCTGCTCGCGCGGGTCGCGCAAGGAGCATGCCGCGCAGCTCATCCGCTCGCTTACCGGTGCCGAGGACGCGCTGGTCGTCAACAATAACGCGGCCGCGGTGCTGCTAGTGCTTGCCACCCATGCCGCGGGCAAAGAGGTTATCGTCAGCCGCGGTGAGCTCGTCGAGATCGGTGGCAGCTTCCGTATTCCCGACGTCATGGCGGCCTCGGGCGCCAAACTCGTCGAGGTCGGCGCCACCAACCGCACGCATCTGGGCGACTACGAGCGCGCCATCACGCCCGATACGGCCATGATCCTCAAGGTCCATCCTTCCAACTATCGCATCGAGGGCTTTCACGAGGAAGTGGGCTCTCGGGAGCTTGCCGCCCTGGCCCACAAGCATGGTCTGCTGTTCTACGAGGACCAGGGGTCGGGTGCGCTGTTGCCCGACGACATCTTGGTGCGCGGCGGTGAAGAAACCACGCCGGCTTCGGTTTCGGCTGGGCTCGATCTGGTGTCTTGCTCGGGCGATAAACTGCTCGGTGCCGCACAGGCGGGCATTATCATGGGCCGTCGCGATCTGGTCCAGGCCTGTGGGTCGCATCCGCTTATGCGCGCCCTGCGCCCGGGCAAGCTCGCGCTGACGGCGCTCGAGGCCACGCTGCGTATCTACATGGATGGCGCCGATGTTGCCCATCGCGATATTCCGGTGCTCAGCATGCTCACGCTTCCGCAGGCTCATCTGGAGCGACGTGCCCGCAAGCTGCGCGATCGTATGGTCGCCGGGCTCGATAAGGCCGGTTGCCCGTGCGCCGTTGAGTTGGAGATCGTCGGGGAATCGTCAACCCCCGGCGGTGGCTCGCTTCCTACCATCGAGCTACCCACGATGTGCGTGGCCGTCTGCCCGGTCGACGGGCACCTGTCCGTTGACGCGCTCAAGCGCTCGCTTGTCCAGGACTTCGACACGCCGGTCGTCACGCGAACTTCGCACGATCGCATTTTGTTTGACGTCCGTACGCTTGTGGGCGACCGCGATATCGAGACGGCGGCATCGACGCTCGTCGCGTGCGTTGAGAAGGCGATTGCTCGATGAGTGAGGTTCAGTCGCTGGTGGAGTGTCCCGTTATCGTTGGCACGGCGGGCCACGTCGACCACGGTAAGTCGGCGCTGATCGAGGCGCTGACCGGCAAGAATCCCGATCGTCTGGAGGTTGAGCGCCGTCGCGGTATGACCGTGGAGCTGGGCTTTGGCGAGCTGGCGCTGCCGAGTGGCAAGATCGTGGGCCTGGTCGACGTGCCGGGCCATGCCCACTACCTGCGCGCCATGGTGCAGGGTGCGACAGGCATCGACGTGGCCGTGCTGGTGGTTTCTGCCGTGGAGGGCGTAATGCCGCAGACGCGCGAGCACGTGCACGTGCTGGAGCTGCTGAGCGTCACGCATATGGTGGTGGCGCTGACGATGTGTGACCTGGCCGATGCCGAGATGACCGAGCTTGCCGAGCTCGATGTCGATGACTTTTTGTCGGGTACCGTGTTTGCGGGCGCGCCGATCGTGCCCGTGTCGTCCAAGACAGGCGAGGGGATCGAACGACTGCTCGCCGTGCTCGACGAGCAGGTGGGTGCCTGCTGGGATGCCTGTCGCGAGCGTGCCGAGCGGAGCGATGCCGCGCCGCGTCTTCCGATTGACCGCTGCTTTACGATTAAGGGCTGTCTCTTATACACATCTGACGCTGCCGACGAACTCTAGGGTGTA